>JAPPHK010000004.1 GCA_028820795.1 Nitrospinota bacterium | reverse complement strand
CGAGGCCGACAGGCGCGCGGAGATGTCCTTCGCCAAGCGCTACAACCTCTTCTTCTGGTTCCGCCACGCCGCGCTTCTGCTCTGGGCGAGCATGGTCATGTTCCCGATCTTCTGGATGATATCGACTTCCTTCAAGGATTCGGGCGACTGGCTGGCCTGGCCGCCGAACTGGTTCCCGGGTTTCATCGGTGGAGGATACGAACCCACCCTGGACAACTACCGGCTGATTTTCAGCATGTTCGGACAAGGCGATCGCGTCGACCGCGATGTTCTCGAGCATGTCTTCACGATCTGGGGGGCGGTGCGCGATTCGATGTTCGTCTCCTCCACCAGCGCGCTGCTCGCTCTCCTGCTGGGCACGTTTCTGGCCTACTCGATATCGCGCTTCAACGTGGGCGGAAAGTATTTCCGCTACATGATCCTGACCATCCGCATGGTCCCGCCCATCATCATCGCGATTCCCGTCGTGATGTACTACGCCATCCTGATTCCGTTCGCCACCCAGACGGTCCTCAGCTATCGGTTCAGCCTGATCGACTCCTACACCGGCCTGTGCCTCCTCTACATAGCGACCACGCTGCCGTTCGTCATCTGGATGATGCTGAACTTCATCGAGGAGATTCCCAAGACCATCGAACACGCCGCGTATATCACGGGCGCGGGGCGCATCTACACGCTTAGGCGCGTCGTCATGCCCCTGGTCGCGCCCGGCATGGTGGTGACATTCCTGTTCATCTTCATCCTGAACTGGAGCGAGTTCCTGCTCGCGCTGACGCTCACCCAGCCGAAGGTCGTCACGCTGCCCATCCTGCTCAACAAGTTCCAGAGCGCGTCGGAGGGCAGGCTCTACGGACCGCAGGCGGCTATCGGGACGGTCATCACCATCCCCGTGGTCATCCTCGGCGTCCTGATCCAGAAGCACCTCGTCACGGGCTTCAGCTTCGGCACCATCCGCAAGTAGCTCCTCGCGCCAATGCGGGGGTCAAACGCGAGTGAGGAACGAGCGTTTGCCGACCGGGGAGGGGCTGTTGAAAAACCCTCGTCTGCGACCCCCGTAAACCGCCAACGCCTCTTTCCTCACCCTGAGTAGCCGCCGGAGGTCAAACGCGACTGAGAAAGGAGCGCTTGTATCGAAGGGCTTGTCCGAAGCTGTCGAGGGGAACACTCCCCTGTTTGGCCGGCAATCGCTCCCGCATTGGTCGCGATTGACCTTCGATACGGCGCTTACGCGCCTACTCAGGATGAGGCAGGCGGGGGGACGGCGGAGCCTGCCCTGAGCCTGTCGAAGGGCCGCTACTCAGGATGAGGGGGAGACGACTTTTTCAACAACCCCGAGGAACGAGCGTTTGCCGGCCGAGGAGGGAGGGTTTGCGGCGTCATGCAATGTGAGAGGAAATGCGAGTAGTTGCTGGGGAAATGCGCGGGAGGTGAAAAACTTTTTTCCGCCCTGCATTTGAACGCCTGACGCTGATAGTTGAAGACAACTCTTTATATTGCAACTAATTACAGATGAATTTTTATTTCACCATCTACCAAAACCGCGCGGGAGAACGCCGCTCACGGGCCCCCTCGTCATTCTCGGGGTGCTTGAGGCTCAGCCTCGATGCCGCTCCCATCTTCCGGCGCGCGTCCACCTACGTCCATACACGCCCGATCCACGACGGCCATGCACCGGATTCTAAAGCAGCTCGACTTGATAATGGCTCATATCGGGAATTTCATCTATATTTGAAAAAGAAAATGCACCGATACCTGCAAAAGAGATTCGGGATGATACGGCCGGGCGCTGAATCTTTACGGAAAATCGCGGTTGTCGGGCGGGGAACCGCAGGGTCCCTTGCGGCCGCCAACGTCACTCGCCTACTACCCGAGAGCGACCACGAGCTGCACCACATATATGACTCGCGCATCCCGGCCCTCGAAGTGGGCGAAGGCTGTTGGCCGAGCCTTGTTCAGGAATTGTGTCAACTGACGAATCTTCCCCATGAAACCGTCCAGCAACGCCTGAATGGAACCCGCAAGTACGGGGTGGTTTTCGAAGGATGGGGCCGGCGCAATCAGGACTTCACCCACTACTTCACGCCGCAACAGGTGTCCTACGCCTATCACCTGTCCGTCGACTTGCTGGCGGACCTGCTGCATGAAAGCACGCGCGCGCGCCACATCGACGCGAAGGTGCTCGATATCACCAGGGTGGAGGGCGGCGCCCAAGTGGAATTCGAGGGCCTGCCGCCGGAGCGTTACGACCTGGTCTTCGATGCTCGCGGATTCCCGAAAGAACTCGACCCCGAACGGCACATCGACCTCTCTTTCATCCCCACCAATACGGCCGTCATCCGCCGCTGTCCGGCAATCGTCGAAAAAGAGCGCGACGGACTGGTTCTGCAGCCTACATATACCCGCGCGGTTGCGCGTCCGCATGGTTGGATGGTCGTCATTCCGCTCGCGACGCACACATCCTACGTGTACATCTTCAACCGCGACCTATCCACCCTCGCCGAAGTCGAATCGGATTTCGACGCCTTCCTGGAAGCCGACGGCGTACCGGAATTCGAGCAGCGCGCCGTCATTCCGTTTCCCAATTTTATCCATCGTCACATGTACGATGGCGCGGTGGCCCGCATCGGCAACGCAGCCGCCTTCATGGAACCCCTCGAAGCAACGGCGATCGTATTCGTGCAGGTGGAGGTCGGGATGGTTCTCCATACGCGCCTGAACCGTCCGGTAGAACACCTGGAGCGCGACGCTCCGGTGGTCAATCGATACCTCACCAATACCATGCTCTGCTTCGGCTTGTTCGTCGGTTGGCACTATTCCTGCGGTTCGAAGTACGACAGCGGATTCTGGCGATACGCCCGCGACCACGCCTGGCCTCGATACCGTGAGGTGGCGGACCCCGAAGCGGTGGGTTGCGACGCGCTCCCGAAATTCGAGGAAATGATCGAGCTGATGAACCAGTCGCTCATTGACAAATCGGACTGGAATCGGACGTTAGCGTTCTTCCCTCTCTCCAGTTATTGCCAGATGTCCCAGGGGCTGGGCTGCCAGGCGCCGGTCTCGGAAAATTCCGACACAGCTTGATTCCACGCCAGCGGTTTGGTGCCTCTAAGTTTGGAAACGAGAAGGACCGGGGATAACGAGGGGGGCCTGCAATCCGGAGCAAATCCTCTGTCCGCCGGGCGGATCGACCATCCGGGGCCGTTGAAAAAGTCCCCGCTCTGTGATTGTGTATAATTCCAAACAAGATATTCAAAGGGACGGGATTTTTCCACCTTGCTTTATCATTCTGAAGAGGCGAATCTACGGCCGTGTTCAACAATCCATTCGACTCGTTTCATAATATTGTGGCCGAAGCAAAGGAAGAACGCGAACAACTCGACCGGCTGCTGACGATTTCCACGCCGCGCGAGCGTCTGCTCGTCGCCGCGATTGCTCTTTTTCTGTGCATCCTCTCGGCATGGCTATTCTTTGGCAGCGTTTCTCGCAGTATCGCGGTAGACGGCGTAGTGGTCGAACAAGGCGAAAACGCGCCCGATGGCAGACGGTCCGTGCAGGTTCTCGTCTGGGTCGAGAGCGATATCGCTCCTCGTATCGAGGCCGGGATGCCGGCGATGATCGAGCCGGATACGGCGGATGGAAAAACAGCCGCGCTCGGCGGAGAGGTCAGAACCATTTCCGCCGTGCCCTTTTCCGGGGGAGCGGCGGCATTCGAGTCCGCGGCGCCGGTTTCCCTGCAACGCGTCGTTATCGCGCTCGAAGAAAGTGTTGACCTGGATTCACTTGCGGGCAGGAAATGCCGGATAGTCATCGAGCTGGGCAGACAATCTCCGATTGCGCTGTTTCGAATGAGGCGGTCATAAGATGCCGCCGCGCACCCCCAAAGACGGCGGGGATAAGGCCTCATCGGAAAAAAAGAAACGGAAGATAACCACGCCTATTCTGTTGCAGATGCATGCGTCAGAATGCGGCGCCGCCTGTCTCGGCATCATACTGGCCTACTTCGGGCGGTGGGTGCCGCTTACCGAATTGCGCGAAAAATGCGAGGTGAGCCGAGACGGCAGCAGCGCCGCGAGCATCTTGCGCGCCTCCAGACATTATGGTCTCGAATGCAGTGGGCTCAGCGTGCGCGCCGATCAACTCGGAAAGATGCAGATGCCTTTGATTTTGTTCTGGCAATTCAGCCATTTCGTTGTCCTCGATGGATTCGATGGCCGTAATTTCCATCTGAATGACCCCTCCATGGGGCGGCGCAGGATTCCCGCTGAAGAGTTCTACAAGGACTACAGTGGAATTGCGCTCCGCTTCAAGCGCAGCGCCGATTTCAGTCCCGGTGGCGAGCAGCCCGACTTGTTCAGGCAATTGGGAGCCTTGCTCGACGGTTCATGGAATTTGCTTACCGGGGTGATTGCATGCGGGCTCATGTTGACGTTATTGACATTGATAATTCCCGCATCTCTCGGTGTTTTCGTTGACGATGTGATGGAAAAACACGGGTCCTGGGGCGGATTGGTGACCGCCTTGCTCGGCGGCGGTGTTCTGGTTTACGTCCTGTCCTTGCTCAAGCACCGATTCCTCAAGCGGCTCGCAGTCCGGGTATCGGTGATTGGCTTCAGTCGCGGCATTTCACGGCTGCTGCGCTTGCCGGTAGAGTTTTTCGAGCACCGGCTGGCAGGCGATCTGACCGATCGGGTCTCGTCCATCGACAGAATCGCCAAGAAGCTGGCGGATCAGTTTCTTGTGCTCATTATCGACATGGCCATGAGCGTGGTGTTGCTACTGGCGATGTTCGCCTACGATGTCCCCCTCACGCTGATAGTGCTTTTTCTGGCCCTGCTGCACGGAGTACTGGCCCATTTTCTCAACGCCCTCCGGGCAGTTCGAAGTCAGGCGATGAGACGCGAGCAGGGATTGCTGATTGGCCTCGGCATGCAGATGCTGAGTCATGCGGACAACCTGCGTATGACGGGAGCGGATGACCGGTTTTTTTCGCGCTGGAGTGGTCAACAGGCGCGTGAACTGCGTGCGCGTCAACTCTATTCCGAACTGGGCTCCATCAATACCTCGCTTCCGGGGCTGATTGACGCGCTCCGCAGTGCGGCGATTCTCGGGGTCGGGGGTAGTTTCGTCATGAATGGAGATATGACCCTGGGGACGCTGGTCGGGTTCTACATCCTGGCGGAGATGTTTCTGGCTCCCATCAAGCGCTTTTTGGAGTTCACCGAAAACCGTCAGGCGCTCAAAACCGATTTGCAGCGTCTCGAGGACATCTCCAAAACCGATGAAGACCCCGTCTTCAGCCGCAGAAGTCCGGAATCGGAGTCAATCTCCACGTTCAACGGCCGGCTCCAGCTTGCAGGCCAACTCGAACTGCGAAACGTCACCTTCGGTTTCAACAAGGGCCGGCCACCTTTGGTAAAGGACTTCAACCTCGTGATCAAGCCAGGGCAGCGCGTCGCCTTGGTCGGTCCCAGCGGCTCGGGCAAGTCGACCCTGGCGCGCCTGGTTTCGGGAGTCTATCCGCCCTGGTCGGGCGAAATCCTGTTTGATGGTCATCTTCGGAATCAAATTCCGGAAGAAGTGCTGCGGCAATCCATATCCATGGTGGATCAGGAGATCGTGCTCTTTTCCGCGTCTCTGCGCGACAACATCACGTTGTGGAACCCGGCCATTCCGGATGAAGTCCTCTTCGCCGCGACAAGGGATGCCCGGATCCATGACGAAATCCTCGTCAGACCACAGGGGTATTCGACCCTCGTCGAAGAAGGCGGAGCGAATTTCAGCGGCGGCCAGCGGCAACGTCTCGAAATCGCCCGTGCGTTGGTGGGCAATCCGACGGTGCTCATTCTGGACGAGGCCACCAGCTCACTCGATGCCTCAACCGAAGAAGACGTCGATGACGCCCTGCGGCGTCGAGGCGTCACCTGCCTGATCGTGGCGCACCGGCTGAGCACGGTGCGCGATTGCGATGAAATCATCGTGCTCGACAAGGGCGTCACGGTGCAACGCGGCACACACGACGAGTTGATCGCGGACCGGGACGGCGCGTACTACAAACTGGTCAAATCGGGCTGATGCAGAATAAGAAGCCGGAATACACATCAATAGCCGAACTCGCCGCTCGCTTCGGCGCGTCCGTTCCCTGCGCCGGCAACCTGCCGGTCAAGCTCGACGACCCGGATAGTGTCTGGTTCATTGATCAGGGCGCCGTCAATCTGTTCCTGGTCGAATTCAAGGACGGAGTGGAGCAGGCGGCCCCGCAGCATCTGCTGCGCCGGGAATCTGGCTGGTTGCTGCCGGGTGTCGCACCGGACCAGCGAGACAATAACGAGGACAACACGCTCAGCCTCATCGCCAAAGGAACGCCGGGCACCATTTTGAAACGTCTGCCGGTCTCCTTGCTGTCCCAGGTTCATCCGGCGGAACTGGCGGAACAGACTGACACCTGGCTGACCGCCATTACGGAAACACTGTCGCGTTTTGCAAACCCCCTTCCGCGTCCGACCGCGCTGACCGAACCCGGCCTGAAGCAGGCCCTGGGCCCCTGTACGCTATCCGTAAGGCGCGGTGTGGTATGGGTACCCGAACCGCCGCGCGGCGCAAGCCTGTTCATGGGAATTATCGACCCGGCGGAACTTTCGGAGGAGAACGGCTCACACGAAGCCGTTATTCCGCTGACCCGCACAAGCTGGCTCACCTTGTTCGACGAGGCGACACTAACGGGCGAATCTACAGAAACCCTGGCGGAGCAAGGCACCCTACTGCCGGCGCTTGCTTCTTTTCACGCGGTTGCTTTCGCCTTGGAACGCCTGAACCGCCGACTGGTCGTGGTCGATGACGTCAATCTCGAACGCGCGCGGACAACCAGCCGCCGCACGGCCGAAAAAGCCGCGCGGCAGCGGCTCTTCAATATCTATGACCTTCCGATCGACCGGGATGCCGGTATCGAGGACACGGCGCTGGCGGATGCCCTGCAACACATCGGCCGCCATGAAGGAATCGATTTCAAGATACCGGCGCGCTCGGGATTCTCAGCCTCTCCGGTTGGCCTCGTTGAGGTTCTCGATGCGTCGGGTTTACGCGCCCGGCGCGTGCGATTCAAAGCCGAGGGCAACTGGTGGCGCGGAGACAGCAACGCGATGCTGGGGTTCCGCGCCGAGGACGGCAGGCCCGTGGCGTTGCTGCCGGGAAAGTTCGGGCGATACCGGGAAATCGATCCGGTCAGTAAACGCAGCTTCCGGGTTACGGCGGACCGCGCGGGCGCGCTGGGGAAGAAAGCCTGGATGTTCTACCGGCCATTGCCGACGAGGGACGTGAAACCGGCAGACCTGCTGGGAATCGCCCTGCGCGGTTCGGCAGCGGATTTGGCGCGGCTGGTAATTACCGGGCTTCTATACGGTTTGATAAATCTGCTGCCGGCGATCGCGCTCGGTTTCGTTGCGAATGAAATTCTGGCGGGCGGAAACGCAGAAACGCTCTACGCCGTTGCCGTGGCGGTAGCGGCGTTCGGCCTGCTCGGCGGACTGCTCCACCTGCTTCAAAGCACGGCGATGATGCGGCTCGAGGGGCGCTCGGCGACTCGGGTCGAAGCCGCCTTCTGGGACCGTCTCATGCGTCTTCCGTCGAGCATTCTGCACCGCCATCCAGCCGGTGATCTGGCAATGTCGGGTATGACGTTCCAGAATCTTCGCGATAGCTTGCAGGGAGTCGTCGCCAACAGCTTTCTGTCGATCATATTTCTGATTCCTGTTTTTGGCGTCATATTTTTCTATGATGCCACCCTCGGCGCCATCACCCTCGGCTTCAGCCTGGCTTCGTTGCTTTTCACCTTGGTCCTCGGGTTGCGCCAGGTTTCACCTTATGGACGGATGATCAGCGCGGCGCGCCGTGTAGCCGGACGATTGTTCCAGATTGTGGGAGGTATCTCCAAGCTGCGAATGGATAATGCGGAAGGGTCGGCTTACGCCATCTGGGCGAAAGATTATCGTGAGCAGAAACGCGCGGAGATCGAACTCGGCGCGATTGAGGGGCATTCGCGGGCGTTTGGCGCCGCGCTCCCCTTCCTGGCAGGCGGGGTGCTGCTTTTCTCGGTGGCAGCGGTGGAAGACCGAAACATTCCGGTCGGCGATTTTCTCGTCGTTTACACGGTCTTTATCGTATTCCAGTCCGCTATCGCCCGGCTCGGCGAGTCTATCGGCGCTATTGCCGCCATACTGCCGGCGTTCGGGCAGATGCGCCCACTTCTCTCCGCAGTACCTGAAACCGTGACGGAGGGAGAACCGGTTGAATACCTGGGCGGTGAAATACTGTTCGATCACATTTCCTTTCGCTACGACCCCGACGGTCCGTTGATTCTCGACGACGTTACGATTCACGCCCGTCCTGGTGAATTCATCGCGATTGCCGGTGAGTCCGGCGCGGGCAAGAGCACCCTGTTCCGGCTCGCACTCGGTATCGACTGGCCAACCTCCGGCGCGGTGTATTACGACGGACGCGAATTGAGGCACCTGAATCTGAAACAGGTGCGCAAGAAAATCGGTGCGGTGCCGCAATCCGTTGGACTCCACCCACAAGATCTCTGGGACAATCTGGTCAGTCATCATGACGAAGTGAAGACCGATGAAGTATGGGCGGCGGTCAGGACCGCCGAAGTCGAAGCCCAAATCAGGGAAATGCCCATGGGCATGATGACGATGGTGGGCGCCAGCGGAACAGTCCTTTCAGGCGGCGAGAGTCAGCGCATCACAATCGCCCGCTCGGTGATCGGCGCCCCGCGAATCATGTTGCTTGACGAGGCGACGAACTGGCTGGATAACGAAAGCCAGGCGAAGGTAATGCGGAACCTTGCCGACCTGACTTCCACCCGGCTCGTCATTGCCCACCGCCTGTCTACGCTGGAACAGGCCGACCGCATTTACGTGCTGCAAGCCGGAAAAGTCGTACAATGCGGTTCCTTCAACGAACTCAAGGAGGTCGACGGGGTATTCAAAGAGTTGATCAAAAGGCAAATCGCTTGATCCGGATATGCAGACAGCAACCCGGCGGCAGAAAATGCACGTTCGGCCAAGGCCCGCGAAAACGGAGCTGACATCCATGAAGAAGCCCTTTGACGGAGCTGATTTTCTGATATCGCGAGCCTGCGACGACTACGACTTTAGAGAACGTCTTCTTGCCAAGCCCAAAGAGACCATCGAAGAGGAATTCGGCGTGACGATGGCCGAAGACCATGAGATTCACGTACACGAAGAAACCTATACCGCGACGCACCTCGTCCTTCCGCCGCGCAGCAAATTCACTCAAGCGGAACGGGAGGAGGCGAAAACCGGCGCAGAGTCGATCGAGTTTCTTCGCAAGACCATGCACGATCCCGCGCCGCCCGCTCGTCCGCCCGCGCCTCCAGGGGAGAGAATCCCGAAGAACGCCGCCGCCACCGAGGCGCTTGCAAAAGCGGGCAGGGAAAGCATCCGCCGCGGCCTCGTTTTCCTCGAGTCCGCCATAGACGAAAACGGCGCCTGGCATTGCATCCGTTTCAACGTAGCCGATCCGAACATACCTCGGCATTTCGAGAAACCTCCCTTTATATCGGCTTTCTGCGCCCTCGCCCTGGAATGTTGCGAGGAAGCGCGCGCCAGGGCGATCTGCGCTGCGACCAGGGCGTATCTCGTCGGCACCATCGAATATCCCGGTTTGTGGCGCTATTATCGCCACCTGCCCCGGGATCTCGACAGCACCGCGCTGTGTTCGCTCGTGATTGGAACGCACCCCTGGATTCTGCTGGGGAGGAACGTCCCGCGGATGCTGGCGAACCGCGATGAGGAAGGCCGCTTCATGACCTGGGTTCTGGAAGACGATGAACCCGATGTCGTGTCGCGCTTTCGCATCGAAGCCGACCCGGTCGTCAATGCGAACGTCATCGCCTATCTCGGCGACTGCCCGGAAACCAGGGATGCCCAAAGGTGGCTGGAAGCCTTGATAACCGAAGGCGATCTCGATGGTTCGTCCAAATGGTATCCCGACGAGGTGGCGATCTGCTATGCGATTGCCCGCGCTACGGTTCGCGCACGGCCCGCCCTCGATCGGCTTCGACCGATACTCGCGGAGCGCATCCTGAACTTGCGGGACGAGGAGGGAGAATACGGCAACGTCCTTCAGGCGGCTCAGGCCGTGGCGGCGCTCCACCATGTCGGGCGCCTCGAAAGGGTCGACGCGAAACGCGAGGTGGAAAGGTTCACGAGTTCGCAGCGCGAGGACGGCAGCTGGCCGGAATTTCTCGCGTTCGGCGACCAAACATTGAAGTGGGGCGCTGTAGGGCAGATAGGGCACGGCTCCGAAGCCGTGACCACTGCGTTTTGTATCGAAGCGCTCGAGCGTCTCCTCGCCGTCTTGCGGGACTAATAAATCTTGCAGGTCAAGGTATTCGGGGATAATATAGTTCCAGTCTAAGAGTTTAATAGCGCTTACCATCGAGGAGCTGACATGCCGCACAGTCCGGTTGCAAGTGGCGGCTCCGGCCCAGACGGCGCTGACGCCACTCGGAATATCGAGCCGTCCATTCTGACCGCTCTCCCGCACTATCTGCCGTTGGTTGTTTTTCCGCTGATTCTTCTCGGCGCGCTCCATGGGGGCTGGTGGCTGTT
>JAPPHK010000289.1 GCA_028820795.1 Nitrospinota bacterium | reverse complement strand
ACCAGCTCTACAAGCACACCCAGATGCAGACGACCTTCGGCGTCATCCTGCTGGCCCTCGTGAACAACCAGCCCCGTGTGATGGGCGTGAAGGAGATGCTCTCCCATTTCCTGCGCTACCGCCGCGAGGTCATCCTCAGGCGCAGCCGCTTCGAGCTCAAGAAGGCCGAGAGCAGGGCGCACATACTCGAGGGCTACCGCATCGCGCTCGACAATATCGAAGAAGTCATCGCGCTCATCCGCGCGAGCGAGACGCCCGAGGAGGCGCGCGCGGGGCTCATGCGGAACTTCGGGCTCACCCAGCCCCAGGCCCAGGCCATCCTGGAGATGAGGCTTCAGCGCCTCACGGGCCTGGAGCGTGACAAGATTGAGACCGAGTACGAGGAAATCCAAAAAACCATCGCCTATCTCCGTAAGGTGCTCGTGGACGAACAGCTCCAGACTTCCATCATCAAGGAAGAGCTTCTTGAGGTCCGTGAGAAATTCGCAGACGAACGGCGCACGGAGATCGTGGACGAGACGAGCGAGATCTCCATTGAGGACATGATCGTCGAAGAGGACATGGCGGTCACAATCTCCAATTCGGGCTACATCAAGCGAAACGCTATCAGCCTGTATCGCTCGCAGCGCCGAGGCGGTAAAGGCGTGATGGGCATGGGAACGAAACAGGAGGATTTCGTCGAACAGCTCTTCATCGCCTCTACGCATGATTACATGATGTTCTTCACCTCGCGCGGGCGTTGCCACTGGCTCAAGGTGCACGAGATTCCCCAGGGAGGCCGCGCGGCGCGCGGTAAGGCCATCGTGAATGTGCTTCAGTTGGCGGCAGGCGAGTATGTCTCCGCCGTCATGCCGGTGCGCAAGTTCGAGCCCGATCGCTACATCCTCATGGCGACGAAGCAAGGCGTGCTCAAGAAGACGCAACTCACGGCTTTCAGCAACCCGAGAGTGGGCGGCATCATCGCGCTCAATCTAGACGAGGGAGACGAACTCATCGGCGTTGGCCAGACCGACGGGACTCTCAATGTATTCCTCGGAACGAGAGACGGAAAGGCCATTCGTTTCCCGGAGGGTAAGGTTCGCGCCATGGGGAGAAGTGCGCGCGGCGTACGCGGGATCGAACTGGCGAAAGGCGATTGCGTCATCGGAATGGAAGTCGTCTCTCCCGGAGATATCATTCTCACTGCCACCGAGTGCGGCTACGGCAAGCGCAGCCGCGTGGATGACTATCGGCTTACCAACCGGGGCGGCAAGGGCGTGATCAACATCAAGGTGACAGATAAAAACGGACCCGTCGTCGGCATCCGCCGCGTGATCGAAGACGATGAATTCATGCTTATCACCACCGGGGGGCAACTCATTCGCTCCCGGGTTCAGGACGTTTCCGTCATCGGACGCGCCACGCAGGGCGTTCGCCTCATCGGGGTCAACGAAGGAGACCGCGTTGCGGCCTTGGCACGCATTGAAGAGAACGGGAACGGTTCTCCGTAAACACTGGGTTAGTAATGCGAGAAAAAAATAAAGGGACGGTGTTTCCGTCTCTATTTTCCGCGTATTTCCTCGTCCTGGTTTTCCTGGGTTTCGGTTGCGGAGGCGTGGAGCCGACTGTCCGGGAATCGATAGCGCCGGAGAAAAAAACGGCGCCGAGCGGCCCTCTTCCCTCCCAAGCGCTCAAAAGAACGCATTCTCCAGATCCCACACCACCGGAACGCAAATCGTCCAATCCCACGGAAACGGCGCTCACGCAAGAGACCGAGCCGTCTCCTCCGAGCCAAGCCGAGACTCTAAGCGCAACAGGAGAATCGGCTTACCGGCAAGAAGATTACAAATTCGCCGAGAAGAACTTTCGTGAAGCGCTCAGCCTGGAGCCGAAGCTTCTACATGCGCTCACGGGCCTTGGTTGGACCTTGTATGACTCGGACCGTCCCGACGAGGCTTTTTTCTTTTTCCGGCGAGCGAATGCACACTACCCCGAAAGCGGGAGCGCGCGGCGTGGGCTCGCCTATTTGCTGTATCGCTACGGACGGATGAAGGAGGCGAAAGCGCTGCTAGGTTCGCTTAATAAAACAAGGTGGCCCGAACTCACGAACATTGAGAATGAACTCAAGGCGCGAGCCATCAAGGGCCTGCCCGCACCTCGCCTTCCGACCGAGAAAAGTGATGAAAAGAGCGAAGAAGCCCCGTCCGCCCGCGCGCCTTCTGAGCCGCAGGAGCTGTCTCCCGAGCCAAAATCGCAACAAAAAGCCGAACAGGATACAGCGCCGGAGAAAGAACTTCATACTGATACCGCGAAACGCATGCCTCCCGATCCTACGCCCGGGACACTAAAACCGCCGCCCGCACCTGTCACGCCTGCGCCCCCGCCCATCAGCAAGCCATCTCTCGAGGGAATGGTGAGTATTCCCGGGGGCCGGTTCATGATGGGTGTCGAGTTTTCCAACCCAAATCGCTTTCGAAGAAGATGGCGACGCAGGCGCGTGACTCTCAGAGCATCAGGCGGGCGCCTCGTCGAGGTCACGTCGTTTCGCCTGGACAAGTTCGAAGTGACGAACGCTCTTTACGAGGATTTCGTGCTGGCGACGAGCGGGCCCGAGCCTCCCTTTTGGCGCAAGGTCCACTTCACCGGCCCGCATCTGCCCGTGGTGGGGATAACGTGGGACGAGGCGCGTGCATACTGCGCGTGGGCCGGGAAGCGGCTGCCCACGGAAGCAGAATGGGAGTACGCCGCCCAGGGCGCGGGCAAAGGGAGGCGGTATCCATGGGGCAACGCGCAGCGAGACAGGAATGCCGTTTTCGGCTTGAGCCCCGACGCCGGCGGTCCCAAGGCCGTGGGAAGGCGTCCGGAAGGCGCCAGCGTTCACGGGGTCGAAGATATGGCCGGAAACGTCTGGGAGTGGGTAGAGGATGAGTTCAGGACGAAGCCCGAAGATGCCCAGCCGATACGCAGAAACGGCCGGGAGCTTAGAACGCTCAAGGGCGGCTCCTGGGTGAATGGTTGGTGGGCGCTAACCTCGTCGCACAGAACGGGAGATTTCCCCGACCGTCGATTGCCCGCATACGGGTTTCGCTGCGCAGCGGATGCGCCGGAATAGGATATGTGGGTATAATCCCTGATACGGCATAAATAAAAAATAATTTACAAAACACGGACTCCCTGGAGAAGGAGAGTATCATGCGCCCGAAAAAGAAATTGCTCTTATCGTCACTGCTTGCAGCGTTTGGGGTGTTCCTTCTGGTTTTAAGCGCCCAGGCCCAGAGCTTGACGCCACCACCGCTGACCCCGCCCGAGGCTCAGCCCACTGCGCCCGGCACCGTTCCTGGCCAGCCTCAGGCGGCCCCGGTTCTGGCGCCCCCCGCGCCAGCAATGCCGCAGCAAACCCCTCTGACGCCGACGGAGCCGCAACGCCCCCTTGACCTCATCGTCACAATTACCCTGGCGACGGGAAAAGCCGAAACCTTCGCCCGCGAGATCGACCGGCTGGAGATCATCACCGGTTCAGGCGGAACAGTCGAGATGGTCCATCTGCTCCTGGTCACGGGTGGGGAGAGCAACACGCATGTCTGGTACAACTACGACCAAGTCGCCAAGCTGAGCTACCGCTTCGTCAATCCGGAGGGAAAAGCGAAAGTGTATGTACGTCCATTGCAGGCGTCACCGACGACGATGGAACTCTCGGACAGACTCCAGCCGCTTAGCCCACGTGAGTTCCGATAGGCTCTTCTCAGATGAGCGATAAGGGCTATGCGAATCCAGGCCTCGCCCTTACGCCCGTTCAACTCAAAGAGCGAATCGGCGAGCGCAAAGGAGATGATCTCGTCATCATCGACACTCGCCAAGCTCCTGAGTATTGCGCGGGTCACATTGAGGGCGCAGCGCATCTGGATTTGTACGGAATCTCGCTGAACGATACCCGCCCGCAGGCGTTGGCCGCCTTCACCTGGATGCTCGCTTATCTCATGGAAATACGGGGCGTCGATTATGACAAAACGGTGATTTTCTATCAGGAGAACTCCGGTTTTCGCTCGGCGCGCGGGTTCTGGTTTCTCGAATACCTGGGCCATGAGGACACGCACGTCTTGGACGGCGGCATCGACGCCTGGAAGGCCGCAGGGTTGCCCGTAACACGTGAAGCTTGGCCCATGGCGGGCGGTCCCTATGAGGCGGGCGTGGAGGGCCACAAGCGCATCCTGAGAACCTCGTTCGCGAGCCACTTGAAGCCCTGCGAAGAAGGCCGCATCGCCACGGCGGACTACATCCTGAACCATTTGGGCGATCCTGACATTGCGATACACGATACGCGCTCGGATGGCGAGTTTTTCGCCGAGAACATCCGGGCCGCGCGCGGCGGGGCGGTTCCGGGTTCGGTCCACCTGGAATGGAGCGAGGCCAACGCGACGGATGGCTCGCTGAAACCTGCATCCGAACTGAAGGAGTTGCTTGAGCCCAAAGGCCTAACGCCTGACAAGGAAATGGTGCCGCTTTGCCAGGGCGGTTACCGCTCGGCGCACGCTTATCTCGTTTATCGGTTGCTCGGCTACCCGAGGATCAGGAACTATCTCGGCTCTTGGAAGGAATGGGGCGACAGGGAAGATTTGCCCATTGAAGTTCCGCAAAGAAGCGCTTAGCCGCCGAATCGGACATGGCGCGGCTCAACCTCCTTTCAGGACTCGCGCGACCGTTTGAGCAACGACGCCCGCCACAGGCGGAATCCAGAACACCGAGATGACGCGGAAAGTGAAAAACTCCGTACCGAGGATGGGAATTTCATATGCGAACGCACGAACCGGGCCTATCAGGGCCGATGCGGTGAGCATCGTTATCATCGGCCCGAAGCCTGCGCCCCCCTGGAGCAAACCTGCCACGAGCGGATAGAGGACGAAAGGCGCGCCCATTGGGAACATGAACCCCGCCAGCCAACCGACGAAGATGCCCCGCCAGCCGGAGCGATCGGAGAGCCAGTTCTGTAAGATTTCCTTCGGCAGCACCTCGGCCACAAGAGCACCGATGAACATACCTATCATCAGTTTGGGGAGAATGGTCACGATGAGGCTTCCCGCACGGCCCGCGGGAGCCCAGGGGAACTCTCCTGTTTTCTGATACGCCATAAACGCCAGGAGCAGCGCGATGCTCGCGAGAAAAAGAGAGGTCTTGTCGAAAATGCCGGACATGTTTGTTCCTCTTGGAAGGTGAACCACAATAGACGCCGGTGGAATCCGCTCGGCTGGTATTTTGAGTATAGTCCCAAGGCGCGTGCAGAGTGAACCGATCCGATGGATTTTAACAAGGAAGCGAGAGGGCAGCGTTTCAACTGATTTTGGGGGAGAGAAAATTGGCGGGTGCGTATCTCACCGATTCCCTGCCCGGCATAGGCGGGCGCCTACGCGAAAGTCCGGAGGATTTCCGCGTGGAAGAGATACCGTTCGCGCCACCGGGTGGCGGCGGGGAGCATCTCCACCTTTGGGTGGAAAAACGGGGCGTTTCTACCATAGAGGCGTTGCGCGCCTTGTGCCGCGCCCTGGACACACCTGAAGCGGAGGCGGGCTATGCGGGATTGAAAGACGCCAACGCAGTGACGAAACAATGGTTTTCCTTCAAGACGAAAACACAAAAGATTCCGGGTGCCGTATCAAAACTGGAGCAAGGAGGAATCCGCGTTCTGGAAGCGGCGCGTTCTCGGAGCCGCATCAGGCGAGGCTCACTCTCGGGCAATCGCTTCGATATAGTGATTCGAGACGTAGCGCCAGGGGCGAAGCTAAAAGCCGATGAAATTCTGGATTGCCTTTCCGCGCGGGGGCTGCCCAATGCGTTCGGCGATCAGAGGTTCGGGGTTCACGGTCATACGGCGCGAGTCGGCTTCGCGTTCGCGAGGGGAGACTGGCGAGGCGTTCTCGATGCGCTTCTGGGGGGCGCGAGATTCGCATCCACGCGGAACGATGCGGATGAGCGCTTGCTGGAAGCCGCCCGCAGGTATGAGGCAGGCGAGTTCCAAAGGGCGGGAGAGCTCTATCCCCCCTCGTGGGAGGCGGAAAGACGTGCGCTCGCCCGCTTGGAGAAAGGAGCGTCGCCCCGGCAGGCGGCGGCTTCGATCCCCTTGAGAGAGCGGGTCTTGTATGGCGGCGCGCTCCAGGCTTGCGTGTTCAACCTGTGTCTCGCGGGAAGACTCGAGGCGCGCGCGCATGATCGTCTCTGGACGGGTGATGTGGTTTTTCACCATGAAACGGGCAAGGCCAGGAGGGTGGGCGCGCCCGAGGCGGAGGCGTGCTCGCTGGCGCGTTTCGAGGTGAGCCCGGCGGGGCCGCTGATTGGCCGGAAACTCATCGGAGCACGCGGGGAGGCGGGAAAACTCGAGCGAAGCGTGCTAGACTCCCTCGGCATCAGGGACCCGGAAATTCTCGACGGGCTGGAGAGGCTGAAGCTTTATGGCTCCAGACGCCCGTATCGAGTACAAATGAAAGAAGTGAGCCTGCGGCAGGAGGAGGGCCTGCGCCTCGGTTTCACGCTACCGCCGGGGTCCTATGCGAGCGAGGTGTTGCGGGAATTGACGAAGAACGAACCTCCGGTGGGCGCCGTCACGCGCATCGGGGGTGGACATTGAGCGGACTCATCCGCTACGTGGGGGAGGAAGTGAATCATGAAGGTTTTTTTGACGGGCGGAACAGGATATGTCGGCGGCACCCTTCTTTCGCTTCTCTCGCTGGCGGGCCATGAGACGCGGGTGCTCTCGCGCGACCCCGAGCCGGCGCGGCAGCGCCTCACCTCGATGAGCGGGGCTTTTCCCGTGCGTGGTGACATCACGGAGTATTCGGTCGACCAGCTCGCTGAACTGATGAAGAAACAGGACGCTGTGATTCACCTGGTGGGCATCATCATCGAGAAGGGAACGCCCGGCTTCGAGGCGGTTCACACCGAGGGAACGCGCCGGATGGTGGCCGCCGCCGAGCAGGCGGGGGTGAAGCGTTTCGTGCACATGAGCGCTCTGGGCACGCGGGAGAACGCCGTCGCCCGCTATCATAAATCCAAGTTCGCCGCCGAGCAGTTCGTTCGCGAGAGCGATCTGGACTGGACGATATTCAGACCTTCCATCATCTTCGGTGAGAACGACGAGTTCCTGAACACCTTCGCCGGCATCGCGCGCATGGCGCCCGCTCTTCCCCTCATCGGCGGAGGAAGCGGCAAGCTCCAGCCCATCTGGGTGGAAGATGTGTGCCGTTGTTTCGCGCAGTCCCTGAACATGCCCGAGACCATCGGACAGACTTACGACATGGGCGGAGACGCCGCCTATTCGATCAAGGAAATCCTCTCCATGCTGGTAGGGGCGATGGGAAAGAAGAGGCTGCTCGTGAACCTCCCCACGCCCATCGCGCGCTTACAGGCCAAACTGTTCAACCTGCTCCCGATGAAGCCCCCCTTCACCGAGGATCAGGTTACGATGCTGGGCGAGGACAACGTGTGCGATCCGGTGCCCATGACAGACGCTTTCGGCCTCACCCCCAGAACGCTCGAGAATTATCTCCAGGATCACTTCGGCAGGTAGGCTTCGAGGGACAGGGCTATGAAGCGCGAGGCGCCCCCGGCCTCATCGCTCGCTCTATTTCCCTTCCAGGTTGCGGAGCGCGCTTTTGGCCGCGCGCCAGGCGGCCCGCTGGGCGGTGGAGACGGCCAGCGCGCGAAAATCCTCCTCGGACGCCCAGAGCCGTCCGTCCTGGCTTGCTGGAGGCGCGCCCTTCCCGGAATTTTCCGCCAGATGTACGACGAACAGAATCTTTCTGTGGGTGAGCGTTCTCGTAATTCTGGCGAGCTCTCGTCCCGGCCGCCAGCCCGGCCCCAGGAGCTTTGCGCACTGCGCTTTCAACCGGCGTCGGTCGGCTTTTTCCAGGTGGCCCTCCACCATAAAACCGGGCAACTCCCACATGCCGCCGAAAAGGCCGGTTCGCTCCCTTTGGGAGAGAAGAACAAGACCGTTTTGCTCCGCCCGGAACTGGAAGAGGGTGTAAGGCGCGGGCGGAATTTTCGCGGTTTTCACCGGCAGGGCGTGCTGGGTTCCTGTTTTGTGGCTTGCGCATAGATTACGGACAGGACATCTTGCGCAATCGGGATTTTTAGGAAGGCAGATTCGGGCGCCCAGGTCCATCAGCGCCTGGTTGAAGTCGCCGGGCCTTGCGCGCGGAACAAGCGCTTGCGTTTCTTTGCGGATGGTTTTTTGAGCGGGCAGGGTGTCGACAGGGCATGTGAGGTTGAGAACCCTGCTCATGATCCGAAGGACGTTTCCGTCGATAGCCGCGCGGCGCTCTTGAAAGGCGATGCTGGCGATGGCCCCCGCCATGTAGGGCCCAACCCCCGGCAAGGCCAGTAAAGCATCATACGTCCCAGGCATCACGCCCCTGTCCTGATCAATCACCTCCTGCGCGGCGCGGTGTAAGTTTCTCGCACGGCCGTAATAACCGAGACCCTGCCATTCGGCCAACACTGCGTCCAGGGGCGCGTTGGCCAGGGCGGCCAGGGTGGGAAACCGCTCGATGAAGGCGGGATAGCGTAGTCGGATGGTTTCCACACGGGTCTGCTGGAGCATGGCCTCCGACACCCATATCCGGTAGGGGTCTTTCTCCCCTCGCCAGGGGAGTTCTCTTTTCTCCCTCTCGTACCAGCCCAGGATGCGCCTTCTGAATCGTCTCCGCTCGGGGGGAGCAAGCCGGAGGGTATTCTGGTTGTTTTTCGTTTTGTTTGACATGCGTCGGTTCAGTCGTTATCAAACGTGTTAGGGTTTCCAAATACGGCGCTCGAAGTTTCGGGGTAATGATAGAACATGAGCGTGGCGATCAAAAACGGATGGCGCAGGAAGTGGATGGCGGCGCTGGCGGCTTTATTTTATGTTTGCGCATGGGCCGTTGATGCTGTTTCGGCCGATAGAATCGTCGTCGGTCTCGCGCTTGATCTCTCGGGCCCGGACGCAATCAGGGGCCGGGAAGCCCGCAATGCGTTGTTGCTTGAAATGGGGCGAATCAATCGCAGAGGCGTCGCCGGCGGGCGCATTTTCCTCCTCACCCTCGACACCAAGGGAAGCCCCGCGGGGACGGCGGCCGCGGTACGTGAACTCGCCAGAAAGCACAAAGCCGTCGCCGTGATAGGTCCTGTCGAGCATTTCGCCGCAATTGCTGCCGCCGAAGCGGCGCAACAAGAGCGGTTGCCGCTTTTCTCACTGTCCGCGCCTGAAGAAATTCTCGTCCCGGCGAAAAGGTGGGTCTTCTCCACCTCAAGGCCTGCGTCGCTGCCCGTTCGGTTGATACTGGGACACCTTAAGAGCAGAGGGATCAAGCGCGCGGCGATGCTTGGCTCCTCCCTGGGCTACGGCACGGAAGGACGTGAGCAGATTACCGCGCTAGCGCCCGATTTCGGGGTGTCTATCCTTTTGAACGAATCCTTCAAGCCGGACGAGAACAATTTTTTGCCCTTTCTGAAGCGCGCCTCCCTGCGAGGTGTCGGGGGCTTCGTGCTTTGGGCGCGCGGGGTATCGCGCTTGGGCCTGGTGCACGCCCACTCGGCGCTCGGCCTCAAGATGCCGCTATATATCTCTTATGTGTCCCCGGGGATGTTCGGCTCACAAAGCCGGAGCAAATCCGCCGAGAGCGTGGTGTTCCCGGCCTCTTGGATCACGGCGGCTCATCTTCTGCCGGAATCGCACCCCGCCAAGACGGACCTCACGGCGTATCGGGAGGCGTATCTGAAGACCTACAAAAGTACGCCGGGCGAGACAGCCGCCGCCGCCGTGGACGCGTTGCGCATTTTGGCGTGGTCCGCCCGGGGCGTGGGCGCGAGCCGGACAAGAATTCCCATGGGCGTGGAGGGCGCGCGCTATTTCATGGGCCTGAACGGAACTTATGGATTTTCCAAAAACGATCACAACGGCTTGGGCGCCGATTCCCTCGTGCTGGTGCGAGTGCGAAAGGGCAAGTGGGAGTTGGTGAAGGGGGCGAAGTAGCCTGCGGCATACTCGGCTGTCCTGACCCTGGGGAGCGCATTTAACATCTTTTTTCCGTCCCCATTCCCGCTTAAGTATTGATTTTATAGCCCCAAACCCTTGACAGAAGCCCGTTTGGGGCGTATATATACGACTGAAAGGGTCGGCGACCAATTTGGTCGCATTTAGAGAACGAAAGAAGCCGTCAGCTTCCAAATGGTCGTGCTTGGCCGAGAACCCGTTATAATTCAAGGCGGTAACAGAATGTTCACGATTGCGAAGCGCACGGATTACGGCCTGATGGCGCTCTCCTATCTTGCAGAGCAGGAAGAAGACGAAGCCATCACCTCGCGCGCCATCGCGGAGCGGTTCTGCATTCCCGCCGAACTACTCGCGAAGACGATGCAGCTTCTGGCCAAAAACGGAATCGTGGAATCGAGAAACGGCCCCAAGGGCGGCTATGTGCTCTCGCGCAGGCCCGAGAGCATCTCGGTGGCCGAAGTCATCCGGGCCATCGAGGGGCCCATCGCCATGGCGACGTGCCAGATCGGCGACGCCACGGGTTGTGAACAATACGAGAAATGCACCATTTTTTATCCCATGGAGAGGATCCAGAAAAAGGTGACCGACGTGCTTGAGGGAATGACCCTTCTAGACATGGTGGGTACGCCGGCAGGAGAGATCAGATGAGCTTGAAGTTCCCCATCTA
>JAPPHK010000302.1 GCA_028820795.1 Nitrospinota bacterium | reverse complement strand
GGTCGTCCTCTTGAGCGGCGGCATGGATTCGGCCGTCGTTCTGGCCATCGCGAAGCAGTCGGGATTCGCCTGCGAGGCGCTCAGTTTCGATTACGGGCAAAGGCATCGCTGTGAGCTTAAGGCCGCAAAAAAAGTGGCGAAACAAATCGGCGCATCCGGCCATACCGTATTGTCCATCGACATGCGCCCCATCGGCGGTAGCGCGCTCACCGACGACATCGAGGTGCCCAAGGAGCGCACCGACATCGGAGAGGGGATACCGGTAACCTATGTGCCCGCGCGGAACACCATTTTCCTGAGCTATGCGCTCGCCTTGGCCGAGGTGAAGGCAGCGAGCGATATCTTCATCGGTGTGAACGCGCTCGATTATTCGGGGTATCCCGACTGCCGCCCGGAATACATAGCCGCCTACGCGCGAATGGCGCGCCTGGCGACCAAGTCGGGCGTGGGGGGCGCGCCGCTCGAGATTCATACGCCATTGAGCGCGATGCGAAAATCCGACATCGCGCGAAAAGGCCTGGAACTGGGGGTGGATTTTTCTCTCACCCACACTTGTTACGATCCGCTGGATGAGGGGCGGCCATGCGGGTCGTGCGACGCCTGCATTCTGAGGCGCAAGGGGTTCGAGGAGATCGGGCAGCGCGACCCGCTCCCTTATCCGGTCGCTTGATGCGCGGAGGAATCGTGGAAGAAATACGAACAGACGTGCTGGTAGTCGGCGGAGGGCTGGCCGGAACGCTGGCCGCTCTGGCTGCGCGCGAGGAAGGGGCGGACGTCTGCATCGCCATGAAGGGCGAGTCCGGCCTGACGGGGAATTCCGCGCGCGCGGGCGGCGTTTTCGCCACGATTCTCGAAGGCTTCTCCCTGCCGGATGATTCCGTGGAAACCATGGTGGCGGACAATTTCCGCAGCGGGTGGTTCATGTCCGACCCCGCGCTGGTGCGGGCGGTCGCAGCCGAATCGGGCGCGGCGATAGAACGCCTGCGCGACTACGTGGTTCCCTTCCTGGAGAAAAACGGCCGGATGACGCCCACGAAACTCCCCGGCCACACCTATCCCCGGGGAGCGCGCGTTCCGGGCGGCGGCCCCCGGATGATGCGGATTCTGGGCGCGCGGCTCGCGCAGAGCGGCGCGCGCGTGATGGAGGGTCTCTCCTTCATCGGCTTGCTGCGCGACGGCGGCGGAAGGGTCGTGGGAGCGGATTTCCAGGAAGAGGGGAACTCAGGGTTGCTCAGGGTGCACGCTCGCGCCACGGTTCTCGCGATGGGCGGTTTGGGGGGGATGTATCCCATCACGACGAACGCGCCGGGCGTGGCGGGCGTCGGCTACGGGGCGGCCTTGGACGCGGGAGCGCGTTTGCGGGACATGGAGTTCGTGCAGTTCACGCCGACGGCGATGGCCCACCCGCCGCAGCTCCGGGGCAGAAACTCGGGTGGTATGGCGCTTTCCTTTCCCGAAACGCGGTTGAGGAACAGCCTGAACGAGCGGTTCATGGTCCGCTATGCGCCCGATGACATGGAGCACGCCAAGCGCGACATTCTCTCCCGCGCGATGCACCGCGAAATCGTCGAAGGACGCGGAACGGAAAACGGCGGCCTGTATCTCGATTTGACGAACGTGCCCTATGACGGGCTCAGGGACGTGATGGGCGAGATCATCGACGATTTCGAGGCGGCGGGCCTCGACGTGCGGAAAGAGCCGATAGAAATCGCGCCCGCCGCACACTCTTGTATGGGCGGCGCCATCATCGACACGAACGGGCGGACGGACGTGGCCGGCCTCTTCGCCGCCGGTGAGAACGGCGGCGGCCTGCACGGCGCGAATCGTCTGGCGAGCGGGGGCCTCACCGTGTGCGCCGTCATGGGCGACCGGGCGGGCCGGGCCGCCGCTCATGTGGAAGGAGAAGGCGGGCCGCCCGAGAAGAGAGAGACGGGCGCGAATGGCGCTGATGAGGCGGGTGATGCGCAACTCGATGAAATCGAAAAAGAGATTCGAGACGTCATGTTTTCCGCCGGCGGCATCGAACGGTCTGCTGGGGCGCTTCAGGCAGGACGTAAGAGAATCGCCGCGCTGAAAGAGAGGGTGGCCGAGGTCTCGACCCCCGCTTCGCTCGTCTCGCGCCATGCGCAGGCGAGGCTCATGTGCCTGACGGCCGAGGCGATGCTGGGCGCGATGCTCATGCGCGCAGAAAGCCGGGGGGCGCATGCGAGATCGGACTATTCCGAGCGCGACGATGCGAACTGGCTGGCCAACATTCACGTCAGTCTGGGGGCTGATGGAACGCCTGCGCACGAGAAAGTTCCCGTTTCCGATGAATTGCGTGAGGCGGCGGCGAGTCGTGCAAGCGCTTGAGAGATTTGAGAGTCAATGCGGTTTGAAGTTGACACCATAGGCGCGAGAGGATAACCAAGGAGTACACACTTAATTTCGATGAGAATTCTTCTCAAGAATCTGGAGGAGTTATGCAATATCCCTTTACGGAAGAACAATTGGCGCTGGCCGATCTGACCCGGGATTTCATGGAGCGCGAGGTCGCGCCCGTCGCCGCGGAGATGGACAGGCGGCCCGACCCCAAGGATTGCTACCCGGGTGAACTCCTCAACAAGGCGTCGCATCTCGGCCTCCGCACAATGGCGGTTCCCGAGGAACATGGCGGCATCGGGGCCGATACGACGACGAAAGCGCTTTGCTTATGGACGGGCGCGCAAATCGAGATCGGCGTAATCAAGTGCCTGAGCCAGTGCTGGAAAGCATCGACAGCCATTTTCAAATGCGGTTCTGAAGCGATACTCGAAAAATGGGGCAAGATGTTCGTGGAAGACCATGACTGCGTGGGCTCGTTCGTGCTCACGGAGCCGGACTACGGGTCGGACAACGTCTACCGGCAGAACGACCCCGCTATGGGTCTCAAAACCTCTGCGGTTCAAGACGGCGATTATTTTGTGCTCAACGGAGCGAAACGGTTCACGTCGCTGACGAGTTGGGCGAAGATTCTGCTGGTTTTCGCGAGAACGGACCCCAACGTTCCGGTGCATCAGGGGACTACCTGCTTTCTCGTGCACGGCGATCAGGAGGGCGTCTCCTACGGCAACGTGCACGACAAGCTCGGCTACAGGCTGTATCCCAACGCCGAGAGTTACTACGACAACGTGCGCGTCCATAAGGACGACATTCTGGGCGAGGTCAATAAGGGTTTTCATACGTTCGCCACGGTGTTCCGGGGCAGCGCCGAGCTTCCGGCGTGTAACACGGGCATCGCGCGAGGCATCTACAACTTCTGCCTCCAGCACGCGAAAGAGCGCATTCAGGGCGGCAAGCCCATCATCGAGCATCAGACGATACAGCACATGCTCGCCGAGATGCTGATGAACATCGAGGTGGCCGAGCAGTTCATGTGGCGCATCTGCTGGGGCGTGGAGAATGATGAGACTTACACCACGCGCTTCACGCGGTATGGAAAGGTGTTCAGCGATCAGGTGGCGCTCAAGACGATAGCCTTCGCTACGGACATTCTCGGAGGCATCGGCATCATGAAGGAGACGCCGACGGAGAAGATGATGCGCGACCTCCTCACCTTCCTGCACGGTGACGGCACGGACTCGATAACGCTGCTGCGCGCCGCCCAGACGCTGGACGAACCAGTTTAGGGGTCACGCGATGCGCCTCGGAGCAGATCGTCACGCATTTCGGCATTCCCCGGCTCGGGAGGAAAAACGATGGATTTGATGCTTACCGACAAGGTGGCGATGATCTCGGGCGGCAGTCGTGGGCTCGGCTTCCATATAGCGAAAGATCTGGTAGGCGAGGGCTGCCACGTGGCGATCAGCGCGCGGGGAGAGGAGCGCCTCATTCAGGCCGTCGATGAACTGAACGCGCTGGGCGGCGGGCGCGCTGCTGGTCTTGCGGGCGATATAACCGAGCAGGGAGTGCCCGATGCCTTTCTGCGCAAGACGCTCGATACTTTCGGCGGCGTCGACATTCTCGTGAACAACGTCGGCGGCAGCAATCCCAAGGCGTTTTTGGACATCACGGACGAGGAATGGCGCGAGGGATTCGGTTTCAACCTCTATCATGCGGTGACGCTCTCGCGCCTCGTGATACCGGAGATGAAAAAAAGAGGCGGCGGCTCCATCCTGAACGTCGCCTCCATCTACGGCCGCGAGTCGAAGGGCGCGATGACCTACAACGCCTCCAAGGCGGCGCTCATCAGCTTCTCCAAGGGTCTCGCCCAGCAGACGGCGCAGGACAACATTCGCGTGAACTCGATTGCGCCGGGCAGCATCATTTTCCCCGGCGGCGTCTGGGAGCGGCGGGTGAACGAGGCGCCCGACGGCCTCAAGGGCTTCATCGACGCGGAAATGCCGCTGGGCCGGTTCGGCCGCCCCGAGGAACTCTCCGCCGTGGCCGTCTTCATGGTGAGCCCGAGAGCGAGCCTCGTGCATGGGGCCTGCTGGAACGTGGACGGCTCGCAGAGCCGCTCGAACATCTAAATTCTTCTGAGATTCAAGATACTTTCTGGAGGGGTTCGCGAACGCGCGTGAGCCACTGCTGTTTCAGCGTGCTCTTGACGACGCGCGGAATGCTGAAGCCAATCGGTATCATTCTCGGCTCGACCAGGGGGTTGGACAACTTCGCCTCCTGAATGGGCAATCCCGCTATTTCGATCTTATCCAGATCCGTTTCCCCGAAGCCCGTCACGCGGGCGGCTTCCAGGGTTCTCAGTTTCTCGGGCGAGAGTCCCGTGACTTCGCAGGCGACGCGGTCGAGCGCCACAGGATCGGCGCTCGCGATGATGAGGCCCACCCGGCAGGGAGTTCCCTGTGCGGGTCCCTGGCCTTCCATCGCCCAGACGGCGTCCAGCACGGAGAGCCTCGTCTTGAGCAGCCTCGCCGTTTCGACGAGCATGAGCGGGAAATAGTCCTCGAAACTACCCGCCTTGAAATGCCACCACGCCTTTCTTTTCCCCGCCACGCAGCCGAAGAGATTCTTAACCGCTCCCGTCATGTAAAGCTGACAATGGGTCTTGAGCTTGGGCAGGTTGATGATTCCGTCCGCATCCATGACCTCTTTCGCCATGGAGAGGTGCGCATAGACGACGCCGTCGGGATTGGGAACCTTCACTCCTTTCCGGAAGGAGACGAGGGGCAGCCCGAGTTCCTCGCATACCCTCGACAGACCGGCCTGGTCGGCGCAGGCGGCGAGGCTTCCCCAGGCGGGACTGTCGCCCATGGATATTTTCCGGGGCGCCGCCGCCGATTCCTGGAACTGCCGCGCCACCGCCCGGAGTATTTCGGGGTGAGTCGTCAGCGTGCTCTCGGGCGGCGCGCCTTTGAGGATGTTGGGTTTCAGCAGAATCTCTTCGGTCGCAGAGGCGAATTGCGCTGCGCCGCCCAGCGCTTCCAGGGCCTGGGCGACAGCGTCGCTAACGCGCTCTTCCTCGTAGTCTTCGCAACGGACAATCGCTACGCGGCTCATGTGCTTTTAACTTTCCTTTTTGATGGCTTCTATCTTCTTGTCGCGTTCCGCTTCGAGCGCCTCGCGCTCGCTTCTGAATTTCTGGCGGAACGCGTTCAGCGCATCTCTGGCCTCGGGTTCGAGTTGCCTTTCGATGGCTTCGGGGGGAGCGCCGCCCGTCATTTTCATCAATTCCTGCTGGTGAAGGACGTCTTTTTCGGCGATTTTCCCCTCGTATACCTTCTTGATCTCCTCGATTTTGCTTCTTTGCTCGGGGCTGAGTTTTTCCAGTTCCTGGCGCGCGCGCTCGCCGATGGCGGAAGTTTTCTCCATCGCTATTTCCAGGGCGCTTTTCATAATCAACCTCCACGGCAGAGTGATGACTTGTGTGGACAAGGGCATTCTAGGTTGCGCGAGGAAGGGGGTCAACTTCCGCGTCTCAGAGCAAGATTCAGGCGGACGCTGCATTCTTCCGCGCCGCGTGGGGAGGGTATAATGCACGGGTTTTCAGGCGGATAGCACAAGCCCTCGTTTTTTCGCATTGCGGGCACTCTCTGCGACATGAATTTTGATATAAGAGGGTGTGACGACGCCCACCTCTGGAGGAACAATGCACGAGCCCGTGTTCGACGATGTTCTGGAGGCGCGAAAACGCATCGCCGCCTACCTGCAGCCTACGCCTTTTCACGAAGTTCCCGTGCTCTCCGAACGCATCGGGTGCCGGTATTTCCTGAAATTCGAGTCCATGCAGCCCATCGGCGCGTTCAAGGTGCGCGGCGGCGTGAATCTCGTCTCCCGGCTCGGGCCGGAGGAGAAGCAAGCGGGCCTCATCACGGCCTCGACCGGCAACCATGGCCAGTCCATCGCCTATGCCGCGCGGATTTTCGGAGTCAAGGCGTTGATCGCGGCGCCGAACGGGGCGAATCCGGATAAAATATCGGCCATCGAGAGGCTGGGAGCGGAAGTCGCGTTCGCGGGCAAGGACTTCGACGACGCCAGGATGTGGTGCGAGGAGCAATGCGAAGAGCGCGGCATGCGCTACGTTCACTCGGCCAACGAGCCGCGCCTCATCGCGGGTGTGGCGACCCAGACGCTCGAGATCATGGAATCCGAGCCGGATATCGAAGTGCTCATCGTCCCCCTCGGCGGGGGGAGCGGAGTGTGCGGCGCAGGCCTCGTCGCCAAGCACATGAACCCCAAAATCCACGTGGTGGGGGTCCAGGCGGAAAAAGCCCCCGCTTTCTACAAGAGCTTCTATGCAGGAGAAATGCAGCCGCAGCCTTCGGCGGACACATTTGCGGACGGACTCGCCACCCGGGTGCCCTATGAACTGACTTTCTCGATGATCAGGCGATACGTGGATGAAATCGTCACGGTGAGCGAAGAGGAGATGTGCGACGCCATCCGCCTGCTTGTTTCGGATGTGCACGTCATCGCAGAGGGCGCCGGCGCCGCCCCGACGGCAGCCGCCATGAAAATGGATTTGAAGGACAAGCGGGTCGCCGCAATTCTGAGCGGGCGCAACCTCACCAGTGAGCACCTCGGTATCATCCTGAATGGCGGAACGCCGCGTCCGTGAAATACACTATAAAAAAAAAGGCCCTGAAAGCGCACGAGACGGGAAACCTGTATGTCGAAGTCGCGCTCAGCGTCCCTCAAATAAGGCCTCTCACATACCGGGTGGAACATGAGTTTGCGGAGAGGCTGGCGCCTGGGTTACGTGTTCTGGTGCCGCTGGGCAAGAGAAAGGTGACGGGATACGTCGTCCACCCGCCGTACGAGAACCCGCCTCCCGGGGTCGAGCCTGGTTCCATTAAATCCGTTCTGGAGATGATTGATGACGAGCCGTTGCTCACGCAGGAGCTTCTGGAACTCACCAGATGGGTGGCGGAATACTATTGTTGCGGTTGGGGAGAGGCGCTCAAATTCGCGTTGCCTTCTCACACGGAGAAAAAATCTATAGAACGTTACCGCCTGAGTGAGGCGGGGCGGCTGGAAGCAACATTCGAAGAAGGCGGCCTGGGCCTGCCTGGTCTCAGAACGAAGCAGGGGAGCGGTAGCCACAAGGCGCGCATACTGGTGGCGCTTCGTAATGGTCCCCGGACTCTTCACTCTCTTACGGCGTCGTTCGGGCGCGGGACGCGCCCAGAACTCCAGCGTCTAATTGATGCGGGTTTCGTGGAGAGATTCGTCGACGCGGTGGGCGGCTCGAAGCCCCGCAAAGCCAAGTATGCGCGCCTGTGCAGGAGACCCGAAGAAGATGAGCTTAAGGATTTAGAAAACCGAGCGAAGCGACAGGCGGAAATCCTGCGTCTTTTGGGCCAGTCTGAAGATGGGCGATTGCGGCTGGGGGAACTGGAGGTTCTCTCGAAAGGCGCCCGCGCCGCTTGCGCGGCTTTGGAGAGGAAAAGATGGATTCACATCGAAGAAGATATTCTCCCCGATGAAGAGGATGTGAGCGACCAAATCCCAAGGCCCGGCGCACCCTCCATGGACCTCACCGATGAGCAGAAAGAATCGTTTGAGCTGGTGAAAGCGGATATCGAACAAAAGAAGTTTTCGGTCACGCTTCTTCACGGCGTCACCGGAAGCGGGAAGACGGAAGTCTATATCCAACTTGCGCAAACGGCCCTGGAAAACGGGCTGGGCGCGCTGGTTCTGGTGCCGGAAATCGGGCTGACTCCCCAGCTGTTAGGGCGGTTTCAGGAGCGCTTCGGGCATTCGGTGGCCTGTCTGCATAGTGCTTATTCGGACAAAAAGCGCCTATCGGAATGGCGGCGCATCAAGAATGGAGATGCGCCCATCGTCGTGGGCACGAGGTCCGCCGTCTTCGCCCCGATTCCGAACCTGGGGATGATTGCGGTGGATGAGGAGCACGACGGATCCTACAAGCAGGAGGAATCCCCCCGCTACCACGCACGGGACACCGGAATCGTGCGCGCCAGGAATCTGGGGGTTCCGGTCCTGCTGGGTTCGGCGACGCCGTCGATTGAAAGTTATACGAGCGCTAGAAGCGACCGCTACCGCATGCGCTCGTTGTCACATCGGCCCACCGGGGGGAACTTGCCGCATGTGCGCCTGGTGGATTTGAGAAAAGAGGCCGGCTCCGACCCCAAGACGCCCGAGCTTCTTACGCGCGATTTGGCGGCTGCCATAAGCGAGCGTTTGGAGCGGGGCGAGCAGACGCTGTTGTTCCTGAACCGGCGCGGGTTCTCTTCGGTCATCTTGTGCCGCGATTGCGGGGAGACGCTCCAGTGCCCTCACTGCTCCATCCCGCTGACGTTTCACAGAGAAGGCGGCGGCAGGGTTCAGTGCCACTGGTGCGATTACAGCGCGCATCCGCCGAACAGGTGCACTTCCTGCTGCAGCGATCGGGTGGGTTACTTCGGCGTCGGTACCGAGCGCGTCGAGCAGGCCGTGAGAGCGCGCTTCCCGGAGGCGCGCATTCAGCGTCTGGATCGCGACACAGCGCGTCGCGCAGGCGCATACGAGAGCATATTCGGCGCCATGCGAAGCGGGCAAATAGACATTCTGATCGGAACACAAATGGTGGCGAAGGGCCATGATTTCCCGAAACTGACGCTCGTTGGCGTCGTGGTGGCCGACGTCGGTCTGCATCTGCCCGATTTCAGGGCGAGCGAGCGCACTTTCCAGTTGTTGACGCAGGTGGCGGGCCGGGCGGGCCGCGCCGATTTGCCGGGAGAGGTCATCATTCAGACGTTCAGACCGGATCATTTTGCGGTTCAGTGCGCGCGGACGCATGATTACGCCGGTTTCTACAAGAGAGAAGCTCTGGCGAGGGAGAAGATGGGCTACCCGCCGTATCGACGCCTGGCCAGACTCCGTTTCGAGTCCAAGAACAAGCACCTCGCAGCGAAAGCCGGTGCATGGGCGGCGTCTTTTTTGCGCAGGCATGGCGCCACGGCGGCCGGGCTGGCCAATGATGCAGACAAAATCGAATACCTGGGTCCCGCGCCGGCGCCTCTCGTAAGGATTCGCGGGGTATGGCGGTATCACATGATCCTAAAGGCCAGGAGCTCGAAACGCCTGGGCGAGGCTCTCAAATCACTGGTGGCGGATTTTGAAGGGCAAGCGGCCTTTTCGTCCGTTCGTCTGGCGGTAGACGTGGACCCGATGAGTTTGATGTAAGGGGATTTATCCTCAAAGGAGTTTTTTTCTCAAGAATCAGGTTTTTGAATCGAGGAGATTTTATGTCTCAGAAAAAATTCAGGACGGCTCTCGTGGGCCTCGGGTGGTGGGCGACGCCGATAGGCGACGCCCTCCGCAGAAGCGAGAAGATAGACTTGATCGCCTGCTATACGCGCAATGAGGAAAAGCGCGCCTCATTCGCTGAGGAGCATGGGTGTGAAGCGGCGTCGAGCTATGAAGCGATACTGGAGAGTCCCGACGTGGAAGGGGTTCTCCTCACCACGCCGAACAAGGTGCATGCGGCCCAAATCATGGCTGCACTCGATGCGGGCAAGCACGTCTGGGTGGAAAAACCGGTAACGAACATCCTGGCTGAAGCGCCCGGAGTTCTGAAAGCCTGGCGAGCGTCCGGCAAGACCTTGGCGGTGGGGCACTGCTACCGGCGCGCGGCGGGACACCGGAAGATCCGTGCGCTGATAGAAGACGGCACCATCGGCAGGCCGCTTTGGGCGGAGGCCGTGTTTTCGAACCACATGGGTCAGTTCTTCACCCCGGACAGGTGGCGCTATTTCAGAGACGAGTGCCCGGGTGGGCCCCTCATGCAGATGGGGATCCACCACTGCGACACGCTGAACTACCTGCTGGGCGATCCCGTGAGCGTTACCGGAGTGCATAAAAAGCTGGCCACTCCGGCCGAGATAGACGACGTGACAATGACGATCACCGAGCATGTAGGCGGCCCCGTATCGACCCTGATGACGAGCTTCGTGACGCCGGGCGTATTCACGCTCAAGCTGCACGGCACCCAGGCGGTCGTCTCTCTCGAGATGGTTCGCGAAAACATAACCCTGGCCCATCGTACGAACGATGAGACGACACTGGCGATTCAAATGGCGGGCGAGGCCGGCTGGACGGACGTGCCCGTTCCCGAAATGGCGGACATGATACTCGATGAGGTGGAGGAATTCGCCGATTGCGCGCGCACGGGTGCAATGCCAGAAACCGGCCCCCGGGAGGCTGTCCATGCTCTCGCGCTGGTGGAGGGTTCATGCCGCTCGGCGGAAGCGGGAAGAAAAATGCAGATGACGGAACTTCTGAGCGGCATCGACGTCTAGGAGCCGTCGGGTACCATTGCGCAATTTTGTTGGTGGGCCGTGCTGGATTTGAACCAGCGGCTTCTGCCGTGTGAAGGCAGCGCTCTGCCACTGAGCTAACGGCCCAGGATTTTGC
>JAPPHK010000159.1 GCA_028820795.1 Nitrospinota bacterium | reverse complement strand
GGTCGCAGTGACGTTTTGGACCGTCTGGGACGAAGCGTTCACGCGCAGACCCTGGAAGCAATACCAAAAACAGTTCAACGCCTTTGAAAAAGCCCAGGTGGAAAAAGAGCTCGACAGACTCAGGAAAACCACCGGCTCGAAAGTCGCCGAACTCGACAAGAAAATCGCCGAGCAACAACAAAAACTCGACGGCGACGAAGAGCTCAAGAAGCTCAAGGAAGAACTAACGAAGAGCGAGCTCGACGCTTTCGAGAAAGTGCAGGAGCTGGGCTTTAGAAAAGCGCTTTTCGATCAGTCCTACTTCTATCTCCAGGAAGCCATACGGCAGGGGCACAACAAAGAAACCGAGCAGAAAGAAGTCGACGATGCCAAGGCCCTGCTCGACGAGATTTCGCCCATCGCGGCGAAGGCGGAAGCCGCGAGAGACGCGATAAAGGCGAAGATTGCGGCCAAGGAAAATGAACTGAAAACGCTCCAGGCGACGCGGCGGAAAGTGGCGGGCGACATTTCCTTCCAGGAGCGGCGGCTCAAAGGCATCGCCTCCCGCCCCTACGAGATCAGCCAACTCGTCCTTCGCGAGTACGAACGCAACAATTTCAACGAGCCGGTGATGAAGGTGGAACGCTGCCAGACCTGTCACTTAGGCATCAACAGGGCGGGCTTCGAAGACGCGCCCCAGCCCTTCCGCACGCACCCCGACAGACGCCTCTATCTCTCGAAGCACGAATTCAACAAGGTCGGCTGCACGCTTTGCCACGGCGGGCAGGGAACGGCCGTCACCAGCCTCAATACGGCCCACGGCCACGTGCAGTTCTGGGAAGACCCCCTGCTACACGGCAGCGAAACGCAAACCAAGTGCAGAAGCTGCCACACCGAGATATTCAACATCCCCGAGGCGCCCAAAATCTCGCGCGGCATCTCCCTCACCCGGGAACTGGGCTGCAACGGCTGCCATACCCTCCCGGGCACGGAAGGCCTGCGCAAGGTGGGGCCGGACCTCTCGAGAATCCAGGAGAAGGTGGCGCCCGCCTGGCTCGTCTCCTGGGTCAAGAGGCCGAAAGACTACAACCCGCGCACCCGCATGCCCTATTTCAGCCTGTCCGATCAGGAAGCGCTGGACATCGCCACATACGTCTGGCGGCAGGGCCCGCGCAAGGTGGAACCGGCCAAGTTCCCGAATCTCGATGACGTCGCGCAGATTCAAAAAGGAAAAACCATTTTCGAAGACGTCGGGTGCCTGGGTTGTCACATCCGCAATGATAAAGATTTGCAACCCGGCCCGCCGCTCGAAGGGGTAAACGGCAGGCCCATCGTGTACCGGAACCGCGATTTCGCACCGGCGCTCCAGAACATCGGCGCCAAGATCCAGCCCGACTGGCTTTTCCGGTGGCTGAAAAATCCGAAGGCGTACTGGCACGACACCAAGATGCCGAGCCTTCGCCTCACGGACGAGGAGGCAAGCGCGGTCACCGCTTATCTCGTCAGCCTCACGCCCGCCTCGAAACGGCCCAAACCCCGGAAACTCGGCGATGAGGCCTCCTTTGAGCGCGGCAAGAAGCTCGTGGCGACGCGCGGTTGTTTCGGCTGCCACGTCATCCCCGGCACCGAGAAGCTCTCCAAAATCGGGCCGGACCTCACGCGTTTTGCGGCCAAAAAGCCGTTCGAGCTCTCATTCGGCAACGTGGTCGACATGCCCCACACCTGGGAGGCGTGGACGTTCGGCAAGCTGAAGAACCCGCAACTCTACCAGACCGAGCGCGAAACGCTGCTCATGCCGAACTTCGAATTCTCGGACGCGGAGGTCTCCTCCATACGCACCCTGCTGCGCTCCATGACGCCGCACGGCGCGCCGCACAGCGTCCACCAGGTGCTCGACACGCGCGCCAGGCGAATCGAAAACGGCCGCCGGATGATCGAGAAATACAACTGCAACGGCTGCCACGTCATCGAGAACTGGGGCGGCGACCTGCTCAGGCGCTATGAGGACAAGACGAACGGCCCGCCCCTGTTGAACGGCGAGGGAAGAAAGGTGCAGCCCGAGTGGTTCTTCGGCTTCCTGCGCAACGTCGTGACGCTGAGACCGTGGCTCAAGGTGCGGATGCCCAGCTTCGAGATGCCCGATGAAGACGCTGCGGCTCTCGTGGACTACTTCGCCGCGCTGGATTCGAAACTGAACCCCTACATCCATTTCGACGCCAAGAGCGTGAGCGCGGAAAACCTGAAAGCCGGAAAGCAACTCTTCACGATGGCCGAATGCCTCGCCTGTCATGGGGAATGGCCGCCACCGCCGGGGCAGGAGCCACCGACGGCGCCGAACCTGCTGTTCACCAAGGAGCGCCTGCGTCCCGACTGGGTCGTCGACTGGCTGATATACCCGGGCAGAATCCAGCCGGGAACCAAGATGCCCAACTTCTTCGAGGGTGCGGGTTCGCAGGCCGAAATCGTCAAGGGAACCAGAGGCGAAAAGGAAGACGACCTGTTCATGTACGAGCTGGAAGCTACAAAAGAAGCCGAGTTGCCGGAAGAACAGTTCGCCACCCTGCGAATCGGCGGCGCTACACACCTCGTGAAAGTTACGGAAATAGACGAGAAAAAGATGACCATCTCCTCGCCCACCGATCTCGGAAAAACCTTCGGGGAGGCGACGATAGAGAGCCACGGCGAGCCTATCGACGAGGAACTCCTCGGGGGAGACGCGTACCGGCAAATCCGCGCGATGCGCGATTACCTCATGATCGAGACGAATTTCCTGAAACCCGGCGAGTCCAGCGCGAAGAACGAAGCGCCTCAAACCGAGAAGTCCGAAAAAGAGGCCGGGAACAAACAAGCCACGAGCGATGCATCGCCCGGCTAACCCTTAATTTTTCACATAAAAAACAAGCGCCTCGAACGGGGCGCTTTTCTTATGCCTTTTTCCGCCGCGCCCGTTCCTCGCCCACGCGCCTGTGGGCCGCGCGTATCACCTCGGGAAGGCGGAACCGGGAGGTGGCCGCAAGCACCCAATGGACCGAATCTTCTATGTCGATAAGATGGCCCGGAGAGACGTACACGGGCTTGACCCCTCTCCTCGTTCTGAGGACCGCGCCTATCTTCCGCCCGCCGGGTGAATACAGATATCGCCAATCGCCCTTTTCTTCCCCCACCGGTTCGGCGACGTCGCCGAACAAGCGGCTCTTGGCGCACCCGATGGAAGGCACGCCCAGCCGCAACCCCAGATGCGAGGCGATACCGAATCCTCTGGGATGGGCCGTTCCCTGCCCGTCGAAAATGATGAGGTCCGGTTTCGCCCTCAAACCCAGAAAGGCTTTTTCGAGCAACAGGCCCTCTCTAAAAGAGAGCAGCCCCGGCACGTAGGGGAATCGCAATTCTCCGCTGTGGAACGACTCGTCGATGAGTTCCATATCCGGCCAGGAGAAAACGACCATCCCCCCGACGCCGAACCGCCCGCGCCACTTAGTAGAAATGTCCGCGCCCGCAATCGTCTCGGGCGCGTCCGAGAGCGGTTGCAGGGCCAAATGCGTTTCGAGCGTCTTTTGAACCCGAACCGCTTCGGGGGGCGCAATCTCCCAAGAGTGGTGGAGCAAATCGGTCATCGAACCGCCATGGGCTCCGGATGGGCGGGAATCGGCGCATCCTGCGTCATCCATGGGATAACCGGGAGGACGCCATTGCGCTCATACGGTGATAGAGGCCTACTCCGTGGGAATCTGCGGAACCTTCCCCTTGACAGGGGCCACTTCGGGCGCGATGCGGTTGACGGAGAAGATGTATTTTTCGTCGCGAACCCTCTTGACGACGTCGTTCAGTTGAGCGAGGTCGTGCACCTGTACGTCCAGACGAATCGCCGCCTTATCCTGAGCGGCTTCGGCCGCCACGCGGGAGATGTTCGCCTCACAACTGGCAATGGCGGCGCTCAGGCTGGCCAGTACGCCTGGTCTGTCTCGCGCTTCGACGACGAGCGTCACCAGATGCATTTGATCCTTGTCTACCTCGCCCCAGGATACTTCCACCAGGCGCTCCTGATCGTCCATCAACGACTTGATGTTGGGACAACTCTCGTTGTGCACCGTCACGCCGCGTCCGCGCGTGATGAAACCCACAATCTCGTCGCCCGGAATCGGCTGGCAGCATTTCCCGTAACGAATCAAGACGTCGTCCTGGCCCTTGACGAGAATGCCCGATTTGTTCTTATGACGGCTCACGCGATTCACGAGACGCCTGAGACGGGATTTTTCCCGTTTTTCCCGCTCGCGCACGAGTTGTTCCGGCAACAATTTTTGCACCACCTGCCGCGCGGATACGCGCCCGAAACCGACCGATATCAGCACGTCTTGATGGGTTCGGACTCCGAACAACCGCGCCACCCCCTTCAATTCCTTGGGCTTCATGTAGGAGGCGACTTCTTTCTTCTCCACGAACCGCTCCAGTTCATTTTCGAGCAACTCCTGGCCGAGCGTGAGGGAGCGCTCTTTCTGCTCCTGTCTTACCCAGTTTCTGATTTTCTGCTTCGCCCGGGCGGTGACGACGAACTTCAGCCAGTCGGCGCTGGGTCTGCGGTGCGGGTTCGTAATGATCTCGACGATGTCGCCGTTCTCGAGCAGCGTGCTCAGCGGCGTGATTTTTCCGTTGACCTTCGCGCCCACGCAGTGGCTGCCCACCTCCGTGTGGATGGAGAAAGCGAAATCCACCGGCGTCGCCCCGCGCGGAAGGCTCTTCACCTCACCCCGGGGCGTAAAAACGAACACCTCGTCCTGAAAGAGATTCACCTTGACGGAGTCGACCAGGTTCCTGGGGTCGGACTCCTCGTTGAGGCTTTCCACGATCCTTCTGATCCACTCGAACTTGTCGGCCATGCCGTCGTTGACCTCATCGCCCTCCTTGTACTTCCAGTGCGCGGCGATGCCCTCCTCCGCCACCCGGTGCATCTCGAGGGTGCGGATCTGGAACTCTACTCTCTGGCCTTCCGGCCCCACGACGGTGGTGTGGAGAGACTGGTACAGATTCGCCTTGGGAAGAGCGATGTAATCCTTGAAGCGTCCGGGGATGGGCGTCCACGAGGAGTGCAGGATTCCCAATACGGCATAACAATCCTTTACGGAATCCACGATGATTCTCACGCCGCATATGTCATACACCTGATGGAAATCGAGGTTTTGCGTCTGCATTTTCTCATAAATGCTGGAGTGGAGCTTGAATCTGGCGGAAGCGGCGCCGTCGATGCCCTCCATCTCGAGAATTTCCTTCAACCGCTCCATGACGAGATCCATATACGCTTCCCGGTCTTCGAGGCCGTCGCGAAGCATCTCGTCGATCTCGAGAAATTCCTTGGGATGCAGGTGCTTGAACGCAACGTCCTCGAGCGCGCCCTTGAGCCATCCGATGCCGATGCGATTGGCGAGCGGGGCGTATATTTCCGCCGTCTCCCGCGCGATTCGCTCTCTGCTCTTCTGGGGAAGATGGTGGAGCGTCAGCGCGTTGTGAAGCCTGTCCGCCAATTTAATGATGATGACGCGAATGTCCTTCGCCATGGCGATCAGCATCTTGCGGTAGCTTTCCGCCTGACGGACCTGGGTGTTCGAAACGTCGATCTTGGCGAGTTTCGTGACGCCGTCCACGAGTTCGGCTACGTCATTTCCGAAATGCTCGTTTATGTCCTTGAACGTCGTGGCGGTGTCCTCTACGGTGTCGTGGAGAAGCCCCGCGCATACGGTTTCGGGGTCCTGGCGCAGTTCCGCCAGGAGCCGGGCCACCTCCAATGGGTGGGAAATGTAGGGTTCGCCCGAGATGCGCGATTGCCCCTTATGGACCTTCGCGGTGAAGATGTAGGCTTTGGTGAGCAGATCCGAGCAGTCGGGCGAGTATTCCTCAACCAGATCGACGATGTCCATGATCCGGGCGGGCGGGCGTGACGTCAAAACTGGAGGCAACGAATTTCCTCCTCTTTCGACTTGCTCGGCCTGATGACGAGAAAGAACCTGCTCAGACCCCTGCGTTGAATATAGGGCCTCTCATAAAAAAAACGCTACCTGAGCGTCCATATAGCGTCAAGGAGTTCGCTCAAAAAAAACTCCCCCGATTCCGGGGGAGTCGTCGTCCAATAACTCTCGTCTCAATATGCGCGCAGCGGCGAGGTGACGAATTCGTGCATGAACGGCGTCATGTATTCGGACTCGTCTTCGTGCTTGGGAACGATGATCGCCCCCTTGTTGCAAATCTCCTCGCACAGGCGGCAGCCGACGCACGTGGACTGATCCACTACGGCCACCGCGCTGTGGTCCCGCTCCACCGAGGAGGGCGCCATGCGGATGCAATCGAACGGGCAGACGTCCACGCACCAGATGCAGCCCGTGCAGTTCTCCTCCAGCACGAACGCCTTAGGCATTTCCTTGTGCTTGATGTTCTTGATGATGTCGCCCGTATCGTCCTGAATGGCGAAGGCCGGGCAATACTTGCCGCACACACCGCAATCGATGCAGAGCGTGGGGTCGATCATGTATATATCACGCGGCTCGCCCGTGATGGCCTTCGTGGGGCAGACGGGCTCGCACACCGAACATCCAATGCAAGCGTCGAAGATGAAATGCGGCATATTCGCGCCTCTTGGTTAATTTTTCACGCTGGGCGACCCGCCGGAGATATTGCGCACCGACGATACTCTTCCGATAACTAAGATATATCCATTCCGTGCGCGCCTTGTCAAGGCTTCCCGCAAGCGGCGGCCTCATCACAGGCGGCAAAGCTCCTGATTCCCTTGCCCTCGGCCCGGAATTGCGTCAGAATAAGCGAGTTGTTTGCCGCCGCAAACGCACCGCCGCAAACGCAAAAGAAGAGCGGGGAAGAGATGACGACATTCGAGAACTGGAGTTTAACAGCGCAGTTCGCGCAGGTGTTTATCGGCTTGTTGCAGGCGGGGCTGATTTTCTACGGAATCCGCGTCATGGACAGGAACGCCACGATGCGGGCGGCGGATTCGGAGCGCAAGCACGAAGAAAACATGACCGCGCTCAAGGAGCTCATCAAGAGAACCGGGGGAGCGAAGTAATAACGCATAGCCGGGAGAGGGAGCCCCTCTTCTCGGAGATATTTTATTCGGCATATAATCAGGACATGAAAACAAACGCTTTCTCCCAAAAGAACTTGACCGAAAAGGATTCGAGATGGAAAATTTCCTGCTCATTCTGACGAAGCCCGACAACATCCCCATCGCGTTCATGATTCCCCTGGTCGCGTTTTTCGTCTGGCTGGCCATCTCTCAGGGACTCAGACACGACAGGCTCATCAAGAAGGGGAAAAAAGACGACGTCTACGACGAGATGATCCGATAGGCGCCTTGGCTTTCCACCCGATCTCTTGCCTGAACGTCAATCGCCCCTGCAAATGGAACCTTGAATCCCGAATGACCGCTGCCGGCGCGACGACTTCCTGCTCACCCTCCTTCCGGATTCCGGCATGCTAGAGCTCATCTTCGTCGCGCTCATCCTGGGGTTCATCACCATATTGTTCGTCAAGAGAACGACCTCGAACATCGCTCTCGAAGCGGATGCGGAGCAAACCAGAAACGATTCGGAAATCGAGTCCCTGCGCAGGCTCTCTCCCCAGGTGTTCGAGCGCATGCTCGTCGAACTGCTCGAGGGCATGAACATGCGCATCGTGGAGGTTCACTGGGTCAACGAGGAGGAAATCGACATCCTCGCGCACAACCCCGCGCCCATTCTCGGGGGCGACTACATCATCCACGGCATCCTCGTGCCCGAGGGCGACTTCGTGAACTCGATACGGGTCATCGGCCTCTCCGACACCGTGCGCGCAGAAAGGGCCTTGAAGGGAATCCTCATATCAACAGGATACTTCACCGAAGAGGTGCAGAAATACTCCGAAGGCGCTCCCATGGAACTCATCAACGTCGCGAAACTCCGCGAGATACTCCACGCCCACGACATGGCCTGGCCCGGTGCGGAGTGAGGCGGCGGTTTGGAGGATACCACCCCATGGAACCCAAGAAGAGACAAAGAACAACCGTTTTGCTCGCAGCTGCCGTGGCCGTCATCCTGACCGCATCGTCGGCGTTGGCCGGCATTACCACCCGCACTGTGACCTTCAAGAACGAGGGCGCGGCGCTGTCCGGCACCCTCTATCTGCCGGCCGATACACCCGACGCGCGCCTGCCCGTTGTCGTCGTCACGGGCGCCTGGACCAGCGTCGAGGAACAGATGCCCAGCGTCTATGCCCGCGCAATGGTCAAGCGCGGTTTCGCAGCCTTCACATTCGACTTCCGCGGCTGGGGCAAGTCGGGCGATCTGCCCGGCCGGGTCCGCTTCAAGGAAGACCCCAAGGCGAAGATTTCAGACATCCGCGCAGCCATCGAGTTCGTCTCTACGCTGGCCGAGGTCGACGCCAGGCGAATCAACGGATTGGGGATTTGCGCTTCTTCCGGATACATGGTCGATGCGGTCTCGGGCAATCCGCTGGTCAGCCGCGTCGGTCTGGTCGCTCCCTGGCTGCAAAACGATGAAATCGTCAAAGCCGTCTACGGCGGCGAAAAGGGCGTCAATGCTTTGGTCTCGCTCAGCCGGGCGGCCGCAGCCAAAGGCGGCGAGGTCATTCCGGCGGCTGGTCCCAAGGGAGCCAAAGGGGTGCTCATGCCGATCGGCGGCTACTACCATGAGCCGAACCGCGGCGCGATCCCCCAGTATGACAACAAGTGGAACCAGGCGGGCTGGGAAGGCTGGCTGACGTATCACCCGGCCGATAACCCCGGGCGTCTCAACAAGCCGCTGGCTGTCGTCCATTCCGAGGCCGCCGCGATCCCGAACGGCGTCAAGACCTTCGTCAAAGGCCTTGCCGGCCGGGCGACGTTGCGATGGCTCGAGAATGTCACCCAGTTCGACTTCTATGACAATCCCGAGGATGTCCGGCGCGCCGCCGACGCCATGGCGGAGCATTTTCGCAAGAACTGACCGCTGACCTTTACAGGATGCGCCGACGGCATAGAGCCGTCTTTCTCTCTAGACCTCGGACACGACAGGCTCATCAATAAGGGAATAAAGAGAACGCCCAAGACGATCCGATAAGCGCTTTGCTCATCTACTCGAACCCGGATCAGGAAACAGAATCAACTCTGCAAGAACCCTCTCGCCCACGGGTCGATCAGGTCAACCCCTAAGTCTGTGAAGTCCCGGACATTCCGCGTCGCCACCGCCATACCTCGCGAGTGCGCGATGGCCGCGATCTGACAAACGGTAATCGAGATTGGACGCCCTGCGGCGCGGCGCGCTGAGACAACTTCCGCATAGGCGCGCGCCGCCTTGCTGTCGAGCGGCAGAATCCGGCCCTCGAAGGCCGTTTCTAGCATCGACTCAATAGCAGTGACGAGTTTGTCCCTACTCTGGCCTGTCGTCATGATGGCAGCACAGTAGCGCAGTTCCGCTTCGCCGACCGTCGAGAAATAAAGTTGTTCTATAGGTTGACTTGCGCCCCAGGCTTCGACAGCCGGATCCCGTGAGGAGCGCATCAGTTCGGAAACGACGTTGGTATCCAGCAGGATCATGTCTGCCGCCTCAATCGAAACGGGGCGGCTCGCGCACAGGCTCACGCGGCGGCAACTCCAGATCCACGCCACCCAAGGGCCCGAATCGGGCGCGGATGAGGCTTGCGAGGTTTTGCGAACCGGGCTTGCGCCCGACCGCCTCGCGCAGGATCTGGCGAACCTCTTCTTCCATGGAACGGCCGTTCTCCGCCGCTCGCACGCGGAGACGGGTTTTCACGTCGTCATCAAGGTTGCGGATTGTGATGCTCGCCATGCTCTTAACCTCCTTTGCATCATATTCTATCCTACATAATGCTTGCATTGCAATCATTCAGCAGCCTTCGCAAGACACCCTGAAGGTTGCATTGCGAAAAAGGGAATAAAGTCGCAATCCGACCGCGAAGAGAGAACCGTAGAGACAGGTCGCGACCTGTCCCCTACGAATTGGCGCCTGGCTCACCGTCATTGGGGCGCATGCCGGAATACAGAACCGACTACAATAACGACATTGCGGGGTATTGGGCTTCGCAGAACGCTTGACGCCCTCATCCCGAGCAAGCGCTCCCAACCCTCATCCTGAGTAGGCGCGTAAGCGCCGTATCGAAGGATGGAGGGCGCATCTCTCGCGCGAATTTCGCCCTTCGATACAAACGCTCCCTTCTCAGTCGCGTTTTACCTTCGTCGGCTACTCAGGGTGAGGAAGGTGGGGGGGACGGCGAAGCCAGCTCCGAGCCTGTCGAAGGACCGCTACTCAGGGTGAAACGGAACGGCGGGCTGCGCAGGATGAGGAGGGGGATTGCGCCGTATCGGGCTTTTTCAACAGCCCCATGTACGGGCACGCAGGTCTGTGAGACAGCCCCGAGGAGGGGCTGCCACTACAAAAACGAGGCATACCAAACCCAAAAACCGCCTTCGTGAAGAGGCGGCCATTCTTTATATTGGTTTGTGGATAATTCCGACTTACGCGGCTTGCAGACTCTTCTCCCTACACCAGCAGATAAATCACGCCCGAGACGACGAGCAGCGCGACCGCGGCCACTTTCACGCCGCAGGCGTCCCACCACAGATGTTTGCGCTGTCTGTCCTGAACCATCTTCTCCGCTCGGTTTAAGGAAACCTAGATGTTGAACCAGGGTGTGACGAGCACGTATTTGACGTTGAGCCCGATGCGCAGGGCCATTTTCGCCACTATCCCCATCATCGTCATGTTGAGCGAGGCCTTGATGAGATAGCGCACCAGGCCCACGTTCTTCATGCGCTCGCGCCGCCAGATATAGTAAGCCGGTATGGTGGCGTACCAGAGCACGATCAACGCCGTACCCGCCGCCGCCTGGC
>JAPPHK010000153.1 GCA_028820795.1 Nitrospinota bacterium | reverse complement strand
CTCGTGAAGTCGAGTTGCTCCCGGTCGACAGCGAGCATGCGGGCGTGGCGCAAGCGCTGGCCGATAGGCCGCAGTCTCAGGTGGAGCGGATCGTGCTGACAGCGTCGGGCGGCCCATTTCGAAACCATTCGATTGAGGCGATGCGCAATGTGTCCTTGGAAGAGGCTTTGAATCATCCGAACTGGAAGATGGGACCCAAGATCACGATTGATTCCGCATCCATGATGAACAAGGGCCTTGAAATCATCGAGGCTCGTTGGCTCTTCGGCTTGAATACCGAACAAGTGGACGTGCTGGTACACCCCCAGAGTATCGTGCACGCCATGGTCGAGTTCGTCGACGGCAGTTTCGTAGCGCAAATGAGCATGCCCGACATGCGGATTCCCATCGCGCAGGCCATTTTCTCGCCGGAGAGGTTATCTATTGAAGCGCCGAAACTCGATTTGGCTCAAGTCGGCTCCTTGACGTTCGAAGCGCCGGATACGGAGCGGTTTCCCTGCCTCGTTCATGCGAAAGATGCGCTTCGCGAAGGAGGGACGGCGCCCGCCGTTCTCAACGCGGCGAACGAGGTAGCCGTCGCCTCGTTTTTGTCGGGCGCGTCGCAATTCATGGATATTCCCGATGTGGTGGGGGCTACACTGGCTGCGCACGAGAAAATGGGGGCGGATGATTTGGGGACGATCCTGGAGGCCGACCGCTGGGCGAGAGAGTACGCCTCCTCCCGGCTGAACGGAACCGCCTCAAGCCAGTAAAATCAATGAGCTACCGAGACGAGTGCGAGGCCTTGCCCCGGCTTGTCGCTACGTTGGGCGGCCTTGGGCTGGTTCCTCTGGCCCCCGGTACGGTCGCTTCTCTCGTCGCCGTTCTGGCGTATTTTCTGCTCTATCAGATCAACGCCTATGTTCCCCTCTGGGTTTTGATTTTCCTGATACCCATCGCCATATGGGGCTCCGGCAAATATGAAGCGAGTACGAATCGGCAAGACCCACCGGAAATCGTCGTGGATGAATGGGTGGGCCAGTTCATCTGCTTCATCGGGGTCGAGCCGAGTCCAAGCGCTCTGGTAGCGGGCTTTTTCCTTTTTCGTATTTTTGACATTATCAAGCTGCCGCCGGTTCGGCGTTTGGAAAGGCTCCCGGGCGGCGTGGGCGTCGTGGCGGACGACGTCGCCGCGGGAATAATCGGCTGCGCAATCTTGTTCGTTCTGTCGCAATGGGGGGTCGTCTGATTTCTGGGGAGCGAAATAGAATGACGGAGTCCTTAGAGGAATGGCTCGGGGCATATCTGGGTGAGAAGGGCTGGCGCATCGCCACGGCGGAGAGCTGTACGGGCGGCCTCATAGCCAGCCGCATAACGGATGTTTCCGGCAGTTCCGCTTATTTCGAGCAGGGCTTCATCACCTACAGCAACGAGGCGAAAATGGCGCTTCTGGGCGTTTCGAAAGATATCGTGGCGACCGAGGGCGGACCGGGAGCAGTGAGCGAAGCATGTGCTCGCGCTATGGCAGAGGGTGTTCGTGCGGCGACAGGGAGCGAAGTCGGACTCTCCGTCACGGGCATCGCCGGACCCACGGGCGGAACTCCTGAGAAGCCGGTGGGCACGGTGTATATGGCCGTCGCCACCACTGCCGGCACTACTTGCCGGCATCATTTATTCGAAGGTTCCCGTCTGGAAGTGAAGGCCCAAACGGCGCAAGCCGCGCTCGATATGGCGCGTGATGCCCTGGAGGCGTCGGACTGACGATACGGATACGCGAGAGTGCGCATTCCCTCATGAACGGGCATGCTCATGTTTCGGGAGATGTCGCCGGCCCTGCAAAGGAGATTTTCCATGCGCGTATTTTTGGCGATTCCACTCAGCCCGGATGAGCACAAAATGCTGGAATCGCTTCAAGTATCGCTTGCCACCATGCCGGCTCTTGATGATTTCCGCTGGGCGAGGCCCGAGAACATTCACATCACCCTGCGATTTATGGGTGATATCGAAGAGGAGAAGGCTGAAGCCGCCGCAGAGGCGCTGCGCCGCGCTGGCGAGGGCGCGCCCGCTTTCGATATTTCCATAGATCGGTTCGGCGTCTTTCCGAATCTCAAGCGTCCCAACGTGCTCTGGACGGGTCCCTCGGAAACGCCGGAACCTCTGGCGGAACTCGAGGCGAATCTTTCACGTCATCTGGCTGAAGCGGGGTTTCCCGCCAGGGAGGGACATTTCCGCCCGCATTTAACGATCGCCCGGCGCCGCTCCCGCGATCGCCCACCCGCGGGGCTCGAAGGAGAACTTGAAGTCGCAGAGCAGCGATGGCTGACGCCTCCGCTCATATGCCGCGCGCGCGAGGCGGTTTTATTCAGAAGCGAACTCAATCCCTCGGGAGCCATACACACCGCGCTGGAACAAGTGACTTTCGGCTAGGAGGCGGTCAAATCGACCACTTCGCGGCGTCTAATTCGGCCCGATACTTCAAGCACAGAACATCTTCCAGCTTTTGTGGAAGCCCGCCATTTTGATGGGAGGAAGGGTTATACTCAACGATGTGTGAAATACTCAAAAAAATCGAATTCCGCTCATGAACATCACATTATCACCCTTCTTTTTTAGAAAAATCGGCAATTTTGTCCTTGCTTTCGCCTTTTATACTTGATTTCCAGGAGGGCATCACGTATATTTAGCGAAAGTTAACCACCGCCGTCTTTGGGAACTATGGATAGACTATGGCATGGGGCCTACTCCCCACAAGCCCCTTTTGGTGTAACGGTGCTTGTCGTATTGCAGAAAAAGAGTCGATCCCATACATTCAACCTATGTCCACCATCGCCCGAACCGGTGCGCATTCCTCCATCCAAGGGAGTTTTCCGATGAACCTTAAAAACGGGTCACCCTCCGAGAAATCCGAGAACCCGCAAGGGCGTGAGCGCCGCGAGAAGGCGCTGGACATGGCTTTCAACCAGATCAACCGCCAGTTCGGCAAAGGCTCCATCATGCGCTTGGGCGAAGGGCCGGGCGTGGAGGCGATTCCGGCCATTTCAACGGGTTCGGTATCGCTCGACGCCGCCCTGGGCTGCGGCGGTGTGCCGCGCGGGCGCATCGTGGAGATATACGGGCCCGAGTCCTCGGGCAAGACGACCATCGCGCTGCAAATTATCGCGCAGGTGCAGCGAGGCGGCGGAATGGCCGCCTTCGTGGATGCGGAGCATGCGCTGGACCCGATCTACGCCAAGGCGCTCGGGGTGCAGACGGACAACCTCATCGTCTCCCAACCCGATACGGGGGAGCAGGCCCTGGAGATCGCCGAGATTCTGACGAGCAGCGGCTCGCTCGATGTTGTCGTTATCGACTCCGTGGCCGCTTTGGTGCCCAAGGCGGAGCTCGAAGGCGACATGGGGGATCACCACGTGGGCCTCCAGGCGCGGCTCATGAGCCAGGCGCTCCGCAAGCTTACGGGCGTGGTGCACCGCAGCAATACGTGCTTCATCTTCATCAACCAGATTCGCATGAAGATCGGCGTGATGTTCGGCAACCCGGAAACGACTTCGGGCGGAAACGCGCTCAAATTCTACTCCTCCGTGCGCCTGGACATCCGGCGCATCGCCGCGATCAAGGAAGGCGAGAACAACGTGGGCAACCGGACGCGGGTGCGCGTGGTGAAGAACAAACTCGCTCCCCCGTTCCGAACGGCGGAATTCGACATCATGTTCGGGCGCGGCGTCTCGAGAGAGGGCGACGTGCTCGATCTGGCCGTCGAAAATGGCATCGTCGCCAAGACGGGGGCGTGGTATTCCTACGGCGATGAGCGCATCGGCCAGGGACGCGAGAACGTGAAGCGGTTCTTGAGCGAGAATGCGGATCTTTTCGCGGAGATCGACGGCCAGGTGCGCACCGCCGTCGGAATCGGCGCGCCGAAAACGGCTGCGGAAGAGAAGGAGACGCCCCGGGCTGCGGCGCCGAAATAAGGCCTGAAACGTCGTAATCTGTTAATAATCAATAATATAAATTTTCAGTTATTTATCGAAAAACATCGTGAATTTATCGATATTTATCGAATTGTTTGGGAATTCGAGACAGGCATTTTCGCTCCGCACCCGGGACGTCTCATTGTTTCGGCGCCCCGTCCACATAGTCTTTTCACACGCACGGTTTGAACGCATGAGAACGCTCTCCTCGTGGCGGATTCTGCCGCATATCGGGAAAACGCGATAATGGCAAATGCGGGAAAATGCGCGCCGCTCCAACCGGAGAGAAGAGGGGGGACTGCTGGTAGGGTCGGAAAGCGGCCCGGCGCTGTTTCACACGCTGGAGAACGCCGGCGTTATTTTCGGGCCGGGATTTCTCTCCCCCTCTGAAGTGACAATCCCTATCCCATCGCCCGGATGCAGCCCGAGAATTTGATTCCGCGCACCGGATGGGTTACATGATGAAAAACCGGCTCGGCGGGTGAGCCGGTCGCGCGCCCAATCCACCGGGGAATCTCTCATGGCCGTTTTGGAAATTCTCAAGTACCCGGCGCCCGCCCTTCGCCGGAAATGCCTCCCCGTCGAGGACATCACGGAACAGACGGCGGATCTGGCCCGCGCCATGCTCGCCACCATGCACGATGCGCCCGGCGTCGGCCTCGCCGCCCCCCAGGTGGGGGAGAACGTCCGGCTCGTCGTGGTGGACGTCTCTGTCGGAAAAGACCCCAAACAGGTTCATTTTCTCGTCAATCCCGAGATCGAAAGCGCCGAAGGCGAGCGTGTCGTGGAAGAAGCCTGCCTTTCGCTCCCGGGCGTCACCGAGAAAATACGCCGCCACGAGGCGGTGCGGGTGCGCGCGCTGAACTTAGGCGGCGAGGAAGTGGTTCTCGACGCGCGCGAGGTTCTCGCCTTCGTTCTCCAGCATGAAATCGATCATCTGGACGGAAAACTCATTCTCGATCACCTCAACAAGACGAAGCGCGAACTCGTGAAGCGCCGCCTCAAGAAGCAGGCCAGGGCCGCCTCTTAGGGGTTGTTGAATTAGAGGTTGTTGAAAAAATCTTCCTCGGCCGGTCGCTCCCTCCTTCATCGGTCGCAATAGAACACCGCCGTCATTCCGGCGATGGTCAATTTCGAGGGAAAGGGAGTATTTCAACAACCCCGAGGAGGGGGAGTTTATTGACGTTGAGGAATGAGGAATTCATCCCGAGCAAGCGTCCCGAACCCTCATACTGAGTAGGCGCGCAAGCGCCGTATCGAAGGTTTGACCCGACCGGGGAGGGAGGGTCAAACGGGAGCCCCGGCGCGAGGCGTTCGATTTCTCACGCCCTTCGATACGAACGCTCCTTTCTCAGTCGCGTTTGACCTCCAGCGGCTACTCAGGGAGAGGAAAGAGGCATTGGCGGTTTACGTGAGCCACAGACGAGGGTTATTCAACAACTCCCGCCGGAAAGGCAACCCCCCTGTCTGCCCTTGAAGGGGCTGTTGAAAAAGCCCACAAAAGGAGCGTACTGAAATTCACTCCCCCCTTGAGGGTCGGGCTTCCCGAGGGGAAAGCCCGACGAAGAGGCCGAGCGGTTTGTGCGAAGGCCGATTCGGTGGGGGGAGCTTTTTCTGTGGCATGTCCCCCCACCAACTCGCCTGCGGGCTTCGCCCTTGCCTCGTTGTCGGCCTTCCCGAGGAGGAAAGATGGGGTAATCGGGTTGGTCTCCGAGCTACCACGTGTGGCGGATGTTCCTCTGCCTTATGATCGAGGCGAGGCCGGTATGGTCCGGTCTCTACGCGCCCGCAGGAAGAGCAGTCATGAACTACTTTGCAGGACTCGACGTGTCGTTGGAGTGGACGAGTGTGTGCGTGGTGGACGCAGAGGGCGGGGTCGTCCGGGAGGCGAAGGTCGCGAGCGAACCCGCTGCCCTCGCGGCATTTTTCACCGGACTGACCTTCGACGTAACGCGCATCTGCCTGGAGGCGGGGCCGCTGTCACAGTGGCTCCATGACGGCTTGGCCGAGGCCGGGCTCCCGGTGGTTTGCGCCGAGACGCGGCAGCTGAAGGCGGTGCTCTCGGCGACGGTGAACAAGAGCGACCGCGATGACGCGCGCGGCATCGCCCAGCTGGTTCGCGCGAACCTGATTCGCCCGGTGCACGTGAAGACGGTGTCGAGCCAGGAGAAACGCATGCTCCTCGCCAACCGAAAGTTCATGCTGAAGCAGCTGTGCGACGCCGAAGCCCAGATCCGGGGCACGCTGCGCAACTTCGGGCTGAAGATGGGCAAGGTCACCCGCCGCGGGCTGGAGGCGCGGGTAGGGGGTCTGGTCGCGGATCGCCCGGAGCTGGCGCGCCTGGTGGCGCCGATGCTGCGGGCTCGCTCTGCGTTGCTGGCGGAATACGTCCGGCTGCACAGGATGATGCTGGAGGCGGCACGCGTCGACCCGGTCTGCCGTCGCCTGATGACGGTTCCCGGCGTGGGTCCGGTGACGGCGCTCACCTTCCGGGCGAGCGTCGACGTGCCATCGCGTTTTGCGCGCTCGCGCTCGGTGGGCGCGCACTTCGGGCTTGCGCCTCGCAAGTGGCAATCCGGAGAGGTCGACCGCACGGGAAGCATCTCCAAGTGCGGCGACGCGATGATGCGCGCGGCGCTCTACGAAGCCGCCAACGTCTTGCTCGGGCGCACGACGCGGTGGTCGTGGCTGAAGGCCTGGGCGATGGGTGTGGCGAAGCGTCGCGGCAAGTCGCGCGCGAAGGTTGCGCTCGCGCGTCGTCTCGGCGTCATCATGCACCGCATGTGGATGGATGGCAGTGAGTTCCGCTGGAAGCGCGACGGCGCGGATGCTTCGGCTGCTTGAGGTCGAGACACTGAAGAAGGAGGAACAGACAAACCATGTAGCTTCCGCCTCGGCGGGGGATGCTCCCGTGGGGACGAGGGACGAAGTGAGTACGCTGTCGGTCTAGCCCCGCTGCGTCGGTGACGATGCGAGGGCGCAGGAAAGATTGTTCCACTTCGTTCTCCGATCCCATCCTGTTGACGACCCCGGCTCGGGAGTCGATCACGAAGAGAAGCGAGACCCCCATGGAGCGTCATCTGCAGCCAAAGGCGGAACAGGTCTGACAAAACCAGGGGAGAGGAACTTGACTTGCCCTACCCGATTAGAGAAGGCCGACCCTCAAGGGGGGAGTGAATTTCAAATGCGTGCGTACAACCAAATTCGCTCCATAGGACTTTTTCAGCAACCCCTTAACAAGGGGGTAGGAACAAAAACGCCACCCTGACAAGGGGGGTTGGGTGTCGAGTCCAACCGGAGAGGGAGGGTTCACGGCAAGAAGGAATGGGAAAGCCGTTTTCCTGCGCCCCTCGATACGGCCCTTGCGGGCCTACTCGGGATGAGGTTTTTTGTTTTCCTCACCCTGAGTAGCGGCGCAGCCGCGTATCGAAGGGCCTGTCCTGAGCCTGTCGAAGGGGCGCTCATGGGTTCGCGAACCGCCCCTGCGCCGTCTCGACCCGCATATCATCGTCATTCCGGCGAAAGCCGGAATACATTTGCGGGTGCGGGTGAATACACGACGGCGTTTCCTTTCCCGTCGATGTGCGGGAACCCTGACGAAAGGCGAAAGGCGTAAAATGGGTTCCGGCTTTCACCGGAATGACGGCAAAACCTCCATCTTCGGACTTTTTCAAGCCCTCTTGGGAATCCCCGTTTTCCCCGTGCTATATTTTCGGTGTTGATGTGCGCGCGCTCTGACAAGCGCTGCGTTTTTCTCCGGAGGAATCCATGCGGGCGGTATTTTTCGGCACATCCGAATTCGCCGTGCCTGCGCTTCGCGCGCTGATGGCTTCGCCCATCGAGGTGGCGGCCGTCTTCACGCAGCCGGATAGGCCCTCGGGCCGGGGCCGCAGGCTCACGCCGCCGCCCGTCAAGGCGTGCGCGACGGAGGCCGGGCTGCCGGTCTCGCAGCCCGAGAGAGTCCGCTCTAACGACATAGCGGAATCCCGGCCCGACGTAGGGATAGTGGCGGCCTACGGGCAGATTTTGAGCAGAAAGCTGCTGAGCGTTCCCAGGCTGGGGCTGTTGAACCTGCATCCCTCGCTTCTTCCGCGCTGGCGGGGCGCCGCGCCGATTCAGCGCGCCCTCCTCGAGGGAGATTCCGAAACCGGGGTCTGCGTGATGCGGGTTACGCCCGAACTGGACGCCGGCGCCGTGCTTGCGCGCCGCTCGCTGCCCATCGGGGCGAGGGACACTTCCGGCGCACTGCACGACAAGCTCGCCGCCCTGGGGGCCGAGCAGATGGTGGCGACCCTGCTCGCGCTCGAAAAAGGCGAGGCCAACGAGGAGCCGCAGGATGAATCCCTGGTCACCTATGCGGAGAAGCTCAAAAAAGAAGAGGCGAAACTCGATTGGCGTCTTCCCGCGAACCGTCTCGACAGATTGATCCGGGGGCTCAATCCCTGGCCGGTGGCGGAGACCTCTTGGCCGGGCCTGGAGAACGGCCCGGTGCGGATATGGCGGGCCTGGCCGGTCGCGGATGAAAGTCCAGGAGCCGCCGGTGAGGTTATGGGATTGGCCGAATCGCCCGAGGGCGAGGGAATCCTTGTGGCGACGGGCGAGGGAGCTTTGGTGATTCTCGAAATTCAGCCGCCGGGCAAAAAGAAGATGGATGGGGGCGCATTCGCGCGGGGGTATCCGTGCCGGCCCGGTCTCATGCTCGGAGAGGACGCGTGAGCCGGAACCTCGCGGCGGGCGGGATAGGCGCGCGTTCCGCCGACCTCGTTCGACGGGCGGCGCACGCCGCCCTTCTTTCCTTCGAGAAAACCCCCGTCGCGGCGGACCTGCTGGTCGAGCGGTTCTCCGCACAGGACTTCGACGCGCGCGACCGCGCGTTCCTGCGCGAGTTGATCTATGGCGTCCTGAGGTGGCGGGGGCGTCTTGATTTCGTTTTCGGCCATTTTCTCGAAAAACCGAACGTGGCCCCTCCCGTGCGCGAAGCGTTGCGGTTGGGGACTTATCAGCTTTTGTTCATGGATCGCGTGCCCCCGCACAGCGCGGTGGACGGCAGCGTTTCCCTGCTGGGCCGCCGGAACCTGATTTGGGCGAAGGGATTGGTGAACGCGGTTTTGCGCAAGGTGGCCGAGTGCGAAGTGTCCCCGCCCGAAGGCGGCGAAGATTATCTCACCATCTGGGAGTCCCACCCGCGATGGCTGGTGAAGCGCTGGATGCGTGACCTCGGCGACGAGGAGGCGCACAGGAGGTGCCGGGCGAACAACGGGGAAGCTCCCGTCGTCTTTCGCGTGAATACCCGGGCGTCGAACGCCCGGAGTCTGATGGCCGAACTCGCAAGCGAGGGCGTTGCAACGCGCCCCGGATGCGCCGACCCGGATTGTCTGGTATTCCTGGCGGATGAGAGTGCGCCGGGCGCGCGCTTCGGCGATACGGCGGCCTGGCGCGGGGGCAGGTTCATCGTCATGGACGAGAGTTCGAGCCTGGTGTCGCGTTTCGCAGGCGTCGCCCCCGGAGAGAGCGTTCTCGATGCCTGCGCGGCCCCCGGCGGGAAAACGGCCTGCCTCGCCTGGGCGGCGGGAGATAACGGGCGCGTCGTAGCGGGGGAGAAGTCGCCGCGCCGCCTCGCTCGCATGAAGCGTAATTGTGTTAGGATTCGGACGGACGTGCGGCTCTTGAGGATGGATGCGGAGAGGCCGCCTTTTCATCGACAATTCGACCTCGTTCTCGTGGATGCGCCGTGCAGCGGACTGGGGGTATTCAGGCGGCATCCGGATGCGAGGTGGCGGCTCAGAGAAGAAGATCTTAAGACGCAGGCGCATCGTCAGGTGGAGATTTTACGAGGCGCGGCCCGTACGGTGCGCCCCGGCGGCAGACTGGTGTATTCGGTTTGCACGAACGAGGCCGAGGAAACGGAGGAGGTGGCGGCTTCGTTTCGGGAACCCGGCTTCGTCCCCGTCCGCGGTGGAGGCGCTCTCCCGGAAGGCGCCAAAAGGCATCTTCAGCCGGACGGGAGCTTGAGGATAACGCCGGGAGATGGTCTCGATGGTTTTTTCGCCGTGAGTTGGCGTAAAGAGGGCGGAAATTGCTGAAAGGGATACTGAAGGGAATTTTCTGGGTTATGCTCCTTGTGGCGCTCGGCGGCGCCGGGGGCGCTGCGGGCCTCTACGTCTTCAGGGGGGGAGAGGGCGTGTTCCTGCCCCAGGTCGCCGGGCTCGACGTGATTCGCGCGCTGGAGCTGCTGGGGGAGAAGGGGATCCCCATGCAGGTCACGGGGCGCGCCTTCAGCGACGAGGTGTCCATGAACCACGTCGTACGCCAGAATCCTCCCGGCGGGCGCCGTATTCGAAAGGGGAGAATCGTGTCGCTCGTTCTCAGCAATGGCCCGCGGGACGTGTCGGTCCCGGCGGTGGTGGGCAAGAATCTCACCCGCGCGGATACGCTCATTCGCCTGGAAGGCCTTCGCGTCCGTCTGGTGGAGCGGTTGTATGATCCCAAACGCCCAATCGATCAGGTTCTGGGCGTCTGGCCGGGTGAGGGGGAAAGCATCCGGCGCGGCGAGGGCGTGGTGCTCGTCGTCAGCCAGGGTCCCCGCGAGCGGGCCTACGTCATGCCTTCCCTGATCGGGGAGCCCGTCAACAACGCCCTCGACAAGGTTCGCGCGCTCGGTCTCGCGGTCGGGCGCGTGCGCTACGTGGATCGCCCGGGCTCGCTCAGGGCTTCCATCGTTTCGCAGATTCCGCCGCATGGGCGGCGCGTTCTGGCGGGGCACCGCGTGCACGTGGACGTGGCGCGCGGCGCGGACCAGATGGCGGGGAATTTCATCGTCCTGCGCTACCGCGTGCCTTATGGGAAACCCAGGCGCGCGCTTCGCGTGGAACTCGAATCCAGCGGCGAGACGCGGGAAGAACTCTCCCGGGAGGTAAGCGCGGGCGAGGAGATTCACCTGCTGGTGCGGGTGAAGGGCGAAGCGAAAGCGCGAATATTCCTGGATGGCCATCTGGTCGAAGAGCAAACGCATTAGGGAAGGAATCGACATGGCGA
>JAPPHK010000199.1 GCA_028820795.1 Nitrospinota bacterium | reverse complement strand
ATCTGGGGTCTGGCGTACCGCTGGAGCGCCGTGACGGAAGGGGACAACGGCATCAACGTCCTGGGAAGGCCGTCCCTGTTCGGCATATCGCTGGAATCGGAAATGCCTTTCTTCTATTTCACGCTCGCTGTGTTCCTGATATGCCTGGGGCTGATGTACCTGTTCGTGAGAAGCCCATTCGGAAAAACGCTCGTCGGCATCAGGGAGCGCGAGGAGCGCATGCAGATGCTCGGCTACAACATCTGGCTCCACAAATATCTCGCTTTCATCATCGCGGGCGTTTTCAGCGGCGTCTCGGGCGTCTTGTGGACGCTGTTCAACCTCTTCGTGAGTCCGCCGGACATCGAACTCATCACCTCGGCCGAGGCGCTGTTCATGGTGGCGCTGGGCGGACCCGCCACGCTGGTCGGCCCGGTGATCGGCTCGGCCATCATAAGGTCTCTGCAGCAGTTCATCAGCATCTACGTGGAGCGCTGGCCGCTGATCCTGGGCGCCATCTACATCATCACCATCATGCTGGGACGCCTCTACGGCGTCGAGGGAATTCTCGGATTGTTCAGCAAGTTCCGTAAACCCGCCGCTCCGTCTGAAACCCCGGAGGGTTGAGGACGGCGCGGCACCCCGTCTCCAGAACGAGACGAAACGAGGGAGGAAAAAAGATGAAACGGAAATTCATCACCATCATCGCAGTGCTCGGCCTCGCCTTTTCCGCCGGTTTCGGCAGCGCGCAGGCGGCCGAGGTGCGCATCGGGTTCATCGCACCGATGACGGGCATCTTCGCCCAGATCGGCAAGGACATGAGCAACGGCTTCAAGATGTACCTGGCGCACACGAAGAACAAGATGGGTCCCCTGGACGTCAAGTTCATCCTTGAGGACTCGACCGGCAAGCCGGCCGTGAACGTGCGCAAGGCGCTCAAGCTCATCAAGCGCGACAAGGTGCACATGTTCATCGGCGGCCTGCTCGCCAGCACCGGGTATGCGCTCGCGCCGGTGGGCGACCGCTTCAAGGTGCCCTACATCTCGCCCGTGCCTGCGGCGGACGACCTCACCCAGCGCAAGCTCTACAAGCACTTCCTGCGCAGCGGCTTCACGAGCAGCCAGAACAGCCATCCGCTCGGAGAATGGGCGTACGATCAGGGCTACCGCAACGTGGTCACCATCGGCGCCGACTACGCGTTCGGCTACGAGACCGTGGGCGGCTTCCAGAAAGCCTTCGAGGCGCGCGGCGGCAAGGTCGTCAAGAAGATCTGGGCGAAACTCGGCACGAAGGACTTCGGCCCCTACCTGCCGCAGATCCCCAAGGACGCCGACGCCATCTTCACGCTGATGGTCGGCCCCATGTCCCTGGCCTTCCCGAAGCAGTTCCGCGCCGCGGGATTCAAGATGCCGATGCTCGGCGGCGTGACGAGCGCGGACGAGTTCATCCTGCCCAGCATGGGCGATGAGGCGCTCGGCTACGTAACGGCCTCGCAGTACAGCGCCGCTCTGACGACGGACAAGAACAAGGCGTTCGTCAAGGAATACCAGCAGCGCTACGGGAAGATGGCCTCCTACTATTCGGAGACCTGCTACACCACGGGCCAGTGGGTAGACCTCGCACTCAAGAAAATCGGCTACAAGCCGGACAACAAAGACGCGTTCCTCAAGGCGTTCAAGGCCATCCGCATCGACGCCATCAGAGGGCCGGTGTATCTGGACGCTTACGGAAACCCGGTGCAGAACAGCTATATCCGCCGGGTGACCCGCGTGAAGGGTGATCGCCTGGGCCTGGGCGTGAAGCCGAACTCGCTCTGGAACATGGTGATCAAAACCTACCCCGCCGTGGGGCAGTTCTGGAAGTGGTCGGACAAGGATTTCCTGAAAGACCCCGTGTACAGCAAGAAGTATCCGCCGTGCCCGCATTGTAAGTAAGGGCGAATCTCCCGCCGTCCGGGCCTCCGTGGTCCGGGCGGCGGATTCGCGCCGGTGGACTTTCCGAAGGAGCTACCAGGTTTTGACGAACGGGCAACAACAAGGACTGGAGTTGGAAAGCGTCACGAAGCATTTCGGCGGCCTGCACGCCGTCGAGAACGTGAACCTGCGCCTGAACCTCGGCGAGCGGCGGGGAATCCTGGGGCCGAACGGCGCGGGCAAGACCACGCTCTTTCACCTGATAACGGGCGTGCTTCCGCTCACCTCGGGCCGCGTCCGCCTTTTCGGGCAGGACGTCTCGGGGTGGCCCACCCACAAGCGCGTGGCTTTGGGGATGGCGCGCACCTTCCAGATCACCAGCCTGTTTCCCAAGCTCACCGTGCTCGAGAACGTCCTCCTCGCCGTGCAGGGCCTGCGGAAGATGAAGATGGTGATGCTCAAGCCCCTCCACAAGTACAAGGACGTATACGAAAAAGCCGAAAAGCTGCTGAGCGACGTGAACTTCTGGCACTTGCGGGATCAGGAGGTCCGCAACCTCTCCCACGGGGAGCAGCGCCAGCTCGAGATCGTCCTCGCCCTGGCGAGCGACCCCAAGGTGTTGCTTCTCGACGAGCCTTCCGCGGGGCTGGCCACGGGAGAATCCCACGAGATGGCCGATTTCCTGAAATCACTCGACCCCGGAATCGCCATTCTCCTCATCGAGCACGACCTGGACGTCATATTCGAGGTCGTCTCCCAAATCAGCGTACTGCACTACGGCGAGGTTCTCGCCGAGGGTCCCAGCGAAGACATCCGCAACGACCCCAGGGTGCAGGAAATCTACCTCGGAAAGGCGGAGTAAAGTGTCGACCCTCCTGAGCGTGGAGGACATCCACACCTACTACGGCGACTCCTACGTTCTCCAGGGCCTGAGCATCCAAGTCGACGAGGGGGAGACGCTGGGCATTCTCGGCCGAAACGGCATGGGCAAGACCACGCTGATCAACTCGATCATGGGTTTCGTTCCGCCCAGGCGGGGCGCCATCCATTTCCGGGGAGAGGACATCACCACCACGAGCAGTTTCGACATCTCCAAGATGGGAATCGGGTTGTGCCCGCAGGGCCGGCGCGTGTTCCCGACCCTCTCGGTGCGCGAAAACCTCCTGGTGGCCCAGCAGGAGCACGACGTGGGCTATCGCTGGGATTTCAAGGAAGTCTACGAACTCTTCCCCCGTCTCGGCGAGCGCGCGGGCCAGCGGGCGGGTTCGCTCTCGGGCGGCGAGCAGCAGATGCTGGCCGTGGGCCGCGCCCTGATGACCAACCCGAGCTGCCTCATCATGGACGAACCCTCCGAGGGGCTCGCGCCCATGATCATCCAGGACATCGGGAACGCCATCCAGTCGCTCAAAGCCGAGGGACTCGCCGTCGTGCTCGTGGAGCAGAACGCCGCCTTCGCCGTCAAGACGGTGGACAGGGTATGCGTCATCACGAACGGGAAGGTCGTCTACGAATCCTCGCCGCAGGAGTTGTGGGCGAACGAGGAAGTCAGAAGAAACCACCTGGGAATCGGCTGAAAAAACCCTCGCGTAACGGAATCCATTCATAGTATTCTTGTGCAGCAGTGACGGGAAGAGTTACTGCAAATGAAGAGAAGCTCCCGAGAGAATGTTCCCCGAGTCTCAAACAAGGAAACGGGTTCGAACCCTGGCGCTCCTCTTCCCATCACCCGAAGAAAGCCCGGCCTTGACGAGGGCACAGTGGGCCTGAATTGACGAACCCGCCGCCGCACCAAACCATGACGCCAGGGCGATAACCCTCATGCTCTTGGACCGCTATACCAACTCCGTTCTCCGCTATCGGTGGCCGGTGCTCGCAATCGCCACGCTGATTATGCTGGCCACGGGTGTCGGCGCGCTATCCATCAGCGTCACGAACAACTACCGCATCATGTTCAGCGAGGACAATCCGCAATACGCCGCTTTCAAGGCGCTGGAAAACACTTTTTCCACGTCCGACAACGCGCTCATCGCCATCGCGCCCAAAGGCGGTTCGGTGTTCACCAGGGAGGCGCTCGCCGCGCTCGAGGAATTGACCCGGGCCGCGTGGAAGACGCCGCATTCGAGCCGGGTCGACTCCCTCACGAACTACAACCACAGCCGGGCGGAGGGGGACGACCTGATCGTCGAGCCGCTTGTGGAAGACGCGAGCGCGCTGGGCAAAGGCGACCTCGCGCGAATCCGGAAAATTGCGCTCGAATCCGCCGATCTGTCCGGACGCCTCGTCTCCCGCGACGGACGCGTGGGCGGGCTGGCGATCACTTTCGTCCTGCCCGACAAGATGGATGCAGCGGTGCGCAAGATAAACGACTATCTGAACGCCACTCTCAAGAAGGCCCGCGCAAAACACCCGGACATCGGCTACTACATGAGCGGCGACGTGATCATCAATCGCGCCTTCACCGAGGCGACCCTCGATGATTTCTTTACCCTGGGGCCAATCGTATTTCTTATCATCATCGTCACCACCACCCTGCTCCTGCGATCGTTTCTCGGCATGGCGTCCATCGTCGTCGTGATCGGGTTCGTCGTCGCGACCACCATGGGAATCGCGGGCTGGTTCGCCACGGTGTTCAACCCCGCCAACGCCAGCGTACCGACCATCGTCATGGCGACGTGCGTCGCCCACTCGGTCCACATCATCACGACCACTCTGCTGGGCATGGGCCATGGGCTGGAGAAGGATGCGGCGATTTCGGAATCGCTTCGCAGCAACGCCTGGCCGGTGTTCCTGACCTCGCTCACGACGGCGATCGGATTCTTGAGCCTCAACTACTCGGATTCGCCTCCATTCCGGGCGCTGGGCAATCTCGTGGCGTTCGGCGTGGGCTGCGCCTTCATCTACTCGATGACCCTGCTGCCGGCGCTGCTCTCGCTGCTGCCCTTGCGCGCGCGCCGAATTCCCTCCGACAAGTCCTTGTTCTTCGAACGCCTGGGCGCTTTCGTGGTCAAACGCCGCGTCTTTCTACTCATGTTCGTCTCTATCCTGGCGGCCCTCCTCATCAGCGGCATACCCCGCAACGAGTTGACCGAAAGGTGGGCGCACAACTTCGACGAACGCTATCAATACCGGCGCGACACGGATTTCATCTCCCGGAACATGACCGGTATGATTTTCCTGGAATACGCGCTGAAATCGGGGCGCGAAGGCGGCATCACCAAACCTGAATACCTGAGAAAAGTCGAGGCCTTCGCCGAATGGTGCCGGAAACAAACCGAAGTGACCCACGTCCAGGCTTTCTCGGACATCATGAAGCGTTTGAACAAGAACATGCACGGCGACGACCCGGCGTTTTACAGACTCCCCGGGGATCCCGAGCTCGCCGCGCAATATCTTCTGCTCTACGAGTTCTCGCTTCCCTTCGGCATGGACCTCAACAACCGCATCGACGTCGCGAAATCCACGACGCGCATGACCGTCGTACTGAACAGCCTCTCCTCGCGGGACCAGCGCGATTTCGATGAGCGCGCGCAGGCCTGGCTCCGCGCCAACATTCCCGAATTCGCGGCCGAGGCGTCGGGCATCGCCATGATCTTCGCGCACCTGTCGCTCAGAAATATCCACGGCATGCTGCGCGGAACGATTCTCGCCATGCTGCTCATATCATTCCTGCTGATCCTGGTTTTCAAGAGTGTGCGCCTGGGCCTCATCAGCCTCGTGCCCAACTTCATCCCCGCCGCCATGACCTTCGGCCTGTGGGGCTATCTGATCGGCCAGGTGGGTCTCGCGGGATCGGTGATGACCGCCATCGCCTTCGGGATCATCGTGGACGATACGATTCACTTCATGAGCCGGTATCTCAAAGCCCGCCGCATGGGTCTCTCCGCGCCCGAGGCCGTGCGCGCCTCATTTCGAATCGTAGGCCAGGCGCTGTGGACCACGACAGCAGTCTTGACGCTCGGTTTTCTGGTGTTCGCCACTTCGGGATTCGAGGCCAGCAGGGCGCTCGGCGTGATGGTGGCGATCACGCTCGTCTTCGCGCTTCTGACGGATTTCCTGTTGCTGCCGACCCTGCTGATGGCTCTCGACCGGAAGAAATAACAGATTGCGTTCATCCCACCCGAGGGCGAAGGGTTCGAGATAGCGAGTGAACGAGGGCGGACAATCCGTCCACGCCGGGCGGAAATACATCTTGCGCCAGAGAATGGATTTGATAATATGTTCAAGAAACTGTAAAAGATGACCATAAAACCGTAATAGGAAGCGAAACAAATAGTTGCAGATGAACCGTTAAGATCGGAGGGGATTTTAACGGCTTTTCGAAGGTTTACTTGCTGCGTTTTTCCGCAGGACTCAACGGGTAGACGGCCATCGGCCCTTCAGAAAAAACGCATTTCCGTCACTCCGGGAGAATTGATGGAACTGCTGAATCAGCTTTCGAGAAGACCATTTGGCTATGCGAATACCGTCAGTTTACGTTGAAGGCTACGAGCAAAAGGCCTGTCCCCACGATCAGGAACTGGCGGACCTCTACATCCGGCACACCACCATCGGCGACCCCCTCCTGGACCCGGTGATGGAGGAGATATCCTCCATCCCCGCCTACGACCTGCACGCGTTCATCGAGGCCGGCATCGAAGGGCATGACCGTGTTCTGCAGGAGGCTCCGCAACCCCTGCGCGATTTCTTCCGGAATTTCGAAGAGCCCGCCTGGCTGGATTATGAAGCCTTCAAGCCGGGGATCCGCTGCTTCAACGTCAACGTCGACCTCATGCTCGTCGCTTTCGTGACGGGGGTGCTGGTGGAGGGTTTCTCGACGCTCATCGCCAAGTCCTTCAACGCGACCGGGCGAACGGCGGCGACCCCCAGGCGGCTCATGCAGAACAACCGCCAGCTGATGGAGATATTCTACCCCGGCGGCCTCAGGAGAAACGGCGACGGCTGGAAGCTCTCCACGCGCGTCCGGTTCGTGCACGCGCGCATCAGAAGCCTGCTGGCGAAATCAGGCGATTGGGACTTCGAGGCCTGCGGCACGCCGCTGAGCGCGGCGAACCTGGGATTGGCCATCTCCATCTTCTCGATGCAACTGCTCAAATACTCGAAACTCGTGGGAACGAGCTTCAGCACCGAGGAACAGGAGAGCGTGCTCGCCGTATGGCGCTACGCCGGCTTTTTGATGGGAATACCAGAAACCATCCTCTACACCGACGGGGCGGACGCGGAGAGGAAACACGACATCGCCTATATGTGCGAACCGCCGCCGAGCGAAGATTCGGTAGCCATGGCGAACGCGCTGATCAAGGCCATCGCGCCGGTTGCGGGCGTCACGGACCCGAAGGAACAGGAAGACCTGACGGATCTGGCCTATCGCCTCTCCACGGCGTTGATAGGGCAGGAACTCGCGAATCAGTTCGGGTATCCGAAACACTCCCGCCTGTCCACGACGCTGACGCTGCGCAGTTTCCGGGTGAAACAACGCCTCCAGCGATTCCTGCACAGCAAACAACTCGTCAAATCCCAGAATTTCTCGCAGCTTCTCAAGATTTCGGTGTACGACGAAGGCGGAATCAGCTACCGTATGCCCGACCAGGTCAAAGCGTCGGAATCGAGCAAGTGGTAAGCGATGCCTGAATTCAGGCGGACCCTGAAGGCTCGGCCTGCATCCGCGCCCGTCCGATGATCAGGAGACGATAACTCTCGTGCAACTGGAACGATATATCGACGCCGTTCTGCGTCGCCGGTGGCTGGTCGTCGCGCTGGCCGTGTTGATCCTGCTGATCACGGGAGCGGGCGGGCGCTTCATCAAGACCACGAACGACTACCGCATCATGTTCGGCGAGGACAACCCCCAGCTCGCCGCCTTCAGAACGCTGGAGAAAACCTTCTCCACGTCCGACACCGCGCTCATCGCCGTAGCGCCCAAAGGTGGGTCGGTATTCACCAGGGAGGCGCTCGGCGCGCTCGAGGAGCTGACCGAGGCCGCCTGGAAGACGCCGCACTCGAGCCGGGTCGACTCCCTCACGAACTACAACCACAGCCGGGCGGAGGAGGATGATTTGATCGTCGAGCCGCTCGTCGACGACGCGAGCGCTCTCACCGACGCCGACATCGCGCGAATCCGGAAATCCGCGCTTAGCGCTAGTGAAATCGCCGGACGCCTCGTGTCGCGCGACGGGCGCGTGGGCGGGCTGGCGATCACTTTCATCCTGCCTGACGACCTCGACAAAGCTGTGCTCGAGATAAGCGATTACCTGAACGCGCTTCTCGAGAAGGCCCGCGTGAAATACCCGGACATCTCCTTTTATCTGACCGGCGACGTCATCATGCACCGCGCCTTCGCCGACGTGACGAAAGAAGAGCTGGAAACGCTCATGCCGCTCGTGTTTCTGATGATCATCGTCACCACCGCGCTTCTGCTGCGCTCGGTGCTGGGCACGCTGGCCATCGTCGTCTCCATCGTGTTCATCCTGATAAACACCCTGGGAGTCGCAGGCTGGCTCGGGGCGGTGTTCAGCCCCACGAATTCCGGCGTGCCGATAATCATCATGGCGATCTCCGTCGCGAACTCGGTTCACATCGTCACGGCCACCCTGCTGGGCATGGGGCGCGGGCTCGACAAGAACGCGTCGATCGCCGAATCGCTCCGGAACAACGCCTGGCCGGTGTTTCTCACCTCGCTCACGACGGCGATCGGCTTCCTGAGCCTGAACACCTCGGATTCGCCGCCCTTTCACGTCCTGGGCAATTTCGTGGCGCTCGGCGTGCTGTTTTCCTTCGTCTATGCATTGACGCTGCTGCCGGCGCTGCTTTCGATTCTCCCGCTGCGCGCGCGCCGGATTGCATCTGAAAAATCCTCCTTTTTCGATCGCTTCGGCGACTTCGTCGTGGCACGCCGCGCCTATCTGCTCGCGTTCGTCGCGGTTCTGACGCTCGTTCTCATCAGCGGCATTCCCCGCAACGAGTTGACCGAGCGGTGGGCGCACTACTTCGACGAGCGCTACCAGTTCCGGCGCGACACGGATTTCGTGTTCGATAACCTGACCGGCCTGGACTCGCTGGAATACTCGCTCAAGTCGGGACGCGAAGGCGGTATCACCGACCCTGAATACCTGAAGAAAGTCGAGGCCTTCGCCGAATGGTGCCGGAAGCAGCCGAAAGTGAGCCACGTGCGGGCGTTTTCAGACATCATGAAGCGCCTGAACAAGAACATGCACGGCGACGACCCGGCCTTCTACAAGATCCCGGACGACCCCAAGCTCGCCGCGCAATATCTGCTGCTCTACGAGTTCTCGCTCCCCTTCGGCATGGACCTCAACAACCGCATCGACGTCGCGAAATCCACGACGCGCATGACCGTCGTGATCCGCAGCCTCTCCTCCAAGGACCAGCGCGACTTCGACGAGCACGCCCAGGCCTGGCTCCGCGCGAACATACCCGAGTTCGCGGCCGAGGCGTCGGGCATCACTATGGTCTTCGCGCACCTCACGCTCAGGAACATCCACAGCATGCTGCGCGGGACGATCATCGCCATGGCCCTCATCTCGCTCATTCTGATCCTGGTCTTCAAGAACGTGCGCATCGGTCTCATCAGCCTCGTGCCGAACTTCATCCCCGCCGCCATGACCTTCGGCCTGTGGGGGCACCTGGTCGGCCGGGTGGGCCTCGCCGGCTCCGTGATGACCGCCATCGCGTTCGGGATCATCGTGGACGACACGATCCACTTCCTGAGCAAGTACCTGAGAAACCGCCGCGAGGGTCTCCCCGCGACCGAGGCCGTGCGCGCCGTATTCCGCACCGTGGGCCACGCGCTTTGGACGACGACCGCGGTACTGTCGCTGGGTTTTCTGGTGTTCGCCTCATCGGGGTTCGAGGTCAGCTGGGCGCTCGGCCTGATGGTGGCGATCACGCTCGTCTTCGCGCTGCTGGCCGATTTCCTGCTCCTGCCGACACTGCTGATGGCTCTCGACCGGAAGGATTGACGGAGGCCTGTCCCTACGGTGAACAATTCGATGATCGGGATTCCCTCCCCCTCAACCTCGAGGGGATTTTATCAACAACCCCACACGTGCGTCCCTTTGCTATTAATCGTCATTCCGGCTTTCGCCGGAATGACGGCAATGGTCAATCCCTAGTGAGGAGGGGGTTTTTCAACAGCCCCTTGGGGGTTGGACCATCCCGAGGGGAATGCCCGGCAGCAAAGCAAGTACGAAGTCTGTAGGGACAGGTCGCGACCTGTCCCTACTTCCCGAGCGGCAATTCCTCTCTATTGGTCGGAAATGATCCCCAAGGGGGAGAGAGAAAAAACCAGGCTTGAGGGAGTGGTTTGGGAGAAAGAATCACGCCCTCGCTTTGAGGAGCGCCATCGCGACCCTGTCCGGCGTCAGGGGCAGGTCATGAAACCGCACGCCCGTGGCGTCGTAAACCGCGTTGGCGATGGCCGCCGCCGTGGGCACGGTCACCTGCTCGCCCACGCCCTTCGCCCCGTAGGGGCCGTTCGAGTAGGAATCCTCCACGATGAGGGACGCCACCCGGTCGGGCACGTCCTCCACCGTGGGAGCGAGGTAGCCGTGCATGTCGGGGTTCTGCATCAGGCCCTCGCGCTGAACGACTTCCTCCATCATGCAGAACCCGATGCCCATGTAGACGCCGCCCTCGATCTGCTGCTCCACGCCCATCGGGCTGATGGCCCGGCCCACGTCGTGCGCGGCCCAGACGCCGGTGACCTCCACCTCGCCCGTCTCCTCGTCCACGAGCACCTCGGCCACCTGGCTGCCGAACCCGTAGATCTCATAGGGCTCGCCCTGGCCCGTCTCCACATCAATCTTGGCGGGCGGCGGAATGCTGTCCGCGGCGCCGATCTGCTTGAGTTCATCGGCGACATACGCCTTCGCTATTTCAGATAGCGTGATCCGGGTTTCCGCATGCGAGCGCGAGCGAACCACGCCGCCCCGCAATTCGAGATCCGCAGGGTCCGCCTCCAGCAGAATCCCGCCCAGGCGCAGTAACTCCTCGCGCGCCTTGACGGCGGCGTTGTAGACCGCCTTCCCGCCCTGCATGGTGATGCGCGAACTCGAACTGGTGCCCCCGAAGGGGTCGATGGCGGTATCCACGCTCTCCATCAGGAACTCGGAATAGGGAATATCGAGCGTCTCGGCGGCGATCTGGCAGAGCACCGTCTTGCTGCCCTGGCCGAAATCCA
>JAPPHK010000018.1 GCA_028820795.1 Nitrospinota bacterium | reverse complement strand
AGGCCATGGAGTGGAAGAACTTCATGCCGCTGCCCTTGGTGATGCCCACCATCGCTATCGGGGCCGGCACCCAGGCGGCGTCCAGGCCGCTCTTCTTGCTCGTTATCGCCCGGTGCGTGGCGACGCCGCCGCGGAAGAATTTGATCTCCACGTCGAGGCCGTGCTTCTTGAAGATGTCGTTATCGAGCGCATAGAACACCGGCAGGTGCACCATGACCGGTGGACGCACGGGCATGCCGAGTACGATCTTGTCGGCGGCCGCGGCCTTGAGCGGCGCGCCCCACACCGTTGCGGCGAGAACGAACGCCGCGGCCAACACCATCCACATCTTTTTCATTGGAAGCTCCTTAAGAAGAAAAGAAAATTGATGTCCCGGCAAGGCGTCCGCGCATCAGGACTCCTGCCGAACTCTCCAGGATGAAAACTTCGTTTCACAGATGTTCACCACTTTCGTTAAAGCTATACCGACTATCATCAACAAGACAACAGGCGCGAGGCCTTTGTCGAGTTCCAGGTCCGCAATGTAGTCCTGGCTCAGCGCGCCGAGTCCCGAGATGCTCATCAGAAACTCCGCGACGACCATGCCGACGAGGGCGCGCCCGCAAGCGAGCCCCAGCCCCGCGACGAGGTACGGGACCACGCTCGGGAAGATCAGGTCCCGCCAGCGCTGGCTCTCCGTGGAGCAGAAAGAGCGCGTCACTTCCAAAAGCGAGAGGTCCACGTTCCGCACGCCGTGATAGACGTTCACGATGATCGGCATGATGGCGAAGAAGACGACGATGGTCGTCTTGCCGACGAAATCGACCCCCAGCACCATGGCTATCGGGAACGCCAGCGCGACCACGGGCGTGGCGTAGAGGGCGAACACGTAGGTGTCCACGGCGTACTCGAACGTCTGGAAACGCCCCATGAGAATGCCGAGGACGATGCCGAGCGGAATCGCGATGAGCAGGCCCGCCACCAGGATTTGCGAGCTCTCATACGCGGCGGACACCATCTTGCCGCTGGCGATCAGGTCCCAGAAGGCGACGGATATGGCGCTCGGGTAGCTGAAGGTGACCGGGTCGATGTTGCCGGTCTGCCCCATCAGCTCCCACCCGCCGATGACGACCGCCAGCGATATCAAGCGCACGTAAATAGCCGGTTCCTTGATGCGCTCCCAGAGCGCCTTCTCATCCGTCGTTACGCCTGCCGCCGCGGGGGCGTCGGTAGCCAATGGTTTGGTGCCTCCTATTCTGATGCGAGTTCGGGGATGGGTTCCGGCTCCACCTCGGGGTTGCGCATCGCCTCCCAGAGATAATGGCGCATCGCCTGAAAGCGCTTGCCGCCCCGGATTTCCTCCAAATCCCTGCCGCGTCCGAAGCCGGTTTCGAACTGAAAGCGTATCCTCCCCGGCCTGGGCGTCATCACCAGAACGCGGTCGCCGAGCAGCAGCGCCTCGTCGATGCTGTGGGTGATGAAGATCATCGCCTTGGGTTCCGCCTCGTTGATGCGAAGCAGCTCTTCTTGCAGGGTTTCCCGCGTCAGCGCATCGAGGGCGCCGAATGGCTCGTCCATCAGCAAGACGTCGGGCTGCGCGGCGAGCGCCCTCGCCAGACCCGCTCTCTGCTGCATCCCGCCAGATAATTGTGCGGGATAATTCGCCTCGAAACCGCCCAGGCCCACGAGTTCCGTATAATGGCTCACGAGGCGATCGATCTCGCTTTGCGCCTTGCCCTGTATCCTGAGCGCGTAGCCGATGTTCTGATCGAGACGCTTCCAGGGAAACAGCCCGAAGTTCTGAAACACCATGGCCATCTCCGGCCTGGGGCCGTCCACCACCTCGCCCTTGAAGGAAACCTTGCCCCTCTCGCAGAAAATGAGTCCGTTCACGATGCGAAGGAGCGTCGTCTTCCCGCACCCGCTGGGGCCGAGGACCGTGAGGATTTCCTGCGTCTTCACGTCGATGTCGATGCCGTCGAGCACCTGCAGGGAGCCGAACCATTTTCCGACGCCCTGGAGGCGCAATGTCGGATTCGTGCCGTTGTCGGATGAGGACATGATTCAGCTGATTCCCGTCGTGAAAAAGGCTGAATGCGCTGCCGGGTGGCGAGACGATTTGCCGCATCGATGAGGGCGTAGGCCATGCGTATCAAGAGAAACGCGGCACGCGCTCACCATCCTGAAGCGAGTCAATAATTTTGCGAGACTAACATTCTTTACCACAAGCGGCAAACATGGGGATTTGCGCCCGCTGCCCCTTCCCTATTCCCCGCCGATGACGGCGATGGCCTGTATCTCGACCATCATTTCCGGTTTCGCGAAGCCAGCCGCCGTGATCAGGGCGCTGCCCGGAAATCCGTCCGGGAAATACTGCTTTCTGAGCTCGACGAACCGATCCCCATTCGCGCCGTCGAGAATGTAGACGGTCATCGTCACGATATCCTGGAGCTTTCCGCCCGCCCGCTCCAGGGTGCGCTCGATCTGGCGGAACGTGGCATGCACCTGCGCGTCGAAATCCCCCGCCAGCACGTTTCCCCGCTCATCGCGCCACGCCCCCACGCCGGCCAGCCATACATGCTCGCCGCCTTTCGTCTTCACCGCAGGGGAAAACGAGCGATCCTCCTGCCAGGTTCCCTTGAAATACTCTCGCGCCATTTCGTCTCCTTTCTCCGGTTATTGGTTTTCAGGTTTTTTCATCAAGCGCATGGACGCCGAAACGCCCAGCCAGCTCATGACGGCGAAAAATACGTAGCTCGCGTCCAGATTCATCACCTCGGCGAGCCACCCTCCGATCAGGGGAGCGAGAAAATCCAGTCCGTGACAGGCGTAGATGAAGCCGACGGATGAGGTCAGAATGTCCTTTTCCGAATAATCGGCCGTCGCTGTGAGGATGATCGGACTCACGAACCCCACCACGCCCGTCAGGGCCGCGAGGATGAAAAAACCCGTTTGCCATTCCATGAACGGCAAGGCGATTGAGAAGGCTCCCAGAAGCAAAAGAGGCCAGAACAAGGCCGTCCGCGCGCCCCAGCGGTCGTATAGCATTCCCATCATGGGCTTGGACAACATGCCGAACCCGTAGTGAAGCGATACGGCGACACCGATCTGCGCCGTGTTCATCCCCAGCTTGGAAGTCGCGAGCAGGGGAAGAAAACCGATTGCTCCCTTGGTGCACAGGCTCCTGAAGGTGTAGGTGACCGCCAGCCATACCGTGTTCCTGTTCGCGACGACCCGCCGGAGAATGGATAAAACGCCTAAGTCCTTCGGGTTTTCTGTATCATCTCTGCCTCCACTCTTTTCTTCCTTGAACCGGGCATTTACCAGGGGGAGAAGCACCACAGCAGGCGCCGCGCAGGCCCCTATCGCCGCGCGCCAGCCGGCCATCGCCGCCACGGCCGCCTGGACCAGTGGAAAGATGCTGGTCCCTATATTCCCGCCCAGGCTGTGCCACGAAATGGCGAACGCGCGGTCGCGCTCGAAACGGCGCGCCGCCAGGGCCGTTCCACACGGGTGATAGACGGAATTCCCCACGCCTGCGAAAAACGCCAGAACGCACAAGGGCCAAAAGCCGTTCATCCAGATCATGGAGATGAAAGACGCCGCGGAGAGACTCATGCCCGCCAGGAGAATCTGCTTTCGTCTGCCCGTATTGTCCGCCAGGATGGAGAGCGGGTACTGGAAGATCATCTGCCCCAGACTAAAAGTGCTGAGCAAAGCCCCCACTTCGAAGGGCGAGAGGCCGAGATCCAGGACGATGAGTGCGAGAACGGGAACGAGCATGTTCGAGAACCCGTCGCTCAACCCGTGGGTCATGCCGATGATGCCCAGATCGAAGTAATCGCCGAGCCGCCAAGCCGGCTTTTTCTGATGGAAAGTCATTACGAAACAGGCAGGTCTCGCCAGGCGGGAATGATGCCTCCGCCGTCGGCCTCCATGACCGCGCGGCAAATCGCATGGCCGACGGCTTCTATCGCCGCCGCCCCGACGACGTCGATGGCCACTTCGCGCTCACCGCAAGCGAGGGAGAAGACCATGTCCCCATCCACCGTAGAATAGGAGGGACGAACGGTGCGGATGAGTCCGTTCGCCGCCATCTGGGCGAGCTTATGGGTTTCGGTTTTCGTCAAGCGTGCATTCGTCGCCACGACCACCAGCGTCGTGTTCTCCGAAGCGTTTGAGAATCCCTCGAAAGGCCTTCCGTGGGTTCTCAAGTGTTCTTCCGTATCCACGATTCCCTGCTCGGGCGGCATCGCTCTCGGTCCGGCAATAGGCTTTCCCGTCCCCGTTTCATACACGCCGCCAAAGGCGTTCACCGCGGCGACAGCTCCAACCACGCCGCCCCCCGGCAGCTTTACGCTCGCCGTGCCCAGACCCCCCTTCATGGCTCGCTCCTGCCCGAAAAGTTTCCCGATCGTAGCGCCGGCGCCCGCTCCAACGCTGCCTTGGGGGCCTTCGGCGTTTGAGGCCGCATCGCATGCGGCGCGTCCCATCGCGGCGTCCGGGCGAATTCTCCCGTCGCCGATATGGAGGTCGAACAACACGCCTGCGGCGACCGTGGGCACGTTGAAGCGTCCTGTGGGAAACCCCCTCCCCTGCTCCTCGAGAAACGCCATGACACCATCGGCGGAAGCGAGGCCGAACGCGCTGCCCCCGGTCAGAACGATCGCGTCCACGCCTCCTACGAGATGTTCGGCGCGCAGGGCGTCCATGCCGCGCGTGGCCGTCGCCGTGCCGCGCAGCTCGCACGCCCCGACGGTTCCGGGAGGACAAAGCACCACGGAGACGCCCGTTCCGGCCGTCTCATCTTGCGCGTGGCCGAGATAAAAGCCGGGAACGTCGGTTATGCAACCTTTGAGGTCAGAGAGGTTCAGAGGGGAAACTCCTCATTTCTTCGGCATCCTTAGAACTGTTTCAGTCCGCGACGGGCAACTCACCCGTATCGAGGATGCTGTCGATAACGTATCTGTATTGTTCCGCAGGCACAGCGCCGACCATGACCGCGCGATCGTTCACGACCACGGAGGGAATGCCCGTTATCCCTAAGTTGGTGGCCTCCATGTATTCCTTGACGGCCTTCTCCCTCAAACCCCCGCTTTCGAGAGTGTCGCGGTATCTGTCCATGTCCAGCCCGCTTTTCTCGGCCACGTCGCTCACAACTTCGGGGTCCGAGATGTTGCGGTTTTCCGTGAAGAAAGCGGTCAGAAGATTGTCGTGGAATTTCTCCCATTCTTCCGGCCCCTGGAACCTCGCAGCCAACCCCGCTTCTGCAGACGGCATCGAGCAGTTGGGGAATTCCTCCTCGCTTTCCCATAAATTGAAATCACCCGAGTCTAGCTGTGAGTTCGCGTTCGTCCAGTGGTTTCTGCGGTAATCGTTGAAAACCGCCGTGGGGTCCGGCTCGGGTCTCAGCATGAACACCCTGTACTGGATGTCTACTTTTTCTCCGTATTCTTCTTTTATCTTCTTCAGGCGCACGGCCGAGTTGAAACACCAGGGTCACAAAAAATCACTGAACACCGTGAACCGCACCGGGGCGTTTTCCATTATCTCTCTCCTGTGGCTCCGGTTGGGATGCGCCGGAGCCGGCTGATGAACGGCAGACTAAAGTCTCATATGCCTCATATGCACTTTCACCTTCTCGCCGATGCCCGCTTCCAGGAATTGCGCGGCGTCTCCTTCGGGCACGAAAATCTCCAGCCGCGTCCAGCTGTTGAACTGCGCCCCGAGGTCGCCCGCCTTCACCGCCTGGTAGTATTCGCTCACCCCGTTGATCACGTGGCCGCCGATTTCGATGATCGGCAAATGCGCAGCGTCGTCTTCTCCATAATCGAAACGCCAGAAAGTCGTGGTGTCGATGTTCGTCACCAGGTTTCCGTAATGATCGACGTAGATGACTTCGCCGGAGATGGTGTCGGCGTCTTCGAATTCCACCGAGGGGAAATCGAAGCGAACCGGATCGGTGATGACGGTGCCGAAATCCTCCGGCGGCGCCCCGTAGGAGAGGTGCCCCGCGACGGGTGCGAAAATGTCTCGCCCGTGGAAGGTGGAACTCACCTCGTTCAGGAAAAACGCATCTTCTTCGAGCTCTCTCGTCCACAGGTAGAGCGGGTCGTCATAAACGCTGGAAAACAGGCCGTTGTCCGGCCCCACGAAGTAATAGTTCTCGGTGGCGGCGATCACCCCTCTGCGGCTGCTTCCCACGCCGGGGTCCACGACCGCCACGTGAATGGTCCCGCGCGGAAAGTAATGCGCCGAAGAACCCAGTATCAACGACGCGCCTCTGACGTCGTAAGGCCTGATGGAATGGGTGATGTCCACGATCCGGGCAACCGGGTTTATCGCCAGGACGACGCCCTTCATCACTCCCGTGTAGTGTTCATCGCTCCCGAAATCCGTGAGGAGCGTGACGATCGGCTGCGCGCCGCTTTCCTCGTCGAAATCGGGAGCGCCCTCGTGAAAAGGATTCGGACGCGATTGATCGTCCGTCATGGCGCCAACTCCCCCCATAAGGCATCCGACCTTGCAGCGATGCGGGAAAATCCGTTCTTCTCGGGCAGGGGCGCGAGCCGCATCCGAACCGTGCGGCCGACCCACTCATCGGGGCCGGAGGCCAACACGCGGACGTAATTGTCCGATAACCCGGTGAGCAGGCCGTCTTCCGTGCGGCGGTTCTCGAATAACACTTCCGTTTCACTCCCCGTTTGGGAGGAGACGAACGCCGCCCATTTCCTGCGCCCCAATTCCTGTAAGGCGCGAGCGCGTTCTTTTTGCTCGGCTTTTGGGATTTGCCCCGGCATTTCCAGGGCCGCCGTTCCCTCGCGCGGCGAATAGGGAAAAACGTGCAGATAGGCTAGTGGGGATTCCCGCACCCATTCCATGGTTCGCTCGAACGCCTCTCTGCTCTCGCCGGGGAAACCGACGATGAAATCTCCACCGAGACACGCCCCGTCAATTTTCTTCGCGATCTCAGCGAAGCGGCTCGCGCAGCGCGCGGCGGTGTAGTTTCGGTTCATCGCCGCGAGCGTTTCATCGTCTCCGCTTTGGACGGGAATGTGGAAATGGCGGCAGACGTAGCTTCCTCCGTTCGATGAACCCGAATCGTAGGCATCGCCCGCCACGACGCGGATGAGTTCGCGCGTGAATTCCCCCGGTTCGACGGAGGAGAGCCTGAGGCGGAAATTTCTTTCTATCTCCAGTAACCGGCTCACCAGGCGGCTCAGCGTGCTGCGCGGCTTGATGTCCCTGCCGTACGCGCCGAGGTGAATCCCGGTGAGCACCAACTCCTCGTGACCGCCAGAAAGCAGCGTACCGGCATGCTCAACGCATGAATCGACGTCCAGTGAGCGACTTTCTCCGCGCGCGATGGTCGTCGCGCAAAAAGAGCAGGAAAAGTTGCAACCATCCTGCACCTTGAGGTACGCCCGCGTCCGGCTTCCGAACTGAGGCAGGACGACGCTCTCGATTTCGAGGCTCTCTTCGATGGGAGATACCCGCATATCGGTTTTCTCATCTCTCGGGAGCGGTTTCGCCAGCTCATCGGGAAGCCTGAGCTTTTCCCTGTTTCCAAGCAGGAGATCGACTTCGGGGATCAGCATTTTTTCAGCGTTCGCCTGGGCGGAGCACCCCACGATGACGACACTGGCGTCCGGGCCTCCCATCCGCCGCGCCTTTCGGGCCAGGCGTCTGCCCTCGCGGTCGGCCTCCGCCGTCACCGTGCAGCTGTTGACGACGTAGACGTCCGCTTCGCCGCTGAACGGCACAAGCTCATACCCGGCTCCGGCGCACAGGTGCTTCATGGCCTCACCTTCGGCGTGATTGAGCTTGCAGCCCAGGTTCGCCAGGGCGAGGCGCAGGGGTTTTGCGCTGGCGTTCTTCACGGCATGGGTCGTCTCGTTCATTCCGGCTACCTTCAAATGTTAAAAATGCTATTTTTACAGCGAATCTTACGCTTTGCGCAAATTGGCCCGCAAGGGCAGTTTCGCTTGACGGGAAAGAGCGGCAGTTGATAGGGTAGGCGCGCCCGTATGAGAGTGAGAGTTGCTTGTTCGGCCAGTTCTCCGGGGGACGCTGCCCGGCTGCATCACTCAGAGCGTTTACCTTGTCCCCTTCTGTCGGTTATGATTCGGCTTCGTTTCAGTTTTCATTGCGGTTGTTGATAGGTTCTATTCCAGACGATTTGAGGAGAGTTTCCGTCTATGCGTGGTTTCGACTTCGTGGCGCCGACAACCTTGGCGGCCACCCTAAAAGCGGCAAAAGGCAGAAGCACTAAGTTCATCGCCGGGGGCACCAATTTCCTGCCCGATCTCAGGCACCAGCACGACGGCCCGGCGAAACTCGTCATCGACCTGATGAGAGTCTCTGCGCTACAGGGGATTTCCTCATCGAAGGGCCAAATCAAGTTGGGCGCCCTCGCGACCATGACGGATTTGCTGACCAACAAGATCATCCTCAGGGAAGCGCCCATTCTGGCGGCGATGTCGGAGAAATTCGCAGGGCCGATCATCCGCAACCGCGCCACGGTGGCCGGCAACATCATTGACGGTGGCCCTGCGGCTGACGCCGTTCCTCCCCTGCTCGCCCTGAAGACGAAGGTGAGGCTCGCCAGCGAAAAGGGCAGACGGACGGTCGACCTGGATAAATTTCTCACCGGATATCGGCAGACGGCCATCCGGTCTAATGAGTTGGTCACCGCCGTGACCTTCCCATCCCCCGGCAGGAACCACAAATGGGGTTATTACAAACTCGCCCGCCGAAACGCCATGGCCATCACCGTGGTGGGCGTGGCGGTCGTGTTGAAGGTAAGACGCAAGAAGGTGGAGGAAGCGGGCATCTCGCTGGGTTCCGTTACGGCGGCTCCCATCCGCTGCTATGAAGCCGAAAAAATTCTCGAAGGCAACGTGGTGGATCTCGAATTGGCCCAGAAGGCCGCGGAGGCCTGCGCCGCCGTTGCGGCGCCCATCGACGACATCCGGGCGTCGGCGGAATACCGCAAGCTGATGTGCGAGGTTCTGCCGCGCCGCCTCATTTGCCAGGCGCTGGATATTTCACAGGACAATGACTGATAGATTTCATCGTCTTTTGAGAATTTCATTGGAGAACACTTGAAGATGGCTACAGCGAGCAAATCGAAACGAACCGGAAAATCGAGCACCCCCGCATACGTGCCACCCAAGAAGCTGCCCATTTCCTTCTCGGTGAACGGCCAGGAAGTCAACGCCGAAGCGCCCGCGCACACCAGTCTGCTGTATCTGCTGCGTGACTTGGGTTTTACCGAGGTGAAAAACGGCTGCGAGGCGGGCGATTGCGGCGCCTGCACGATTCTCCTGGACGGCCTGGCGATGAACGCGTGCTGCGCCCTCGGCGTCCAGGCGCAAGGCCGTGAGATCACCACCGTCAAGGGTATCGGAACAGTGGACAACCTCCATCCGATCCAGGTGAAATTCATCGAATACGGCGCCATTCAGTGCGGTTTCTGCACGCCCGGCATGATAGTCGCCGCAAAAGAGTTGCTTGACCTTACCCCGAATCCCAGCCGACATGAAATCAAAGCCGGCATCGCGGGCAATCTTTGCCGATGCACCGGCTACGTGAAGATTATCGATGCTATCGAGGCCGCGGCTGAAGAACTTTCCTCGAAGAAAGGTAAAGGTAAATGAGCGTGACTGCCTCATCAAACTCGACCAGAAAGAAAAAGGGTTCCGAGCAAGGATTCAAGAATGTAGAAGACGTCCAGGATTCCTTCAGAAGACTCGACTACATTTCCGACCGCACCCTGGCGACTACCCTCTTCCTGGCCACGAAGCTCGAAAAGCCCCTGTTCCTGGAAGGAGAAGCAGGCGTAGGCAAGACGGAACTCGCCAAGGTGCTCGCCAGCGCGATGGACACCGAACTCATTCGCCTGCAATGCTATGAGGGCCTCGACGCGAACTCGGCTCTTTATGAGTGGAACTACGCGAAACAACTCCTCCACATCAAGATGGAAGAAGGCAGGGACGCGGACGCGAAGCAGATCGAAAGAGACATCTTCAGCGAGCAATACCTGATCGAGCGGCCTCTTCTCCGCGCGCTCTTGCGCTCGAAGGACAAGCCGGTGGTCCTGCTCATCGACGAAATCGATCGCTCGGACGAGGAGTTCGAGGCCTTCCTGCTGGAAATCCTCTCAGACTACCAAATCACGATTCCGGAGATGGGAACCGTCCAGGCGGCCAGCAAGCCTCTGGTTGTGCTTACCAGCAACCGAACGCGCGAGATTCACGACGCCCTGAAGCGCCGCTGCCTGTATCTGTGGGTCGACTACCCCTCTTTCGAGAAAGAAGTGGAGATCATCACGACGAAGGTGCCGGGCGTCAACGAGCGGCTGGCGGAACAAATTTCGCGTTTCATGACCCAGGCGCGGCAAATGGATTTCTACAAGCGGCCCGGGGTGGCTGAATCCCTCGATTGGGCGCAGGCCCTTCTTGCACTGCACCGCAACGAACTCGATGCCGACGCCGTGCGGGAGACCATCGGCTGCATCCTGAAATATCAAGACGATATCAAACGTGTGGAGAGCGACGGTCTCGACAGCATGGTAGCGACGGCGCAACTGGCGCCCGACGCCTGATCCAGGAATTTCATGGCAACCACCATCCGTCCCATCATACAGGGAACACTGCCCAAGCGCCGAATTCGCGTAAAGGGCCGCGGCCTCAAGGGTGAGATGATAGGCTTTTGCCGAATCCTCCGGCGCGCTGGTCTCAAGATCACCTCCGGCCGCATCATCGACGTATTCCGCTGTTTCGACTCGCTCGACTCCACGAATCTCGACAACATCTATATCGCCAGCAAGTCGAATCTCATCTCGAGCCAGGACGAGAGCATGATATTCGACGCCGTGTTCCGGCAGTACTGGTTCGACGAGGAGGGAAACCCTTACACGGGCGATGAATCGGTGCAGGTCGACACGCAGTTCGAAGAAGAGGGCGAAGGCCAGGCCAGCGAAGGGGGTGGCTCTTCGGAAGAAGGGGAATCCGACGCCGAGGGCGAAGGGCAGGAAAACCCGGGACTCCCGTCGGAAGACGATGTCGAAAGCGCCGCCGAACCGGGCGAACAGGGAGACGACGACGAGGGGGTACCCTCCTACAGCCCCGCCGAAGTCATTTCGGACAAGGATTTCTCCGCCCTGAACATGGACCAGGTCGCCGAACTCAGGCGCC
>JAPPHK010000247.1:2255-11226 GCA_028820795.1 Nitrospinota bacterium | reverse complement strand
CCGTTTTGCTGGTGGAGCAAAATACCCGCTTCGCCTGCCGGCTCTCCGATCGCGTTTACATCATCGACAACGGCAGGGTCCGTTTCGACGGCACGGTGGCCGGGCTCGAAGAGGATGAGGAACTGAAATCGCGCTATCTGGCTGTCTGATTTTTTTCATCAATAAAACGAGGAGGATTTTGGATGAACTCCCGCGTTGAATTCGGTTTGATCATGGCCCTGACCATCCGGGGGCTCGCCGTCGGAAACTTCGAGGACATGAAGTCGGTGGCCCAGGAGGCGGAGCGTCTGGGTTTCGATTCGGTGTGGCTTTGCGATCATTTCCTGACGCTCGACCCGAACTCGTATGCGAAAGACGCAGGGTTCGATGATGAGGGGGATTCGGGAGGCGTTGGTTCGGGCTCCATCCCCCTGCTCGAAACATGGACTGCGCTCAGCGCCCTCTCCCAGGTCACGAAGAAACTCCGCATCGGAACCAGCGTTCTCAGCAACTCCTACCGCATCCCCTCGGTGCTGGCGAAGATGGGCGCGACGCTGGATCACATCAGCGGCGGACGGCTCGATCTCGGTCTCGGCGCGGGCTGGATGCAGGAGGAGTACGAGGCCTACGGCATTCCTTTCCCGAAGGCATCGGTTCGCATCGCCCAGATGGAGGAAGCCATCCAACTGATCCGTAAGATCTGGACGGAGCCTAATCCCACGTTCGAGGGGGAGCACTACACGATCAAGGGCGCGGTATGCGACCCCCCGCCGGTCCAGAAGCCCTCGCCCCCGATATGGATCGGCGGGGAGGGGAAGAAAGTGCTTCGCGTCGCGGCGAGACATGCGGACGGCTTCAACGTGCGCTGGTGGCCGCCGGGGCGCTATCTCGAACGCAAAGAAGAGATCGACGCCAACTGCGAGGAGGCGGGGCGCGACCCCGATGCGCTCAGGCGCTCCCTGATGTGCCTTCTTCTGCCGAGCCATGATCGCTCGCGGGTCGAGGCGGAAAAACAGCGATTTGCGGCTATTCCCGAAACGGGTATAATCGCGGGCGAACCCAAGGAATGTGTAGAACGAATGATGGAATACGTCGACGCGGGCGTTCGCCATTTTCTCTATACGATTCCCGACGTCGCGGAAATGGATATGCTTCGCCTTGCGGGAGAGGAGATTCTCCCCGAGGTCAGGAGTCTGTCGAACGGGGGCTGAGGCCCTCTTATGAGCAGGGAGATTTCTCAATGAGCGAACACCAGGAAATGGCCGATTACCTGAAGCCCACCGAATACATCGATTCGGACAACCCGGACATCGTCTCGAAGGCGGAAGAGCTCACCGAAGGGTGTGCGGACGAGAAGGAAAAACTAAACAACATCTATTATTTCGTCCGCGATTTTCCCTACGACATTCTCGATTCGTTCCGCTACCTCGCGGAGGGAAAACGCCAGGCGAGCGACGTGCTGAACAACGGCAAGGCGTTCTGCATGGGCAAGGCCAGCATGTTCGCCGCCCTTTGCCGGGCCTCGGGCATCCCCTCGCGCATCGGTTTCCAGCAGCTTCATTGCCCCGACAAGCCTTTCATGAACGAGGAGGTCGCCAAGATCTGGGGCGACCGCAAGCTGCCGTGGCACTCGCTGGGAGAGGCGTACCTGAACGGCAAGTGGCTCAAGCTCGACGCCACGATCGACAAGGAGTTCGCCGCGCGAAAAGGGCGGGTATATTCCCAGGAGTTCGACGGCGTAAGCGACATCCCCTCCGTCGAAGGCCCGCTCATCAAGGACCTGCCCAGCCACACGGACTACCCCAAAGACGTGGCCGATTGGTATGAGCAGGTGGCGAAGGATGTCGTCTCTTCCGTGAAGGAAGACGTCGTTCACAAAGACGTTCTGAGCGATGAGGAATGGTCCGGTCCCGATTCGGAGAAAATGTAAAGCCTGGAGGCCTGACTGGGGCGTCCGGTCTAAATAACGATCAATGAAAGGAGTGATAGATGTCGGGTAGTTTAGTGAAGGTGGCCGAGTTTCCCCTCACCCAGGAGGTGGAGCAGCAGTTTATCGACGGCAACTGGGTGAAAGGCGAGCGCGGTGAGCCGATTGACGTGCTCAATCCTTCGAACAACGAGAAGATTTTCCAATTGTTCCCCGCCTCGGACGCGCAAGTCGATGAGGCCGTCGCCTCCTGCTGGCGGGCGTTTCACGACCCCTCCTGGAAGAAGATGCCCGCTCTCGAGCGCGGAAAGCTCATCATGAAACTCGCAGGCCTGATGCGCGAGCACGCGGAAACCCTCGCGAGACTCGAGGCGATCAACACGGGCATCCCCATCCGGGAGAGCCGGCTGGAATCCGCCTCCTCCGCGCGGCATTTTGAGTATTTCGCCGGATGGGCCGGCAAGGTAGAAGGCGGCGCGCAGCCCCTCATGAACGATCGGCTCGTGTATTCGATAAGAGAGCCTTTGGGCGTCGTGGCCATCATCGTTCCCTGGAACACGCCGCTCAAGCTCATGTCCCGGGGATTGGCCGCCGCACTGGCCTGCGGCAACACGGTGGTCATCAAACCCTCCGCGGTCGCGCTGGCGTCTGTGCTTTATTTCGGAAAACTCGTCGAAGAAGCCGGATTCCCGCCGGGGGTGATCAACATCGTCGCGGGTTCGGGACGCTCGACGGGCGCGAAGATCGTGGGCCACCCGGATATCCGAAAAATCGTCTTCACGGGCGGCACCGAGGGCGGCCTGGAAGTCCTGGGGCTCGCCGCGCAGAACGTGACCCCCGTACTGGCGGAGCTTGGCGGCAAGGGGCCCATCATCGTCTGCGAAGACGCCGACCTGGACGAGGCTGCGGACGGCGTGATGAGCCAGGTGTTCGCCCGCCAGGGCGAGGTCTGTTTCGCAGGCACCCGCCTGTTCCTGCCGAGCGCCATTCACGATGCGTTCGTCGAGAAGATTAAAGAGCGCGCCCAAGGAATCAAAGTGGGCGACGCCATGGATGAGGAGACCGACATGGGGCCGCTCATCTCTCCCGATCATCTCGCCGACGTCGTCGGCTACGTCGAATCGGCGCTCGGGGATGGAGCCAGCGTCGCCTGTGGCGGAGACCGCGCAAAGCCGGACGGGGGGCCTGAAGGGAACTTCATGCAGCCCACGGTACTCACGGGCGTGAACCAGGGCATGGAAGCGGCGTGTGAGGAGATTTTCGGACCCGTTCTCACCGTCCACGAATTCGACTCTCTCGATGATGCGGTACGGGACGCCAACGCCACGGACTTCGGGTTGGCAAGCTACGTCTGGACGAGCGACCTCCGCCGGGCGCATCGGCTCGCCGCGGAGCTTGATTGCGGAAACGTGTTCATCAACACATACCGCTACGGCTCGGAGATTCCATTCGGCGGCACGAAGAAAAGCGGCATCGGCAGGGAGCATGGCGAGGAGGCGCTGCGCGAATACACTCAGGTGAAAAGCGTCTGCATCGGCCTTTCGAGATGGCATTCCTGGAATCGGGATTAGGAAGCCCCATGAGTTTCGAGAAATTTTTCGACGCACATTCTATGAATCTTAAGGAGGAAACACCATGAAGAAGTTGTTGCCGGTTTTCGCATTCGCTTTTGTCGTCGCGGCGGTGTCGGTTGCGCCCGCCTCGGCGGCCTATCCGACGAAGCCCGTGGAGATGACCATCACCTTTAAACCCGGCGGAGCCGCGGACATCTCAGGACGCACCGTAGCGAAAGCGGCCGAGAAAGTGTTCGGTCAGCCCATCGTCGCCGTGAACCGCCCGGGAGCGGGTGGGACCATCGGCTTCGCCTACGTCAAGACCGCACCGAACGACGGCTACAAGATCGGCTGGCTTTCGGCCTCGATCCTGACCGGTACGACCATGGGGAAATTGCCCTATGACTACCGCGCATGGGATTACGTTTCCCGCCTGGTGTTCGAGGGGACCGCTATCGTCGTCCGGGCCGATTCCCCCTACAAATCGCTTCCCGAACTCGTGAAGGCGGCCAAATCGAAGACGCTCAAGATCGGAAGCGCCGGTTCAGGCAGCTTCACGAGGCTTACGGCTTCCGCACTCTCACAAAAGGCGGGCTTCAAGTTCCGTCACGTACCCCTGGGCAAACGCCGCGTGCCCAGCCTGCTCGGTGGTGAGGTCGATGCGATTTCCGTCCATCCACCCGAGGTGCTGGCCCTTCACAAGGCGGGCAAAGTGCGCATGCTGGCCGTTTCCTTCCCGAAGCGCCACCCGGCGTATCCCAAGGTTCCCCTGTTCAGCGAGCATGGGTGGGATGTCGGCTTCTACCAGTTCCGTGGGCTGCACGTTCCCAAGGGAACGCCCAAAGAAGCGGTTCAAGCGCTCCACAAGGCCTTCTCAGCGGCTGCGAAGGATCCGAAAGTCCTGGCCACCGCCGAGAAAAGAGGTTTCCTGGTCTCCTATATGGGTCCGGACAAGTTCCCGGCCTTCGTGGCTCAGCAGAACGCTTTGATCAAGAAGGTCGTCGTTTCGCTGGGACTGGACAAGAAGAAAAAGAAAATGAAGAAATAGTCTTCTGAATCGTACCGAGGACGAGAAGCCACAAGGGATCCGGTTTTCATGACGGAGGAGAGCAAAAAAATCAGGCTGCGCGTCGGACGCCTCGTCGTTCCGATCCTCCTGGTGGGTTTTTACGTCTGGTACGGTTCGCTGATTCTGGAGTTGCCCCAGGGGCCGGGGGAAGAAGGTCCCCTGGGGCCTTCTTTTATCCCCTGGCTCTGGGCTTCGCTGCTTATCGTCCTGACGCTGGTTGAAATCGCTACCGGCAACCTTGGAGCGCGTCGGGATGAAGAGCGCGTCGTCATCGAGCGCAAGAGCGCGCTCGACGCCTTGATCCTTTGTCTCCTGCTGGCGGGTTTCGCGGTTTTGATGCAGTACGTCGGCTTTTCAGCCGCGGTCATCGCGTTTCTCGCCGTCTCCTTCTGGTGGAGCGGAATCCGTTCCTGGAAGATCATCATCCCCTACCTCGTCATATTTGCCTTTGTGGTGAATTACGTCTTTCATCACGTGCTCAAGGTGCCCCTGCCCCAGGACTGGCTCTTCTAAAGATGAATCTCCTGGTGGAGGGCATCGTCCAGGCGCTTGCGTGGAAGCCTTTTTTGTTCGCCGTCCTCGGCAGTTTCATGGGAATTATTTTCGCCGCCATTCCGGGCCTCACCGTGAGCATGGGCATCATTCTCCTGCTTCCTTTCACCTTCCACATGGCGAGCGTCACGTCGATGAGCCTCCTGGTGGGCGTTTTCGTGGGCGGGATGACGGGGGGCAGTATCTCGGCCATTCTGCTCAACATCCCCGGCAATCCCGCCGCCATCGTCACGAGCCTGGACGGGCACCCGCTCGCCCGCAAGGGTCGGGCCGGGGTCGCTCTGGGTGTGGCTTTTTTCTCGAGCTTTCTGGGCGGTTTGTTCAGCCTCGTCTGTCTGGTGACAATCGCGCCCCAGTTGGCGGATTTCGCCCTGAAGTTCGGAGCGCCCGAACTGGCCTCGCTGGTTCTGCTGGGGCTTTGCCTCATCTGCGGGTTCGCGCAAACCTCGATGAGCAAGGCGCTCATCTCGGGCATACTGGGCCTGAGTTTCTCCACCGTGGGCATGGACCCCATCGATTCGATACCGCGCTTCACGTTTTCCGTGGTGCAGATTCAGCAGGGGGTTTCTTTCCTGCCGGTGATGATAGGGCTTTTCGCGGTGCCCGAGATCATCTCGGGGATGCGCGGCTCCGCCGTCTCCCTGCCGGATTTTTCCACGCGCCTGCGCGACTTGCTGCCATCGCCGGGAACCCTGGCCGGCCTCTGGAAGACGCTCGCGCAATCCTCCCTCATCGGGACCACCATCGGCTTGCTGCCGGGTACGGGGAGCGCCGTCGCCGCCGTGCTGAGCTACAACACGGCGCAGCGCCGCTCGCCCGAGCCCGAATCGTTCGGGAAGGGGAAACTCGAGGGCGTATCCGCGCCCGAGGCCGCCAACAGCGCCATGACCGGCGGCGCGATGATCCCGATGCTCACGCTGGGGATCCCCGGCGATCCCGTCACCGCCGTCATGCTCGGCGCGCTCACCATCCAGGGGCTCGCGCCGGGGCCGCTCCTGTTCGAGAGCCACGGCGGTTTCGTGTTCTCGATATTCGGGTCGTTTTTTATCGCGCTTTTCCTGACCATCGTCATCGCGCTGCTGGGCATCCGCCTGTTCGTCCAGGTGCTGCGCGTGCCGCCGGGGCTTCTCTTCCCGAGCATCGCGGTGTTCTGCGTCATCGGCGCGTTCGCCCTTCAGAACAGCTTTTTCGACGTTTTCCTGATGATTGGCTTCGGTCTGCTCGGCTATTTCATGCAGAAGTTCGACTATCCGATCATGCCCCTGCTCCTGGCGATCATCCTGGGGCCGGTGTTCGAGAAAAACGCGAGAATGTCGCTCATCCTCTCGGACGGCGACCCCGGCATATTCTTCCGCAAGCCGATCAGCCTGACGTTTCTGGCCCTGGCTCTGGTCTACCTCGTCAGCGTCTTCCTGAAGAGGACTTCCCTTTTTCGAAAACCGGGTTCCGCCTGAGCCGCCGTTTTCATTCGGCGCGCGGCGGCAAAAGCGCAACGTGGGACTGATTGCAAGTACAACTTTCAATTTTACAAAATAGCCGTGTCGCCCCCATCGATGCCGTATAGTATCCTGCCGTTGGTTCCGGTTTCATGAAAAAAGCTCTCCGGGAGGTGTGTAAGGAGGGTGATGGCTCTGGCAGGACGCACGAGGATTTCGAGGCCGCTCGACGAGAAACAGGGGATTTGATCGGCCTCGAAGGCTTCTGCGGTATTTAAAAAGAAGACCGTGGAGAAGAAAAAACGGGGCAAACGCGGGGAGTCTTTCCAGGGAAAAAGGGGAGCGCCAAACCATGAAGCGAAGCACGGAGAGAATACTCACGACCCATACGGGGAGCCTGCCGCGCCCCCAGGAGGTGGTCGATTTGTTGCTGGTCCAGGAGGAGGGCGCAGTGGATTCCCATGCGTTCGATGCCGCCGTGGCGCGCGCGATAGAGGACGTCGTGGAGAAACAGGCGGCGGCGGGGGTCGACGTCATCAACGACGGCGAGCAGGGCCGGCCCGATTACACCTCCCACGTCAAGCACAGGCTGACGGGATACGAAGGGCCGAGCTCGCCCCCGCTCGGCACGGGCGAGGAGGGTTTTCCCGAACTCTCCGAAATACTCTCCCAATTCGCCTCGCCCCTCCAGAACCGCCCGGCCTGTTCCGGCCCCGTGGACTGGAAGGACTGGCCCGCCGCCGAGGTGGACATCGAGCGCGCGAAGAGCGTCCTGGGGCGCGCGGACGTGGAAGAAGCGTTCATGACCTCCCCCTCGCCGGGGCAGATATCGCGCTATCTCAGGAACCTCTACTATGAGAGCGAGGAGGAGTACATATTCGCGCTCGCGGACGTGATGCGCCGCGAGTACGAGGCCATCGTGGATGCGGGCCTGCTCCTGCAGCTCGACTGCCCCGACCTGGCGCTCAGCCGCCACACCGTGTTCCGCGATTTGAGCCTCGCCGATTTCCGCACCGAAATCGAGATGCACGTCGAGGCCCTGAACCACGCAGTGCGCAACATCGCCCCCGAGCGGATGCGCATGCACATCTGCTGGGGCAGCACGCTGGGGCCGCACCATGAGGACGTTCCGATCAAGGACATCATCGACATCGTCTTGAAGGGCAAACCCTGCGCCGTTTCGTTCCCCGGCGCGAACCCCCGCCACGGCCACGAGTGGAAGGTCTGGCGCGAAGTCGACCTGCCGGAGGGCAAGAGCATCATCCCCGGCGTAATCGATTCGACGTCGAACTTCGTGGAACATCCCGAACTGGTGGCCGATCGCATCGTGAGCTACGCCGAGGCGGCGGGGCGCGAGAACGTCATCGCCGGCGTCGATTGCGGTTTCGGCACCTTCGCCGGCCGGGTGCAGGTGGATCGGCGCATCGTGTGGATGAAGATGGCCTCCCTCGCCGAGGGCGCGGCCCTGGCGTCCGAGCGGCTCTGGTAGGGCGAGAAACGACCTGGCCGCTCCCGATTGGCGTTTTATGCCCCGGGAACGGCGATTCCCCCTCTTGATTCACGCCCAACAGGAAAGTTCCGTCTTCGTTGCCGAATTGATGGAAAGCTCCATCTCGCTCGAAAACAAGACGGCTTTATAGCTCACCCCCTCCAGTGAGACACCCCCCGTTGCGCAGAAAATTCTTACTGCCCAAACGACGGTTGTTGTCAAAAAAACGTGAATTTTTTCAAAAAATGCGCATTTCTTGTTGACAAAGTCAAAAAATGGCCTATATATAAATTGTATTAAATAATATTATATGAGTGTTAATAACTCATATAATTGGTTTTCAGCCGCTAAATATGAAATATGGGGAAATCGAGTCCCCGAAACCACTTTCACTGTCAGGAGGATGCACAATGCCCAATCTGGTGAGAAACGCTTCGATTCACGATGTTTTCAACCGCTTCCTGGAAGATTCCTTCGCCCGGCCTTTTACGCATGACGCCGAGGAAGGGATTCTGCCCGTCGACATCGCGCAAACCGAAAAGGACGTCGTGGTGCGCGCGTCGCTTCCGGGCTACAGGAAAGAGGACGTAGATCTCAGGATCGAGAAAGGCGTCCTCTCCATCAAGGCTTCGAAGCAGAAGGAAACGGAAGTCGAGGACGAGAAGTTCTATCGCCGCGAGCGTTTCATGGGTTCCGTGAGCCGCCGTATCGTGCTGCCCGGCATCGTGCAGAACGACGCATCGAGCGCCGAGCTCGTCGACGGCGTCCTCACGCTTCGCGTGCCCATCGCCGAGGCGAACAAGCCGAAGCAGATCCTCATCAGCTAGGAGAACCCGCCCGTCCCGCCCCCGGCGTTTCGACGGGGGGCGGCGCGGTTTTAAGCTCCCCCCTTCCCGGGTTTGGGCGAGTCAGTGCCCGATTATAGGGAGGTTTATTTATAAAGCCGGTTGAGCCCCGGGGGCAAGG
>JAPPHK010000247.1:0-2245 GCA_028820795.1 Nitrospinota bacterium | reverse complement strand
CCCCGCCTCGCCTAACAACCCTAACAACACCCACATCCGTTTGCACCCCCCCCCGGCCCGCCCCCGGGGGTTGGGGGGGGGGCCGGCTCGTTTGAACGCTCCCCGCTTCCCGTGTTTCGCCGAGTCAGTCCCGGATTATCGTCAGGTATCTTGAGAACGCCGGTTCAGCCCGGGTCGCAAGGGGCTGTTGAAAAAGCCCCGGCATGACGGCGACGGGATACCGCCTTGTCGGAGGGAGTGTAGGGGTCGCATATATGCGACCCGCATGCCACGAACGGGGAGGGCCGCATATATGCGGCCCCTACAACAGAAACGGCAATGACGCCGGGAATAACGGCGGTGATGAATTCCGACGGAGGAAGGAGAAACTCTTCCGAACGAGGGGGACTTTTTCAACAGCCCCGATACCTCATGAGTGGTACGGTCGATGACGCTCACCCGATGGTGCCGGTCTTACGCCCCCGCCACGGTGAGGCGGACGAGTTTTTCCGCGTTGTCTTGCGCCTCCAGAGAACGGCAGGTTTCGATGATTTCCCTGTAGCGCCGCTCCGGTAGCGGCAGCCCGGGGGCGATGCCGCTGATGCGCTCCGCGAGTTCCTCGAAGCTGAAGATGAACTCCCGGCCGGTTGCCTGTCTGGTGAAGACGCCTCTTTCTTTCGTGTAGATGCTCACCTCAGGGGCGAAAAGGCCCATCTCGCGGGAGGGGATGATTCTCACGCGCTCCATCATCTCGAGCACCTCGGGCGGGTCGTCTTGGCCTGGCGGCTCGTTCAGGAGCGGATAGCCGCGCTCGACGACGCCGAAGGCCGCGTAGTAATGCGTGCTGCCCGGACTGGGCGCGCCGTCTTCTCTGCGGTTCGCGAAGGCGGGGCTCGGGTATTGGGTTTCCAGCCAGTTCACGAGCGTCTCCACGCGCTCGACCTCTTCCGGGAGGATGTCGTTCTCCTCGCAGAGGCTCGCCGTCACGTCGATGTGCGCGAGGTTGTAGCCCGAGGTGGAATAGATGCGGAAAAGCGTCTCGAGGAACAGCCAATTCTCCCCCAGACCCTCGGTGATTCCCTCCAGGCTCGTTCTCGCATCGCCCGTGAAGCTGTAGGTCAGGCGGCCCTCGTTGTTGCCCGTGTAGGCGTGGTAGAAGCCGGCTTCGCCTTCGAGCACCGTCTCCCCGCCGACGTGGCCCCGCTCGGCGAGGTCCGCCGCGAGGAGGGCGTTACGCACCGCACCGCCTTCCCTCAGCGCCTGTCCGCCGCTGCGCGGGCCTTCCAGGTTTCCGCTCGCGAGACTCGCGCAGAGCGCAATTGCGCTGTTCAGCTGCTCCTCGCTTAAGCCCATGATCTTCGCGGCGGCGACGGCCGCCCCGAAAATCCCGAATACGGGACCTGCGTGAAAGCCGCGCGACATCACCGTGGGTATGAAGTCCGACGCCAGACGCTCCATGACCTCATAGCCCGCGGCGACGCCCGTCAGAAATTCCGCCCCCGAAGCGCTTCGCGACTCCGCCGCTGCCAAGGCGGCGGGGATGATGGAGGTTCCCGGGTGGGTGAGCATGCGGAAGGTATCCCACTTGCCGCCCGCCAGGGCCATTTCCGCGTTCGCGAAGGCGGCGCCCCCCTTCGTAGCCCCGGCCCCGCTCACCATGATGGTCACGCCCCCATGAACGCCCGCTTCTTCCTCTGTGATGAGGGCGACGGCCCTTCGACCGTCTTCGGTTCGAGAACCCAGGAGAACGGAGCCGATGGCCTGCAGGGTGACGCTCCTGGCGCGGTCGACGACTTCGCCCGGCAGATCCTCGAAGCGAAGCCCCGCCGCCCATCTCGCGAACCGTCGGCTTAATGACGCCATTTTGGTGGCCACTCTTGGGGTGCAGGGCACGCTCTCTGAATGAGTGATCGCCCGGCCTGCGGGGCGTTGGTGGTGGGAATGATGGTCATGAAAGCGCGAATCCTCGAAACATGGATGAAACAAAACGGAAACGGCAATTTAACCGAACCGCAAGATTCCCGTAAAGAAACCGCTCTATATTCCTATCCTGTCATCGAAGAGTTTCAGCGTTCATTTTTTTCAGGCCGCGCGAGGCGGCCGTTAATACAGAGAATATAAGAGGAGATTGAAAGAATGAAGAGCAAGAAGCTGGTTGGCACGGAAAAGCTGTCCCGAAGGAGGTTTTTGAAGAAAGCGGGAGCGATGGGGCTCGGCGCCGCGGCGATGAGCGCGCTCCCGTTCCCGAACGTGCTCCGGGCGGCCG
>JAPPHK010000133.1 GCA_028820795.1 Nitrospinota bacterium | reverse complement strand
CGGTGGCCAAGGAGATCGAACTTGAAGATCAGTTCGAGAACATGGGCGCCCAGGTGGTCAACGAGGTGGCGAGCAAGACCTCGGACGTGGCCGGAGACGGTACCACGACGGCGACCGTGCTGGCCCAGTCTCTGTTCAAGGAAGGTTTGCGCAACGTAACGGCCGGCGCCAACCCCATTGACCTGAAACGCGGAATCGATGCCGGCGTAGACCAGATTGTCGGGCAGTTGCAGAAACTCTCCAAGCCCGTTCGCGACAAGAAAGAGATTGCGCAGGTTGGCACCATCTCGGCCAATAACGACCCCACCATCGGGGATCTCATCGCCGAGGCGATGGACAAAGTCGGCAAAGACGGCGTCATCACCGTCGAAGAAGCCAAATCCATGGAAACCTCGCTCGACATCGTCGAGGGAATGCAGTTCGACAGGGGATATTTGAGCCCGTATTTCGTGACGAATCCGGACCGCATGGAAGCCGTTTTGGAGGATCCGTACATCCTCTTCCATGAGAAGAAAATCTCCAATATGCGCGACCTTCTGCCGCTGCTAGAGAAAATCGCGAAAATGGGCCGCCCGCTTCTCATCGTCGCCGAAGACATCGAAGGTGAGGCGCTCGCGACGCTGGTGGTGAACAAGCTGCGCGGCACGCTGAACTGCTCGGCGGTCAAGGCTCCCGGATTCGGGGACCGTCGCAAAGCCATGCTCGAGGACATGGCGATTCTGACCGGCGGTAAAATGTTGAGCGAGGATTTGGGAATCAAGCTCGAGAACGTATCCGTGGACGACCTCGGCGAGGCGAAGCGCGTGACCATCGACAAGGACAACAGCACCATCGTCGAAGGAAAAGGCAAGGCCAAGGACATCGAAGGCCGCGTTAAGCAGATTCGCAACCAGATCGAAGAGACGACGAGCGACTATGATCGCGAGAAGCTTCAGGAGCGTTTGGCGAAGTTGGTCGGTGGAGTGGCCGTGATCAATGTAGGCGCCGCCACGGAAGCAGAGATGAAAGAGAAGAAAGCTCGCGTGGAAGACGCTCTGAACGCGACCCGCGCGGCCGTGGAAGAGGGTGTCGTGGCCGGCGGCGGCGTCGCACTGGTTCGCGCTCAGAAGTCTCTGGGCGATGTCGAGGTGGCAGGCGATCAGGTGGTCGGCATCGATATCCTGTCCCGCACGCTGGAAGCCCCGATGCGCGAGATTGCGAACAACGCGGGCGTGGAAGGTTCTCTGGTCGTGCAGCACGTGAAAGGCCAGAAAGGTAACACGGGCTATAACGCGGCGACGGGCGATTATGAAGATTTGGTCAAGGCAGGCATCATCGACCCGACCAAAGTGGTGCGCTCCGCCCTCCAGAACGCAGCTTCCGTGGCCGGTTTGATGCTCACGACGGAGTGCGTCATCAGCGACAAGCCAGAAGAAAATGCGGGTGCTGGCATGCCTCCGGGCGGAATGCCTCCAGGCGGTATGGGCGGCATGATGTAAGTTGTCGTCTTGGTGTTCAAAGGGGGCCTCAGAGAGGCCCCCTTTTTTTTTTTGTGAAAATTCTCGAATGGATGTCTTGAAGAGGAGTAACTCGTCTCATAAGATGAAGCGTGGGGAGTGTTCGACGACTCATTCCGCCGATTCGCCTTCCAGCGCGTGTTCAGCCGATGACGGAGATCGAATGGAGGGGAACATATGAGGAAAAATGAGTCGAAAAAACTCCCTCTCATCCTGTTCCTGATATCGTTATCGTTGCACCTGTTCGTATTCGCGGCCTCGAGTCATGAATACGTTTGGAGAGAACGCGCGAAGAAAAGCCATCCTATCAAATTTAGAGTCGTGTCCGTCGAAAAACCCGAGCAAAAACTCCCTCCGAATCCCCAAAGTCGGTTTTTATCGAATGCCAACCGAAAAGAAAGTGGTTCCGGCAAACCGAGCAATAACCCGCGTTTGAGGCGCGAGAATAGAGACTTGATTCCATCTCGCAAAGGTGTGGTTGGCTCCAAGATGGCGTCTTTATCGCCTTCGCCGGGCTCGAGAGTTCCGGTCCCTCTCGCCCCTCCGGCCCGGCCGCCAGCGTCTCCGGTAGTCGTAACACCAAAACCTGAGTCGAACAAGGTGGAAAAATCGAAGGAAAAGAAACCTCCTGAAATTTTGGAAACGGAGATAACGGCCAAACCTATCACCAAAGCGAGCCTTGCGCCGGTACCAAAGCCTTCAGCCGAGATCCCCTCGCCCGCGATTCAGGAAAAGATAAAACCAAAGGCAAGGCCGCCGGCGGATATAAAGCCGGAAAAGAAAAAAATAGAAACCAAAACGCTTCCCAAAAAGAAGCCCGAATCCAAGCCGGTGGTCAAGAAAAAGGCGGTAAAGAAGGTTGTAGAGAAAAAGCCGCGAAAGGAGAACAGGAAAGTCGAAGCGAAGAAACAGACGAAGGAGAAGGTTGAACTGGCCGCGTTGAAACCGATAACTCGGTCGATACAGCCGCGACGTCCCGCCCCGAAACAGTCTCAACCCAAGGATCCTTTAGCGCTATTTCGAGTCAAACCCCAGCCCAGGGACAAGCCCAAGCTCCCTAAATTTGGTCTTTCAGACGAGGTAGCGGACAGAATCGCGAAAAGAAGTTTGTCGGATAAAGACCTGGGAAAAGAGGAAGGCGAAACTATTTCGCTTGATACGCAAGATTTTCGGTACGCTGCTTATTTTGCTCACATCAAGAGAAGAATCCAAAACACCTGGATATGGCCTGTGGTGGCGCAAAAAAACAGGGGTGAGCTGTTATTGCGCTTCAAGCTGAGGAAAAATGGCACTTTGGAGGAAGTGCGTCTAATCAAGTCCGCAGGCGTTCGAATTCTCGATGATCTGGCCATGGCCGCCGTCACCAAGGCGGCGCCATTCGAACCGTTTCCGGAAGGTCTTGAACGCAAATCGATTACCGCCACGTTCGTGTATGAGTGAGCCGGGCGCATCGTTTCCGAATTTTGGGTTGTTCTATTTGGTTGACACTTGTTAGCGCTGATTTTAGGATAATTTTTTCGGCGATTAACTGCTAATCAGAGGATTACCCTTTGCCCGAATCATCACCACGGTTGAGCAAGCAAATCGAAGATTATTTGAAGAACATCTTCAAGCTTCAACAGGAATCATCTCCTGTTTCCACGAGCGCGATAGCGGATTGTTTGGAAATATCGGCGGCGTCAGTAACGAGCATGGTCAAGAAACTCGATCACCAGGGTTTGCTTACGTACAAACCGTACAAGGGCGTGGTTCTAAGTCCCAGGGGGGAGAAGGTTGCCTTAGAGATCATTAGACATCACCGATTGCTCGAGTTGTATCTCAACCAAAAGATGGGAATGGATTGGGACAAGGTGGATGTCGAGGCGGAAGAATTGGAACATGTCTTGAGCGAGGAACTGGAAGCCGTTTTGGACAAGGAACTCGGTTATCCCACTCTGGACCCTCACGGGGATCCGATTCCCGCAAAAGACGGCACCATGGTTGATACGAAAGAAATTGGCCTTCTCTCGCTCGAGGCGGGGCGAGCCACGAAAATCACCCGTGTGTTACAAGATGATCCGAATATTTTGCGGTATCTGGGGGAGCTTGGTTTTTTCCCAGAAATGCCCATTGAGGTCATCGAACAATCGCCTCTCGCCGGAACGGTAACGTTACTCGTAAGTGGCAACAGATATACGTTAGGCCGTGATATCGCCTCCAGGATTTTCGCGCTGAATGAATAAAACCACCATGGTTGACCCTTGAGCAATTTCATTAGGAGAAGACATGCCCCCCAAGAAACAGAAAGCTGCACAAAAGACCGCAAAACAAGATTTTGACCACCGCTTCCGCGCCATCTATGCCAAGGATGTCGAGTGGCAAGAAGATGTGAGCAACGAGCTGCTTACTCTCCCGCCGGGGGTGAAGGTGAAGATTTTCGCGCATGATCCGGTGATGAAGCGAATCGACATGAAGGTGAAATTCCCGAAAGGTTATGTAGAGCCTCGCCATACGCACAAGAGTTGGCATTCCATTTTGGTGACCCGTGGCAGGATGTGCGTGGCGGGCAAGGATTTGAGGCCTGGTGATTATGTTTTCGGATGGGATTTGCCGCATGGTCCGTATGAATACCCGGACGGCTGTGAAGTTTTCGTCGTCTTCATGGGCGAAGGCACGCAGCATGTCTGGGAAGAAGAAAAGCATCTCAAGCACAAACTGAAATGGGAAGCGAGGTCGGCTGCCGGCAAGAAGGCCGTCGCCGAGGGGGATACGGCCAGAAAAGCTGCGTTGGCGGAAAAAAGAGCGGCCGCGAAGTCCAGGTCCAAGCGAAGAGCGGTTCGCGCAAAATAATGACGCCGCAACGAATCGCCGTCATCGGCGCCGGCGCCTGGGGGACGGCGTTGGCGGATTTGTTCGCCGAAACCGGCCACGAAGTGATGCTCTGGGTTTTCGAGGCCGACCTGCGCGCCCGCATGGACTCTCAACGCGAAAACGACCTGTATCTGCCCGGTATCGCCCTGCATGAGAACTTGCGTTTCACGTCCGATCTGGCGGAAGCCGCCTCGGCGGGCCAGGACGTCCTCGTGAGCGTGATGCCGAGCCACGTCGTCCGGGCGGTATGGACGAAGCTCGCGCCCTCCGTTCACGAGGAAACGCTCATCGCGAGCGCCACGAAGGGCGTGGAAGAGAAAACCTTGGGCTTACCCACCCGGATTATCGCGGAATGCATTGGTGCGGCGGGCGGCGGCGAGCGCTCTCTCGTTTGCCTCTCGGGGCCGACGTTCGCCCGCGAACTCGCGGGGAGAAAACCCACGGCCATCACGGCGGCGTCGGACGATTCGGTGGCGGCGGAAGCGATTCAGGAAGCGCTCGCAGCACCCGGTTTCAGGATATACACGGGCGCCGATCCGGTCGGCGTCCAGCTCGGCGGGGCGCTCAAGAACGTCATCGCGCTCGCGGCGGGAATCGCGGACGGCATGGAGCTGGGCTACAACGCGCGGGCGGCGCTCATCGTGCGCGGACTGGCGGAGATCGCGCGCCTGGGCGCCGCGATGGGCGGCCGGGCGGAGACCTTCGCGGGCCTTTCGGGAATGGGCGATCTGGTGCTCACGTGCACGGGCGATCTGAGCCGGAACCGGACGGTGGGCGTGCGCTTGGGCAGGGGAGAGCTGCTCCGGAAGATACTCGAGTCCATGACGGCCGTGGCGGAGGGCGTCTCCACGGCGCCGGCGGCGGTGGGGCTCGCGGAGGAGCACGGCGTCGAGATGCCCATATGCCGCGAGGTGAACGCCGTGTTGTTCGAGGGCCGGAGTCCCGAGGCCGCCGTGCGGGACCTCATGTCGCGTCCGCTGAAGGCCGAACTCCCCTAGGCGAAAGCGGGCCGTTGCGGTGAGATGCGGGTCAGACGCGGGTGAGGGCGAGCGTTTGCCGACCGAGGAGGGAGGGTTTGTCGGCGTGATGCGGCGCGGGAGGAAATGCGGGCTGTTGCGGGCAGATGCGGGGCAGGCGAAAAACTTTTTTTGGGGCTGAATCTGAGTGATATGCGCTCAGATTTATAAGATAACCCTTTTGATTACAATCATTTCCAAGCGCATAAAATTTCAGGAATTTATCGAAAAACCCCGTGAATTTATCGAATTTTATCGAAAATAGGATTATTTTCATTTCTGCGCCGTCCTTTGCTCCACCCGCGCCTTTCTCCTCTCCGCGATAAACAAACCGGAATGAGGTGAGCGGGTTTACGCTTTCGTAGAGGGTGTCGAAATCCCCCGGAGAGGGGGAGTTCGAACGAGTCCGCCCGCGTTCTTCTGGAGATGGACGGGTCGTTCCGGCCAGGAACATGGCGACCACCTTCTTCACTCTCGCCCAAATGCTTGATTCCATGAGAAAGCCTCCGCGCCTTTCCGTTAATTCCAATCGATGCGGGTGTAATCGCCTTCCCGCGCCGCGCGCACGATACCGCAGACGTGGTTTTCTGCGATTACGGCAAATGCGGGGAAATGCGCCCTCCAGCGGTTTTACGGAGGATGTAGCGGTGTCGGACTTCCCCGAGGAGGGGGAGTTCGAGCGTGTCCGCCCGCGCTCTTTCGATGTTGTCGTCATTCCGGCCTTGAGCCGGAATCCATTTGTTTTGCTTTTTTTATTTTCTGATTGATTCGCGACAATAACGAGAATTGGGGCCATGCCGGAAAAATGATAGGATGGGCCGCTCCACGAGATGCCGCATGACCCCACAAGGAAAAATGACGATGCAAAGCGTTGAGAGACTCGCGCCATGAAGCCCATCGCATACATCGAAACATCGGTTATCAGCTATCTCACTGCGCAGCCATCCCGCGATGTCGTGGTCGCAGCGTATCAGGAAATAACACGCGAATGGTGGCGCGATGCGCCGGAGAGGTTCGCTCTCGTCGCCTCGGCGCTCGTCGTCGCCGAAGCCGGAGCGGGCGACAAGGATACGGCCCACTCCCGCATGATGGCCCTCGAAGGCGTTGCGCTTCTCGATGCAACCTTGGACGCCGAGGAGCTCACCCGGAAATTGCTTGATTTCGGGACGCTTCCGCGCCAAGCCGTCGATGATGCGGCGCACATCGCCATTGCCGTTACGAACGGGGTCGATTATCTGGTAACATGGAATTTTCGGCACATCGCGAATGCCGCAATGCGAGGCCGGATCGAGCGCGTATGCAGAGAATCGGGCTATGAACCGCCCGTTATATGCACGCCCAACGAACTGATGGAGGCCGACCGTGCAGACAACGCAGACTGACCCGATAATCGCCGAGGTCCGGGCCGCGCGTGATGCGCACGCGGCGCGCTTCGGTTACGACGTGGCGGAGATTTTCCGGGACATCCGGGCCATGCAGGACGCATCCGGTTCCGAATATGTCTGCCATCCCGCGCGCCGCGTCGTCACAATGCCCGACGATTCCCCATCGCCGTGATGCCGGGGTCCGGCCGCGCCGGCGAGCGGGCCGGCAGGGGCGAAGCCCCGCCTCCGCCCGTTGTTTGCATCCACCTCACCCCTTGCTTCCAAAAACCAACCAACCGAACCCGCCGAAGAAGGGGCGCGCACTCAACAACCACAACCCCCTCACACATCAATCTCCAGCAGGTCATGTCCCAGGATGACCTCTCCGCCGAAATCCCGCCGGACGTCCTCTTCGATCGCGCGCATCAGGTGGTCTGGCTTCTCGCGGAAATGGGTGAGGACGAGTTTCTTCACGCCCGCGCTCGCGGCGATCTTTCCCGCCTGTGCGGAGGAGGGGAAAAGGTGCCGGGTCAGGCGTTCGGCGTGCGCGTCGACGACTTCCGCTGCGGCCAGATAACAGCACAGCACGAGTACGTCCGCCCCCCGCGCCAGACGGTCCAGCCCCGCACAGGGAACCGTATCGCCGCTGATGGCGATGACTTTCCCCTCCGCCTCAAGTCTATAGCCCAGCGTCACCCAGTCGAAATCGGGGATCCCGAGGCCCTGTCCGTGCTCGACGAACTCCGCATACACCTTCCAGCCGCCGCCCTCACAGACGAGGCCCGCGCCGGTCTCGCTCACTTCCACCGGCTTCCACCCCCCCACGGCGGGCTCTCCCTCCGCCCGGAAGCGGATGTCCTTCGCGTAGACCCCCTCGATGAGGGCTCTGACGATCTCCGCCGTTCCCGCCGGCCCGTATACGCGCAGCGCGCCCGGACGGCCCTGGAGCCAGGTGCTCAGGATCACGTCGCCCAGATCGCTGATATGATCGTAGTGGTGATGCGTGATGAAGACGGGATTCAGCTTCTCGAGAGGCGCGCCCGCGCGGACGAGCTGGGTGACGGCTCCTCGGCCGCAGTCGAATAGCAGCCGCTCATCGCCCACGCGGACGAGGAGGGAAGACCCTTGGCGCGCCGGGTCCGGCCGGGGGCCGCCCGTTCCGAGCAGGGTGATGTTCATTCTTCCTCCTCCGGCGGGAAATGCGGGGCGCTCCTGCCGCGCGTGAAAAACGGATAAAGGAGAAGGATCGCCGAGGCGATCCACGCGAGCAGGGCGAGCGGGTGCGCGATGAAGGTCTCATAACTCCCGCGAGAGATGACGAGCGACTGGCGCACCTTCTCCTCGAAGAGCCTTCCCAGGACGAACGCGAGCACGAGCGGAGCGCCGGGATAGTTCAGCTTGCGCATCGTGTAGCCCAGCAGCCCGAAGACGGCCATGAGCAGGACGTCCACCGGGTTGTTGCTCACGCTGTAGGCGCCGATCCCGCAGAAGAGAAGTATCATGGGCCACAGGTAGCGGTAGGGCACGGTGAGCAGGCGCGCCCACATGCCCACCAGCGGCAGGTTGAGCAGCAGGAGCAACGCGTTTCCGGTGTACATGCTCGTCACCACCCCCCAGAAGATGGCGGGGTGCTCGGTGATCAGCAGCGGCCCCGGCTGCACGCCGTGGGTGAGGAAGGCCGCCGTCAAGACGGCCACCGCTGCACTCGGGGCGATGCCCAGCGTTAAGAGGGGAATCATGCTGCCCGCCGTGGCGGAGTTGTTGGCCGCCTCGGGCCCCGCCACGCCCTCGATGACGCCCGTGCCGAACTTCTCGGGCTTCTTGGAGATGCGCCGCTCCAGGGAATAAGAGAGAAAGGGAGGCACGATGGTGCCCATGCCGGGCAGGATCCCCATGAAAAAACCGACGACGCTGCCTCGACCGATGGCCGGGGCCGAATCGCGCCAGTCCTGGCGCGTGGGCCACAACCCCTTGATGCGGCCCTTGAACACTTCCATCTTTTCGGATTTCTCCAGGTTGATCAGCACCTCCGAGATACCGAACAGCCCGATCACCAGGGGAGCGAAGCCCACGCCGTCCATCAGGGTGAAGGTGCCGAAGTCATAGCGCGGCGTGGATTCCACCGGGTCCAGGCCGACGGTGGAGAGCAGGAACCCGAGCAGGGCCGAAGCCGCGGCGCGCGGGCGCGAACCGCCGCTGAACTGGATCACCAGCAGGAAGCTCAGGCACAGGAGCGCAACGAGTTCGGGCGGGCCGATCTTCACCGCCATCTCGGCCAGGGCGGGCGCCATGAGCGTGATGCCCAGAACGCCCAGCGTTCCCGCGATGAACGAACCCCAGGCGCAGATGGCGAGCGCCGGCCCCGCTCTCCCTTGGCGCGCCATCTGGTATCCGTCCAGGGTGGTGACGACCGAAGACGCCTCGCCGGGCAGGTTGAGCAGGATGGACGTGGTGGAGCCGCCGTACATCGCCCCGTAAAACACCCCCGCCATGATGATGATGGCGGCCGTGGGCTCCATCTTGATGGTGATCGGGAGAAGCAGGGACATGGTGGCGACCGGGCCGAGGCCGGGCAGCACCCCGATGCCCGTCCCCACGAAAACGCCCATGAAACACGCGAGGAGGTTGTGCGGGGCGAGGCTCACCGAGAAGCCGAAATAGAGGTTCGCGAATAGATCGCCCATCAGAACCCCAGCAGCCCGCGGGGGAAGTGCACGTTCAACGCCTTGACGAAGAGGGCGAAGGCCGCCGCAGAGGCGACCGCCGAGATCAGCAGGCCCCGCAGCAAGGACTGGCGGTCGATGACGAGCCAGCAGAACGCCATGAAGATGAAAGTCGCCGCCAGGAATCCGGAGAATTCGAGCAGGAGTCCGAAGAGCGCCGTGCCCGCCATGACGGAGAAAACCCGCCGGTACCCGGCGAGCGTGAATACGGCCCCGGATTCGGTGGACGCCTCATCCTCCGGACTTGATCGGAGGGATCGCGTCATCAGGTAGAGCGATGTGGCCGCCAGGCCGGCGCATATCCAGAAAGGGAAAAATCCCGGTTCGGGCCGGTTGACGCTCCCAAGACCGAGCCGGTGGGCGAACCAGCCCATGAGTATTGAAACGGCGAGCAGCGCCGCGGGAGGGGCAATCCTGCGCATGAGGCCCCCTCTATTTTTTCTTGATGCCGACGGCCTTCATGATCTCCTTGGAAGTCTCGTGGTCCTGGCGGGCGAGCTTCTTCGCTCCCGCGCCGTCCACGAATTCCACCCGGAAGCCCGCCTTGTTCAGCTTTTTCACCACCGCCGGGTCACCTGCGGTTTTCTTGAGGGCGGCGGACAGCTTGTCGAGAACCGCCCTGGGCGTTCCCTTCGGCGCCCACAGTCCGGCCCAGAGCCCGATGCTCGCACGGCCGAGTCCTTTTTCCTTCAAGGTCGGGATTTTGGGGAACTTCGGGTCCCGCGCGTTGTCCGTAATGGCCAGGCCCACCAGCTTGCCCGCGCGGATGAGCGCCTGCATCGCGCCGAAGCCGCCCGCGGAGAAGTCCACGTGGCCGCCCAGGGCGGCGTTCCGCGCAGGTCCTGATCCCTTATAGTGCACCGGCGTGGCTTTCAGGCCCTGCATGGCGAGAATGGCCGCCATGGTGAGGTACGGCGCGGTCGGCGCTCCACTCGTGCCGTAGTTCAGCTTTCCGGGGTTTTTCTTGATGTAGTCGAGCAGGCCGTCGAGGTTCTTCCAGCGCATGTCGGGCTTGGAGACGATGCCCGTGGCGCCGAAGGCGTACGCGCCGATGTACTCGTAGTCGTCCAGCCCGAAGGGCAGGGTGCGCAGCGCCGTTCCCACGGTGAGGGGCGCGGACATGGTGGAGAGAATCGTGTAGCCGTCCGGCTTGGCCTTCTTCACGTAGGTGTAGGCGATGGCGCCGCCTGCGCCGGGCTTGTTGACGAGCTGGATGGCGCCGCCGAAATTCTTCTGGAGCGCGGGATGGATGATGCGGATCGTGGTGTCGCCCGGCCCTCCCGGCGGGAAGGAGATGATGAACTGAACGGGGTAGCCGGGGTAGTTTGCGGAATGCGCGCTCTGGATCGGCAGGCAAACCAGCGCAACGACGAACAGGAACAGCAGCGAACGACGAGGCATGACGTTTTCCTCCATGCTGCAGGAGATTCGGGGAACTGCGCCGCCCCCGCCATATCTCCTGGCTCAGGAACGAAAAAACCTATTACATGCGGATTGTCTTTAGTTTCAGGGAGTATAGCAAAACGGCGCGCCGGGTGTCATCGGGTGAAATCCGCGCCTTGCGGGGTTGTTGAATAAGCCCTGCAATGCCGAGATGACGGCTGCGGGATTCCGCTTTGCCGGAGGGCGTGTAGGGGCCGCATATATGCGGCCCATGACGTGCGGCGAAAAAGGCCGGGTCGCATATATGGGGCTGTTGAAAAAGCCGGTTTTGGGAGCGGGCGCGTTCCTCTCGCCCCGCCTCGCTCGCGTATCACCCTCACCCTGAGTAGCCGCCGAAGGTAAAACGCGACTGAGAAAGGAG
>JAPPHK010000250.1 GCA_028820795.1 Nitrospinota bacterium | reverse complement strand
CTACTTCCATATCCATGATCGGCTCGAGCAGAACGGGCTTCGCCTTCTTCGCGGCTTCCCTGAAGGCCATGGAGCCTGCGATTTTGAAGGCCACCTCCGAGCTGTCGACTTGATGGAACGAACCATCGAAAAGCGTGACTTCGATGTCGAGCAATGGGTATCCGGCCAGAACTCCGTTTTCCATGGCCTCTCTGACGCCGCTCTCGACCGCCGGTATGTATTCCTTTGGAATCACGCCGCCGACAATCTTGTTGACGAACTGAAAACCGCAGCCCGGAGCGAGCGGCCTGATCTTGATCTCTACGTCCCCGAACTGCCCGCGTCCTCCGGATTGACGTACGAAACGCCCGCGCGCGGTGGCCTCGTTCCGAATCGTCTCCCGATAGGCGACCTGAGGCTTGCCCACGTTGGCTTCCAGCGCAAATTCCCGGAAAAGCCTGTCCACCAGAACTTCCAGGTGCAATTCCCCCATGCCGGAGAGAATGGTCTGCGACGTTTCCTCGTCCGAGCGCACCCGGAAAGTCGGATCCTCATCTGAGAGCCTCGCCAGAGCGTTGCCGAGTTTGTCCTGGTCGGATTTCGTCTTTGGCTCAATGGCGATGGAAATGACGGGTTCGGGGAAGTTGATGCTTTCAAGAAGGATGGGATGGGCAGGTGCGCATAGGGTGTGGCCTGTTTTGGCCAGCTTGATACCCAAGGCGGCGACGATGTCGCCCGCATGGGCCTCCTGTATTTCCTCACGTTTGTTCGCATGCATTCGCATGAGACGCCCTACGCGCTCCTGCTTGCCGGTGACCGTGTTTAATACGGAGGAACCCGATTTCAGCACGCCGGAATATACACGGAGAAATACCAGTTGGCCCACATATGGGTCCGTCATCACCTTGAACGTCAGCGCGCAGAGCGGGTCGTCGTCCGAGGGCGCTCTTTCCTCGGGCTTTCTGCCCAGTTCCAAATCATCATCTGACAAGACGGCCTGAACGGAAGGGATATCGAGGGGAGAGGGGAGATAGTCGACGATGGCGTCCAGAAGAAGCTGAACGCCTTTGTTCCTAAACGCGGAGCCGCATACGACGGGAACGAATGCGCCGCAGATCGTTCCCTGTCGAATCGCGGCCCGAATCTCCTCGGGAGAAATCTCCTCGCCTTCCAGGTATTTCTCCATCAACGAGTCGTCGAACATCGAGAGCGTGTCGAAGAGCTTTTCTCTCAAATCATCCGCTTCGACTCTCATATCCTCGGGCACTTCCGCCTCTTCGTAGGAAGCGCCCATCGGGTCATCGAACACCCGCGCCTTCATGGTCACGAGATCCACCATGCCGGCGAAGTACTCCTCCGCCCCGATCGGCAGTTGCAACACGAGCGGGTTCGCGGCGAGACGTTCTCTTACTTCAGTCACCACTCTTTGGAAATCCGCGCCCGTCCTGTCCATCTTGTTGACGAACACGAGGCGGGGGACGCCATACTTCTCCGCCTGCCGCCAGACCGTCTCGCTCTGAGGCTCCACACCGCCCACGGCGCAAAACACCGCCACAGCGCCGTCGAGAACCCTCAGGCTTCTTTCCACCTCGGCCGTGAAATCCACATGGCCGGGCGTGTCGATAATGTTGATGAAGTGATCGTTCCAGGCGCAGCGCGTCGCTGCGGATGTGATGGTGATGCCGCGCTCTTGTTCCTGCGCCATCCAGTCCATGGTGGCCGCGCCGTCATGGACCTCGCCCATCTTGTGGGTCCTGCCCGTGTAGAACAGGATGCGCTCGGTCGTCGTCGTCTTGCCGGCATCGATGTGCGCCATGATGCCGATGTTTCTCGTTTTTCTGAGCGCTTCACTGGGCACGGCTTATCCTTCCTGCGGTTCTACCAACGATAATGGGCAAAGGCCTTGTTCGCCTCCGCCATCCGGTGCGTGTTCTCTCTCAAGCGAACGGCGCCGCCCGTATCGTTCGCGGCGTCCATGATCTCGGCGGCGAGGCCGTTCGCTATCTTTCTGTCCCTGCTCCGGGCGTTCTGAATAATCCAGCGGATGCTGAGCGCTGTACGCCTGTCGGGCCGCACTTCCACCGGCACCTGATAAGTGGCTCCCCCCACGCGTCTGGAGCGAACCTCGAGAGCGGGTTTCACGTTGTCCATGGCGCGCTTGAAGACCTTGATGGGGTCTTCCTTCATTTTCTCCTCCACCACGTCCATCGCCCCGTAGAACACGCGTTCCGCCAAACTCTTCTTCCCCTTGAGCATCAAGGAGTTGATGAACTTGGTCACCAGCCGGTCGTTGAATTTCGGATCCGGCAAAACGGTTCTTTTCGTGGCTCTTTTTCTTCGCGCCATGGAAAATGTATCTCCCTGCTGATTCTCAAACGAAAATGCCGACTATTTCGGCTTTTTCGCACCGTATTTGGAACGCCCGTTGCGCCGCGCCTCCACGCCTACGCTGTCGAGCGTACCCCGGACGACGTGATAGCGAATACCGGGCAAATCCTTCACGCGCCCGCCACGTATCAAGACGATGGAGTGTTCCTGAAGGTTGTGTCCCTCTCCGGGAATGTAGGTGGTCACCTCCATGCCATTGGTGAGGCGCACACGAGCGACCTTCCTAAGCGCCGAATTCGGCTTCTTGGGCGTCGTGGTATACACACGCACACAAACGCCGCGTTTTTGGGGACAATTGCGCAGCGCCGGACTATCGGTTTTCGTCTGGATACGCTTGCGCCCCTTGCGTATCAACTGGCTGATCGTCGGCACCATTCACTCCAGATCATGAGAAGGCAGCCCCGAAAAATCCTGCTCTTTCGAGACCAAAGCGTTCGTCACCCTCATCTCGGGGCCTTTTATTTCATCTTCGGCTGGGTCCCGAGATGGGGCAGCCAAATATCAATAATTATTTCAATCACTTGCGAGGTCCTGCGACTTCAAGAACAACGCACGCCAGACAACGAAGCGGCGATTATAGCCCGACACGCGCTCTTGTCAACCTCGGGCGTGCAAAAAAACCATATTTCAAGGGGTTATTCGGAGGGCACCCCCTCTTCCGTCGCGGGGGCCGTTTCCTCTTCTTCGTCCACGATCGCGGGAATATCATCGCCGATGGGCGCCAACTCGACCTCGGGGGAGAGGAGCTCCACCTGCTGATACCGGCGCGCGCCGGTGCCCGCCGGAATGAGCCTGCCCATGATGACGTTTTCCTTTAAACCCCGCAGGAAATCCACCTTGCCGGAAACCGCAGCCTGCGTGAGCACACGAGTGGTCTCCTGGAAGGAAGCCGCCGAGATGAAGCTGTCCGTGGACAGGGAGGCGCGGGTGATGCCGAGCAGGATAGGTCTGCCCGTAGCCGGGGTTTTTCCCTCTTCCTCGGCCTCCTGGTTACGCCGCTGGAACAGATCGCGCGTCACTTGCTCACCGATGACGAGGTCGGTCTCTCCCGGATCGACGACTTCGAGCCTCCTGAGCATCTGCCGCACGATGATTTCGATATGCTTGTCGTTGATGTTCACGCCTTGGAGGCGATACACCTCCTGCACCTCGTTGACGAGGTAGTTCTGCAATTCATTCTCGCCAAGTACTGCCAGGATATCATGCGGATTCACAGCGCCGTCCATAAGCGGCTCACCCGCTCTGACGAAATCGCCTTCTTGCACGTTCACGTGCTTGCCCCGCGGGATGAGGTATTCACGCTCATCGCCTTCCTCAGAAACGACCATGAGGCGGCGCATGCCCCGAAGCGTTCCGGCGAACTTCACGTGTCCGTTGATCTCGGAGATCACTGCGTTTTCCTTCGGCTTGCGCGCTTCGAACAACTCGGCGACGCGCGGCAGACCGCCCGTGATGTCCTTGGTCTTGGATGTCTCCCGCGTGATCTTGAAAATGATGTCGCCGGCGGAGATCGCCTCCCCCTCCTGGACGCTGATATGCGCGCCGGCAGGCAGGGGGTACACGGATATCTGCTCTCCCGCAGCATCGAGCAATGCGGCGCGCGGCTGGAGTTTCTCATCGGCATGATCGAGGATCACCCGGCGAGAGAGACCGGTGATCTCATCGATCTCCTCTTGCATCGTGAGACCCTCAATGACATCGAGCAGCGAGATGACCCCCTCTTTTTCCGCCATAATCGAAAACGTGTAGGGGTCCCACTCAAGAAGAATCTCGCCCTCACTCACCCTGGAATTCTCCCGCGCGCGAACGTAGGCGCCATAGACCACGGGATAGCGCTCGCGTTCACGGCCCGTCTCGTCGCAAATGGCGATCTGCCCATTGCGGTTCATGTTGATCAAATCACCCTTTTTGCTCGTGATGATCCGCAGGTTGATATATTTCACGAAACCCTCGCGTTTGGCCTCCACCGTGCTTTGCTCGCCCGCGCGCGTGGCCGTGCCGCCGATGTGGAATGTGCGCATGGTGAGCTGCGTGCCCGGCTCGCCGATGGACTGGGCGGCGATGACGCCAACCGCCTCGCCCACCTCTACTAGCTGGCCTGTGGCCAGACTGCGGCCATAACACTTCGAGCAAACCCCAGAGTGGGACTCACACGTAAGCACCGAGCGGATTGTGACCCTCTCCACCCCTGCATTTTCGATGAGACGAACTTTCTCCTCGTTGATTTCCTCACCTGCCGCACAGAGAACCTCATTGTTGAAGGGGTCTCTGATGTCGTTCAAGGCGATCCGGCCGATGATGCGCTCGCCCAGCGTCTGGATGATCTCGCCTCCTTCGACGAGGGCGCTCATCTCGATGCCGTTGATGGTCCCGCAGTCTTCCTCGTTGATGATGATGTCCTGGGCCACGTCGACCAGCCTGCGAGTCAGATATCCGCTGTTCGCCGTCTTAAGCGCGGTGTCCGCCAATCCCTTTCGCGCGCCGTGCGTGGATATGAAGTACTGGAGCACAGAGAGGCCTTCACGGAAGTTCGCCGTAATCGGCGTTTCGATGATCTCGCCCGAGGGCTTGGCCATCAGCCCCCGCATTCCGCCGAGTTGGCGCAACTGCGCCGTGCTGCCGCGTGCACCCGAGTCGGCCATGATGTAGATGGGGTTGAAGTCGAACGGCTGGCCATCATCACCGCCGGGTCCGCTCATCGCGGTTTCGTCGTCTTGCTCGAGCACCTTGAACATCTCGCCCGAGACCTCTTCGGTTACGTGCGACCAGATGTCGATGATCTTGTTGTAACGCTCTCCATCCGTAATCAAGCCGTCGCGGTATTCCTTTTCGACATCGAGCACCTCGTCCCGGGCCTGTTCGGTAAGTTCGCCCTTGCTGACCGGCACCTTCATATCGTCGATGGAGATGGAGATACCCGCCTGGGTGGCGTGCGTGAAGCCGAGGTTCTTGAGTGCGTCGAGGAACGTAACCGTCTTCGAACGGCCCGCTTTCTCGTAGCAGATGGCGACGAGGCGCGTGAGTGCGCGCTTGTCCATGACACAGTTCGCCGCCTCGAAAGGAACGCCTTCGGGCAAAATCTCGTAGAGGAGAACCCGTCCAACTGTGGTTTCCACCAATTCGTCTCCCAGACGAATCCGGATGCGCGTCTGCAATCCCACCTCACCCTGGTCGAATGCGATTCTCGCCTCGCTAATGTTGGCGAACACGTGGCCCTCGCCCTTCGAACCGCCGCGCGGCTTCGTCAGGTAGTAGCAGCCCAGAATAATGTCCTGACTGGGTACGGCCAGAGGCATGCCGTTGGCCGGCGAAAGGATGTTGTTCGCCGAGAGCATCAGCACGCGCGTTTCCTCAACGGCTTCCACCGAAAGAGGCACGTGCACCGCCATCTGGTCGCCGTCGAAATCCGCGTTGAACGCCGCGCACACGAGAGGATGCACGCGTATGGCCTTGCCTTCCACCAGAACCGGCATGAAAGCCTGCATGCCGAGACGGTGCAGTGTTGGTGCGCGATTGAGTATTACCGGATGGTTTTGCACCACCTCTTCGAGCACATCCCATACCTCGGGGCGCTCTTCTTCGACCATCTTCTTCGCCGCCTTGATGGTGGCGACTAAGCCTTTCTCCTCCAAGCGATTGAATATGAAGGGCTTGAAGAGTTCCAGCGCCATCTTCTTCGGCAGGCCGCACTGGTTGAACTTGAGTTCGGGACCGATGACGATGACCGAACGGCCCGAGTAATCCACCCGTTTGCCCAGAAGATTCTGGCGGAAGCGGCCCTGCTTTCCCTTGAGCATGTCGGAGAGACTCTTAAGAGGGCGCTTGTTCGGGCCACGGAGCAGGCGACCTCTGCGGCCATTGTCGAACAAGGCATCCACCGCCTCTTGGAGCATGCGCTTCTCGTTTCGGATGATGATGTCCGGAGCCCGCAACTCCTGAAGCCTGAGCAGCCGGTTGTTTCGGTTAATCACCCGGCGGTAGAGATCGTTCAGATCGCTCGTGGCGAAGCGGCCACCGTCGAGCGGCACCAGAGGCCGCAGTTCGGGCGGCAGCACCGGAATTACTTCGAGTATCATCCATTCGGCCCGGTTGCCCGAATTCTTGAAAGAGTCCACCACTTTTAAGCGTTTGATGAGCTTGCGGCGCTTTTGCAGGTTCGAGGTTTCACGAATCTCCGTCTTGAGCTCCGCGGAGAGCGCCTCGAGGTCCAACTGCGCGAGTAGTTCGCGAATCGCCTCCGCACCGATGCCGATTTTGTATTCGTCTTCGTCGTATTCCTCATAAACGTTGCGGTACTGCTCCTCGGTGAGGAGTTCGAATTTCTTGAGTTCAGTCTCTCCCGGATCGATGACGACGTAGTTCTCGAAATAGAGAATCCGTTCGAGTTCGCGCAGCGTCATGTCGAGCATGTTGCCGATTCGACTTGGCAGCCCCTTGAAGAACCACACATGAGAGACCGGGGTGGCAAGCTCGATGTGGCCAAGCCGCTCTCGCCGTACTTTCGAGGAGATAACCTCGACGCCGCATTTCTCACAAACCACACCCCTGTACTTCATCCGCTTGTACTTGCCGCAAAGACATTCGTAATCCTTCACCGGGCCGAATATGACCGCGCAGAACAGCCCGTCCCGCTCGGGCCGGAACGTCCGGTAGTTGATGGTCTCGGGTTTTTTCACCTCGCCCGAAGACCAAGCGCGAATGGTGTGCGGAGAGGCGATGCGAATGCGTATCGCGTCGAAAGAAACAGGATCCTTCGGCTTTTCGAATAGATTCAAGTTGCTGTCCAATTCAACCCTCCTTGGGAGTATGTGCGTCATCCCTTGGGCGACGGCCGATGGAACCGCCGAACAAACAAGCTCAAAAATTCAGGTCTAGCCCGGCGCCTCGCCGCTCTCTATCAATTCGACATCGAGTGCGAGACTCTGAAGCTCCTTCATCAACACGTTGAAGGACTCCGGCAGACTCGCCTCGAGCGAGTTCTCTCCTTTGACGATGGACTCATAAATCCGCGTGCGTCCGGAGACATCGTCGCTCTTCACCGTCAATATCTCCTGCAGCGTCTTGGCGGCGCCGTAGGCCTCGAGCGCCCACACCTCCATCTCACCGAGGCGCTGCCCGCCGAACTGCGCCTTGCCGCCGAGGGGCTGCTGCGTCACCAGAGAATAGGGGCCCGTCGAGCGCGCGTGAATCTTGTCGTCCACGAGGTGGTGGAGTTTGAGCATGTAGATCATCCCCACCGTGACTTTCTGCTCGAAGGGCTGGCCGTTTCTTCCGTCAAACAGCTGGGTTTTGCCGTAAGGCGGCAACTCCGCCTCTTCCGTAAAGCGCACGATGTCCTGCTCCGTCGCGCCGTCGAACACCGGCGTCGCGAAATGCTTGCCCAGCACCTTCGCGGCCCAACCCAGATTCGTCTCCAGAATCTGGCCGACGTTCATGCGCGAGGGCACGCCGAGGGGGTTGAGCACGATCTCGATGGGCGTGCCGTCTTCGAGATAAGGCATGTCCTCTTCAGGAACGATGATGGACACGACACCCTTGTTGCCGTGGCGGCCCGCCATCTTGTCTCCCACTTGGAGCTTGCGCTTCATCGCCACGTAGACTTTCGCCATCTTGAGAACACCGGGAGGAAGCTCGTCACCGCGCTGAAGCTTGGCTATCTTCTCCTGCAAAATACTGTCGAGCAGTTCCACCTGCTCGTTCGTGTGATCGGACATGGTCTTGATCTGCTCGAGCAATTCCTTATCGACGGGCAGGCTCAGGAGATTGACGCCGCTGAAACTCGCAAGACCCCCCGCATTGAGTTCCTCCCCCTTGGCGAAGAAGCTCTCACCCGTTCGGGGGTGAACCACTTCGGCGAGGGCGCGCTGCCCTATCAGCAGGGAGCGGATTCTCTCGTCACCCTCTTCAAGCAGAATACGAATTTCATCTCCGTAATCTTTCTCCATCCTGTTCATTTCTGCTTCTTCAATCTGAAGCATGCGAGCGTCCTTCTCCGCGCCGCGCCTGGAAAAAACACGAACTTCCACAACCGTCCCCTCGATCCCAGGTGGCACTCTGAGCGAAGAATCGCGCACATCGCCCGCCTTCTCGCCGAAGATGGCCCGAAGGAGCTTTTCCTCGGGGCTCAGTTGCGTCTCTCCTTTGGGCGTAATGCGCCCGACGAGCACGTCTCCTGGATTGACCCGCGCGCCCACGCGAACGATGCCGCTCTCATCGAGGTCGCGAAGGGCTTCTTCGCTCTGATTCGGGATGTCGCGCGTGATCTCCTCGGGACCCTGCTTCGTGTCGCGCGCCTCGATCTCGAACTCCTCGATGTGCAGGGAGGTGTAGATGTCCTCTTTCACCACCTTTTCGGAGATGACGATGGCGTCCTCGAAGTTGTAGCCGTTCCAGGGCATGAAAGCGACGAGCATGTTTCTTCCCAGAGCGAGCTCGCCCTGGTCGGTGGAGAATCCATCCGCGATGATATCGCCCTTCTTCACCTCCTGGTCCACGTGCACGATGGGTTTCTGGTTGATGCAGGTGTTCTGGTTCGAACGGCGATACTTCACCAGATTGTGAATGTAGACGCCCTCTTCGGCCAGATTCCCCGCCTGCTCGGTCGCGCGAATCACGATTCTGGTCGCGTCCACGCTCGCCACCCGGCCGTCGCATTGCGCGATGACGACCGCGCCCGAATCCCTTGCCGCGATTCCCTCCATGCCGGTGCCGACGAAGGGCGCCTCGGGCCGCAACAGGGGAACCGCCTGACGCTGCATGTTCGAGCCCATGAGCGCGCGGTTCGCGTCGTCATTCTCCAGGAAGGGAATGAGAGAGGTGGCCACGCTCACCAACTGCTTGGGCGAGACGTCCATGTAGTCGACCTGCTCGCGGGGCACCATGACGAACTCCCCGCTCGTCCTCGCCGAGACGAATTCGTTGACGAGGTTGCCCTTATCGTCCACGGGTGCGTTCGCCTGGGCGATCTTGTACTTGTCCTCATCGATCGCCGAGAGCCATTCGACCGATGCGCCCACGCGTCCGCTCACCACCTTGCGGCAGGGCGTTTCGATGAATCCGTACTGATTCACGCGCGCATACGTGGAAAGGCTCGCAATCAGCCCGATGTTCGGCCCCTCGGGCGTCTCGATCGGGCAAATGCGACCGTAGTGGGTGGCATGGACGTCGCGCACCTCGAAACCGGCCCGATCGCGCGTCAGACCCCCGGGTCCCAGGGCCGAGAGCCTGCGCTTGTGGGTGATCTCCGAGAGGGGATTCGTCTGGTCCATGAACTGGCTCAACTGGCTGGAGCCGAAAAATTCCTTCACCGCCGCCGTGATCATCTTGGAGTTGACCAGATCGCGCACCAGCAGATTGTCCATGTCCTGGATGCTCAGCCGTTCGCGAATGGCGCGCTCCATGCGCACGAGACCGACGCGGAACTGGCTTTCGAGCAACTCGCCCACGGAGCGCACGCGCCGGTTGCCGAGATGATCGATGTCGTCCACCGCACCCTGTCCGTGGCGAAGCTCGATAATGTAGCGAACCGTGGCGATTACGTCGTTGAGTGTCAGGGTTCTCTGATCCAGCGGGAGGTTCAGGCCCAGCTTCGTGTTCAGCTTCAGGCGTCCGATGCGCGAGAGGTCGTATCGTTTCGCATTGAAGAAAAGATTCTCGAACAGAAGCCGCGCAGTTTCCTTCGTCGGCGGATCACCCGGACGCAGCCGCTTGTAGATCTCGACGAGAGCGTCTTCTTGCGTTTCGCACTTATCCGACGTCAGGGTGTCGCGGATGGTCCTGTCTGCGCCGACACCGGAGACATAGAGGATCGCCAACTTGGGAATTTTCTTGTCGCGGAGCGCAGCGAGAACCTCGGACGTGATCTCGAGGTTCGTGTCGAAAAGCACTTCGCCGGTTTCGGGATCGGCCACCGGCTGGGCCAGAATGCCCCCCACGACTTCCTCATCCTTGAGTTCCAGGGTCTCCACACCCGCGGACTGGAGCTTCCGAAGAGCGGCGCGCGTGAACTTGCGCCCCGCCCGTAGAACGAGTTCGCCCGTATCGGGCAGAACGATGTCCTCGAAAATCCTCTGGTTCACCATGAGTTCGGAGAGTTTCTTGTAGTAGGCGTCTCTCTTCTCGTCGTAGAAGAGTTCCTCGCTCTGGTAAAAGGAATTGAGAATGTCGTCCTTGTCCAGGCCGAACGCGCGCAGCAGGATGGTAACGGGAAGCTTGCGGCGACGGTCGATCCGAACGAAAAGCAAATCCTTGCTGTCGAACTCGAAGTCCAGCCAGCTTCCCCGGTAGGGGATGAGCCTGGCCGTGAAGGCCGATTTGGCGGTGGGCTTCACCTTGTCCGCGCTGAAGAAGGCGCCGGGAGAGCGGTGCATCTGGCTGACGACGACCCGCTCCGTGCCGTTGATGATGAAGGTGCCGTTCTCCGTCATCAGGGGAATTTCCCCCAAATATACCTTTTGCTCCTTCACCTCGCGGACACGGCGCTCTTTGGTCTGCTCATCATGCTCATACACAGTAAGGCGCAGCATGACGCGCAGGGGCGCGACGTAGGTCATCCCTCTCTGACGGCACTCATCAGCCTCGTGCTTTTGCCGACAGAAGACCTCCACTCCGTCGTCGTCCTTCATGCCGGGGCCGCCAAGGCCGGGATATTCGTTGCCCTTCGACTCCCAGACGCCTATTTCATAGCCCAGAAATTCGAGCGTTACGTTCTCGGCGGCATCGGAGATGGGGAATACGCTGCGAAACACGCCCTCGAGCCCCTCGTCGTTACGGCGCTCGGCGGGTTTCGCTTCCCATTGGAGGAAACGCTCGTAGGAAGAAAGCTGAATGTCGATCAGATTCGGAATATCTATAACCGCAGGTATAGAGGCGAAATCCTCACGAACCCGACGGCCGTTCTTGCCAT
>JAPPHK010000249.1 GCA_028820795.1 Nitrospinota bacterium | reverse complement strand
GCCCTATGTCGGCGAGGTGATGCCCGGGGCCGAGAGCGTGGAATTCGTGCCGGGGATGACGTTCGCCGTCGAGCCGCTCATATTCGTTCCGGGGATTCCTGGCGGGGCCGGCGTGCGCATCGAGGATCATATTCTCATCACCGAGGACGAACCCGTCTACATGACGCGCGCTCCCTATTGCGAGGAGTTGATCATCCAGGACTGATCAGGCGCTTGGTCGAATCGGCGCCCCTGGCCCAATGCCGGGGGCGCTTTTTCATTGTGTTGGTTGTGAGGCAAGGCATGTGTTGACGGAAATTCCCCTGGCCGTTGCGGCGTCGGCGTTTTTTGCGCTCACCTTCATCTTCTCGCGGCTGGCGACGCGGGAGGCGACTCCCGTGTTCGGCGGGTTCGTGGCCTCGGCCACGGTGACGCTGCTCTATCTACCCTGGATAGCGGCGAGCGTGCCGATGAGCGCTTTCGCCAACCCGCACCTGCTCTGGTTCGTGGGACTCGGCGTCATCACCCCCAGCATATCGAGGACGTTTCAGTTCGCGGGCGTGCAGCGCATCGGGGCGGCGCCCTCGGGCATCCTGCGCGGTCTGGGGCCGCTCTTCTCTAGCTCGCTGGCCGTCTTGCTGCTGGGCGAGCAACTCACGCCGGTCCTCGCCCTGGGAACTGCGCTCATCGTATGCGGCATCGTCGTCTTGTCGATCAGGAAAGATGAGATTCGCTCGTGGGCGCTCACCGGAATCGCCTACGCCATAGGCGCCACGCTCATATGGGTCATGCGCGACCTCATCATCCGCTACTCCTCGCCCGATGTGCCCTACAAGACACTGGCGATATTCGTCATGGCGGGAACGTCGAGCATCGTCATGGCCCTGGTTCTGGCGAATTCGAAAAGCGGGCGCAAGGACTTCACCGGGAAGGGTCTGTTTTATTTCGTTCTTGTGGGATTCGCCAGTTTCTCGGCCCTGACATCGCTTTTCTTCGCCCTCGAGGAGGGCCGCATCGTCGTCGTGACGCCGATCACCTCGGCCCAACCCTTGTTCGTTCTGCTTTTCTCGCGGTTTTTGCCGCAAGGCATGGAGCCGCTGACGCCGCTCATGGTGCTGGGCGCGGCCTTCATCGTCGCGGGAGGAGCGCTGATCAGCCTGACGTGATCAGTCGGCGAGATTGTCGTTCAAGCCGAGTTCTTCGGCCAAATCCCTGAGTTGGGCGAGCACGGGTGCGGCGACGGGCACGCCGTCTCGGCGCATCTGGTCTTTTCTTCGCGCAAGGTTCTCGCCGGGAATCCGGATGGGGTCTCCCCCTTCCATGGGCGCGGAATTCCTGATCTCGCGGATTCTCAGGTCCATCTCGGCCTTGAAGTCTTCCAGATCGCGGAAGATGTCCGGCCGCATGGCGAAAAATACCTGGCCGGTGTTCGTGGGCGTCTTGAAATCCTTGTTGAAATCGATGACGTCCGAACCGAAGGCCGCTCCGTTCAGCACGCCGGCGAGCGCGCCGATCATCATGTTGAGCCCATATCCCTTGTGACCCCCGATGGGCAGCAGAAAACCCTCCTCGGCGCGCGAGGCGTCGGTGAGGGGCTTTCCGTCCTTGGTCATCATCCAGCCCTCGGGCATCGGCCTTCCCTCCTGGGCGTAGACCTTCACCTTTCCGTAGGAGGTCTCGGTGGTGGCCATGTCGAGCACGAAGGGCGGCTCCTCGCCCGCCGGGATGGCGTAGGCGATGGGGTTGGTGCTCAAGAGCATGTCCACGCCGCCCCAGGGTGGCATGTGGTTGGCGTTTGCGACGGCCATGTACATGCCGATCATGTCGTGCGCGAGGGGCAGGGCGGCGTAGACGCCCGCGGCGCCCGCATGGTTTCCGTGGTGTATGCCGATCCACGCGAGCCCGCTTTCTCGCGCCTTCTGGATGGCGAGTTCGGCCGCGAACGTCACGACCACCTGGCCGAAGCCGTTGTCCCCGTCGACGAGTGCGCTCACGGCGGTTTCGCGCTCGGCGCGGATGTCGGGCCTGAGGTTGTAGCCGCCTTCGCGGATTCTTCGGCAATAGGGCGGAAGCCGGAATATGCCGTGTCCGTGCATCCCGTGGAGGTCGGCTTCGATCATGCGGACGCCGCAGATGCGCGCGTGATCGTCCAGCACGTCGTGCGCAACCAGGACGGCGTGAATGAAATTCTCCAGGCGTTCGACGGTGTAGCGTAGTTCGGACATCGGGTCTCCTCGATCGAAAGGCGGCTGCCGTACACACGAGTCGTATTGTGTGACGCCCGCGGACGGTTGAACCACATTCCCTGTAAAGAATCCTTAAAACCGGGATTTCTCACTACTTGGTGAGATTTCTATGATATATTCCGAACAGCCGTCATGGAAGGCGAATCCGCATCCATAGGCATTGCTCGAAACGGTTCGCAATTTCTGGAGGATGCACCCGACTCCAGCCGCCACCCAAAAGGGGAAGACATGAATTACATCAAAAAACCCGATTGGTCGATGCCCGAACGCGAGGCCACGTCGGAATCCGTATTTCTGAACCGCCGCAAGTTCTTGGCGGGCGGCGCGGGTCTGATGCTGAGCCAGATGGTGACGCCTCCCTACTGGCCCGAGCGCGACGGGCCGCTCGCCCTGGCCCAGGCGAAGAAGACGGGCGCGCATCCCAAGGACCAGACAGTGAGTCTTTACCCGGCGCGCCGGAATCCCGCCTTCACGCTGGATCGGCCCATAACGGATGAAAAAGTGGCGGGTGAATACAACAATTTCTACGAATTCGGCGGCTCCAAGGCTATCTCCTGGCTTGCAAAGCGGATGGAGACGCGCCCCTGGCAGGTGGAGGTGAAAGGCCATGTGAAAAAGCCCAAAACCTATGACATCGACGAGTTGATCAAGGGCATGACGCTCGAGGAGCGGCTTTATCGTTTCCGCTGCGTGGAAGCGTGGGCGATGGCCGTCCCATGGACGGGTTTCAAAATTTCCGAGCTAATCAGGAAAGTAGAACCCACGAGCAAGGCGAAATACGTCAAATTCACCACTTTCCTGAACCGCAAGGTGGCATTGGGGCAGCTCCAGGTCTGGTACCCGTGGCCTTACGTGGAAGGTCTCACCATGAAGGAGGCCATGAGCGAACTGGCGATCATGGGCACGGGCATTTACGGACATCCCCTGCCGCAGCAGCACGGCGCGCCCCTGCGGCTGGTGGTGCCCTGGAAATATGGATTCAAGAGCATCAAGTCCGTCGTTTCCATCGAATTCACCGGCAAGCGGCCCCGCACGTTCTGGGAGAAGGCCGGGCCCAGCGAATACGGCTTCTGGGCCAACATCAACCCCAAGTTCAATCACCCCAGGTGGTCCCAGGCGTCGGAGCGCATGCTGGGAACGAACGAGAGGCGTCCGACGCTCCTGTTCAACGGCTATGCGAAATGGGTGGGAGACATGTACCCGGACATGAACGACCGGAAGTATTTCATGTAAGCGTAAGTTTTAGAGAAAAAACCATCTCCAGGCCTCAAAGAGGGCAGGGGGATGGTTTTTTTATGAAAGAATATGAGATGTGTCCGGGGGGAGAATCTCGGCAAACGTCACAGTCGGTAACGAAAGTCGTTGCAACTTCCCCCTCTGGTTACGGCGATGCGCCCGGTTTTCATGGTATGCTCTCTCTTCATCAGTTGAAGCATTTAATTTCGATAACCGCTTCATTGTCGGGTCATATCACAACGGGACGAGCCGGCGTTAAACGAGGTTAGTTGCGGTGCCGGTGATTGTCCGCAAGGGAGGTTTTCATGAGAGACAGTACCCATCAGAAACCGCTCGACTTGATCGTCAAAGGCGGCACGATCGTATCCGGTCACAGCCGCCAGGAGGCTGCCCTCGGCGTGCGGGATGGTAAGGTCGCCTGCGTGGGGGCGCCGGAAAATATGCCCCCAGCCGAAGAGGTGCTGGAAGTACCGGGCAAACTGATTCTTCCGGGCGTCATCGACCCCCACGTCCATTGCCGGGCGTATTCGAGCCACATTGATTCCCTGGCCGACGTCGCGCGAAGCGCCGCGCATGGGGGGGTAACCACCATGGTCGTTTTCGCCACGGGCGAGGAGAACGAAACCATGCTCACCACGCTCCAGCGCATCCGCGAGGAGGGCGAAGCTGGGAGCGTAATCGACTTCTCGCTGCACGCCTGGATTTTCGAGGATTTCGAGTATCTCGCCGAAATTCCCAAGGCCATCGATAGCGGCGTCACGACCTTCAAGGTCATGATGGGCTACAAGAAGCGGGGCCGCGGCCGCTGCATCCCGGACGAGTACTTCTACGCGGCGCTCGATATCGCGGGGCGGCACGGCGGCACCGTGCTCGTCCACGCCGAAAACGGTCCTGTCATCGACTACCTGGAAAACAAGGCTTTTGACGCCGGAATGGACGGCGCCGATTTCCAGGAATACTCACGCCCGCCGGAGCTTGAGGCAGAAAATGTTGCGCGCTCTATTCACCTGGCCGATCTGGCGGGTTGCCCGCTCTACATCGTTCACCTCACCTCGGCGCTGGCCCTCGATGAGGCGCGGCGCGGGCTGGCGGCCGGCAAGGACATCGTCGTGGAAACCTGCCCGCAGTATCTGACCTTGACGGGGGAGGCCGTCCGGGAGATGGGCGCACCGGCCAAGGTCGCGCCTCCGCTGCGCGAGGAGGCGGACATTTCCGCTCTGTGGAAGGGCATCCAGGAAGGATGGATCAGCCTCGTCGGGAGCGATCACGCACCCTACACCGTGGCGCAGAAGAACGCCCCGCCCTTCACCGAGTCGCCCTTCGGCGCGCCCGGCATCGAGACGCTCCTTCCGGTTCTCTACAGCGAGGGCGTCGCGCGCGGGAGGATTACGGCGGAGCGCCTCGTGCAGCTCACGAGCGAGAACCCGGCGCGCACCCTGGGCTGCTACCCGCAGAAAGGAACGCTTCAGGTCGGTTCCGACGCCGACCTCGTCGTGATCGACCCCGATGGGCGCTCGAGAGTGACGGCGGCGGGGCAGCACACGAATTCCGATTACTCGCTCTTCGAGGGATGGGAACTCAGCGGCAAGCTGGAGCTCAGCCTCCTGCGCGGAAAGCCGCTCTTGAGAGACGGGGAACTCGCGCAGGATCCGGGCTACGGCCAGTTCGTCCCGCGCGGCTCGTCCGGGGCCGCCCTGTAGGAGGATGGAACGATGAAGTTCGCCTTACACTACAGCTATCAGTCCCGCACCGGAAACTGGGTGGATGCCTATCACAATTCGCTTGAGCAGATCGCGCTGGCGGAGAAATACGGCTTCGACATGGTGACGACGAGCGAACACCACATGGTGGAGGACAACGGCTATTTCCCATCCAACATGGTCACTGCCGCCGGCATCGCCACCCGGACGGAGAAGATGCGGGTCGGCACCTGCGTCCTCCTCCTCCCCTTCTATCACCCGCTGGCGGTGGCCGAGGACGCGGCGGTGCTGGACATCATGTCCCGGGGCCGTTTCGTACTGGGGGTGGGACTCGGCTACAGACGCGAAGAATTCGCGGCTTTCAATGTCCCCTTCGAGGACCGCGCCGCCCGCTTCGAAGAAGCCCTCGGGCTGGTTCGCAGGCTGTTGACGGAGCGCGGCGTGACGCACGCTGGCCCCTGCTTTCCGATGGAGGACGTCACCCTCATGCCCCGCCCGGAGCAGCAGCCCTGCCCTCCCATTTGGGTGGGGGCCAAGCTGCCCGCCGCCGTCCGCCGCGCCGCGCGCATGGGAGACGCGTGGCTCGCCGACCCGGTCACCCCGCTCAAGGTGCTCAAGGAGCGAAAAAATATCTATCTCGACGCCCTGGCTGAGGCGGGGAAGGACCCATCGGGTGTGGAGTTCCCCCTGCGGCGCGAAGCCTACGTGGCCGAAGAGAGCGAACAGGCCTGGCAGGAGGCGCGCGAACCCATGCTCTACAACTACCAGGAGTATCTCGATTGGGGCCACCTGGTGGACGACGAGGGGAGGCCGGTGGAGCGGGGCGCGGAAGCGACGGAAAATCTTCGGCGACGCTTCATTCTGGGCTCGCCGGATGATTGCATTCGCCAGATCGAACGCTACCGGGAGGAACTCGGAACGACCTCCATGCACTTTCGTATTCAGTTTCCAGGTCTTGATCACGCAAAGATACTCAACTCGATACGGCTGCTCGGGGAAGAAGTTCTCCCCCATTTCAGCGCCCCGCGGCCGAGCAGCGCGTCTGAGACTGGCTAGCCGAACCGGCTTGAATCAGAGAGAACAACGGATGGCACGCGATTGGAGTCGCTGCTGAAAGGCCATCGTTCCCAACACTCCCACGCCCGGAACATCCGGCGAAAACGCCGGCCTGGAGTGGACCGGCACCACCACTTCCAGAGTCACGAATGCACTGAATTCTGGTTGTTGAATCGGAAAACCCCGGAGGGTTGCCGAGAGGCGATATCCCCCGGCACGATTGTTCCGGCCGTCTTTGCCTGCCCGGGTTCCATTAGTTATTTTTCAGAGCCTGTTCTAGATCCCCGATTAGATCGTCGGCGTCCTCGATTCCCACGGACAGTCGAATGAGGGTATCGCTGATGCCCAGCGCTTCTCTGCTCTCCTCGGTGAGAGAAGCGTGGGTCATGATCGCGGGATGCTCCACGAGGGATTCCGTGCCGCCCAGGCTCTCCGCCAGGGTGAACAGCCGGACGTTTTCGAGAAATCTGCGCGCCTCGGGCAGACCGCCTTTCAGGTAGAACGCAAGCATGCCCCCGAAGCCGCTCATCTGCCTTTCCGCCAAGTCGTGTTGTGGGTGAGATTCCAGACCCGGATAAATCACTTTCTCAACGCTTGCGTGTTCTTGCAGGAAAACAGCGATTTTCATGGCGTTTTCCTGGTGTTTTTCCATCCGCACGGGAAGTGTGTCGATGCCCCGCATGGTCATGTAGCAATCGAATGGAGCGGGAGTCGCGCCGAGTGCGTTCTGGTAGTGCCTGATGCGCTCATGGAGAGCCTGGCTTTTCGTCACCAAAGCGCCGCCCACGACGTCGCTGTGCCCGCCGATGTATTTCGTCGTGCTGTGAACGGCGATGTCAGCTCCAAGAGCGAGCGGCCTCTGGAAATAGGGGCTCATGAAGGTGTTGTCCACGGCGACGATGGCGCCATCTTTCCCGTACGTGGAGGCGATGCTCCGTATGTCGGCCATCTTCAGCAGCGGGTTCGTGGGGCTCTCTATCCAGATGAGCCGCGTGTTCTCCCGGATTTTCCCGGCCAGGGATTCCTCGTCCGCCATGTCGACGTAGTCGCACGCGACGCCGAATTTCTCGAATCCCCGGAAATCCTTGCCCGTGATGAGGCGGAATGTCCCGCCGTAGACGTCGTCGGAGCAGAGCATGTGATCGCCGTGGGCGAGAAGGGCGAAAAGTATCGTGGTGGTGGCTCCCAGGCCCGAGGAGAACGCCAGCCCGTGACAATCGGCATCTTCGTTATCAGGGCGTTCGAGGCCCGCGATGTTTTGCTCCAGGGCCTCTCGCGTCGGGTTGCCCGAGCGTGAGTATTCAAATTCGCCGATAGGTTCGCCGGGCGTGTGTTGCTTGAACGTGCTGCTCAGGCAGATGTCGGGCTTCACGGCTCCCGTGAGCTCGTTGGGTTCTTTCCCGTGATGAATCGCTCTGGTGGATATTTTCATTTTACTCCAAAAAGGCGAGAGGTGGTTTCTGTTTACGTATCGACTCTAGGGCGCGTTCTCGGGTGCCGCCTCCCGTTCGATTTCTTCTTCATCCAGGAAAGCGTTGGCGACCATCCAATCGTCTGAGAATATCTTGCTCAGGTAGAACATGCCCGAATCCGGCATGAGGGTGACGATTCTCTCGGGCTTATCGAGTGATTCCGCGTAGCGCACGGCGCCCGCCACCGCGCCGCCTGCAGACCCCCCCACCAGGATGCCTTCTTCCCTCGCCAGCCTGCGCGCCATCAGGAGGCATTCCTTGTCGGTCACGCGGACGACCTCGTCGATGTTATCGAAGCTGAGCGTATTGGGCTTGAAGCTCTCTCCGATTCCTTCGGTCTTGTAGGAACCCGCCTCGGGGTCGGTTTCCCCGTAGAAAAGCCCGTAGAGAATCGAGCCGATGGGGTCGACGCCCACTATCTTGATGTCGGGGTTCTTTTCTTTCAGGAACCTTCCCGTGCCCGAGATGGTGCCGCCGGTGCCCAGGCCCGTGACGAAGGCGTCGAACTCGCCTCCCGTCTGACGCCATATCTCGGGCCCCGTCATTCGGTAGTGGGACTCAGGGTTGTTCGGGTTGTTGTACTGGTTCGCCAGTATGCAGTTGGGCGTTTCCTCCACGATCCTGCGCGCGACTGAGTAATGACTCTCGGGGTCGTCGAGCGCGACCGTGGGCGTGACGATGACTTTAGCGCCGTATGCGCGCAGACGATCGACTTTCTCCTGGCTCATCTTGTCGGGCATCACGAATACGCATTGGTAACCCTTGATGGCGGCGACAATGGCGAGCCCCGCGCCGGTGTTTCCCGAGGTGGCCTCGACAATCGTGCCGCCCGGCCCGAGCTCCCCCTTTTTCTCCGCGTTTTCGACAATCAGAGGGGCGATGCGGTCTTTCACCGAGAGGCCCGGATTCATGTATTCGACCTTGACGAACAACTCCGATTCGACTTCTTCGCCGATGGAATTGAGCCTTACGATAGGCGTATCGCCGATGGCCTCCAGAATGTTGTTCTTCACCCGGGTATACCCTTGAGAGCGGATTGAATACTTGAAACCCTCGTCCTTACGAGACGATTATGCGGCATCCGCGCGGCCTCTACAAATGGAAACGATGAACATGACTTTACAGGATATTGCTGCGAGTGATGATCGGAAGCATCACGGCCGGCGTTGAGGAGCGTGAGTCGTCGCCGGAAATTTCGCAATCTCCACGAATTGGGCTTGACAAACCGGATACAGCGAGGAGAATAGAAAGCGAATATCAGGGAGCCCCGAATGGACAACACATGGACCGGCATCATCATACTCTTTACGATACTGGGAGCCACCGGGACCGCCTACAGGTGGCTTCACCAGGACATATCCGGACTTCGTGAACGCATCTCGACGCTCGAACTCGAAATGAAAGAACGCATATCGGCATTTGAACTCGAAATGAAGGAACGCATGGCGAAGATCGAGGGGGCATTCGGGGGATTCATGAACAGAGGGAATTCCTGAGCGATGAGGACCAGGCAATTCCCCGGATAAAAACTTCCTGACTTTGATATTCGATAGTGATGCACCCTCTACAAATCATCGAGAATTTCGACGGCCTGAAACGATTTTCCCTCCATGAACTCAAGGCTCGCTCCGCCGCCCGTGCTCACGTGGCTCACCTGTTCGCTCAGCCCGGCCATCTCGATGGCCGCCGCGCTGTCGCCGCCGCCGATGACACTCGTGGCGCCGTTTTTCGTCGCCTCCGCGAGGGCATGCGCGACGGTGAACGTGCCCACGTCGAAGGGCTTGACCTCGAAAACGCCCATGGGGCCGTTCCAGACGATGGTTTTCGCCCCTGAAATCATCTCCGAGAACCGGCGCGCGGTATCTGGGCCGATGTCCAGGCCCATCAGCCCTTCTGGAATCATCCCCTGGAATACCTCGAAGGATGCCCCCTCCTCGATGGCGCGCGCGGTGACGACGTCCGTGGGCAAAACGAGTTTCTCGCCCCCTAAGGATTGGAGCTGCCTGGCGACCTCGATCCTGTCTTCCTCCACGAGGCTCGCGCCCGTCTCCTGGCCGTTCGCCCGCATGAAGGTGTAGACCATCGCGCCGCCGATGAGCACTCGGTCGCATTTGCCCAATAAAGTTTCAATGACCATCATCTTGTCCGAGACTTTCTTGCCCCCGATGATGGCGAGGAAGGGTCGCTCCGGCGCATTCAGCGCGCTGCCCAGGTACTGGAGCTCCTTCTCCAGCAGGAATCCCGCGACGCGGGGTTTTTCCGCCATCATCTGCGGCACGGTGAGCATGCTCGCGTTGTCGCGGTGGCAGGTGCCGAAGGCGTCGTTCACGTAGACGTCGCCCAAAGAGGCCAGCCCCTGCGCGAAGGCGTCTTTTTCCCTTCTTTGGGCTATATCCTTGGTAGCCGCCTTGTCCTTGATTTGCTCGGCCTTGTGGAAGCGCAGGTTTTCGAGCAGGCAGCATTCCCCGTCTTGAAGGGAGGCGACCGCGTTCTCGGCGGCAGGGCCCACGCAGTCTTTCGCGAAGACGACGCCCTTGCCGAGTAACTCCCCGAGGCGCTCGGCGATGGGCGCGAGCGTCCACCTGACGTCTGCCTCGGGGCCTTCTCCCGTCGGGCGCCCCAGGTGGCTCATGAGAACGAGGCGGCCGCCGCCATTCAATATGTGATTTATCGTGGGCAGCGCCATGCGAATTCTGCGGTCATCGGCGATACGCCCGTTCGCGCTCTGCGGGACGTTGAAGTCCACCCGCATGAGCACGCGCTTGCCGCGCACGTCGATGTCCGAGATGCTTTTCTTCGTCATGGGTCGCCGCCTCTGTGAGAGTGAACACCGCCAGGAATGTCGCCGAAGGACAAGTCGTGTATAAGGAAAATCGTCATGAAAATCCAGCGACGGCCGAGGGTCTTCTATATTCGCGCTTCGATTTCGTCCGTCGTCAACGCAGATACGAGTATGAACGCAACGCCGGGAAAGGGAAATAGATGATCACAATGGATTTGAGCGGAAAAATCGCCTTGGTGACGGGTTCGAGCCAGGGCATCGGACAGGCGTGCGCGATGGTGCTGGCGCGCGCGGGAGCTTCGGTCGCGCTCGCGGCCCGAAACCAGGAGAATCTGGAGCGGACGGCTTCAGAAATCATTGCCGCCGGAGGACGCGCGGAAGTGTTGGCGGGCGACCTCACCGCTGAGGGTCAAACCGAGCGCGTCGTCGAGGAGACCTGCGCCCGGTTCGGGGGAATTGATTTTCTCGTAAGCGCCGCGGGCGTGAGCAGGCGCACGGACCCCATCGTGACGACCGATGAGGACATCGATCTCGCCATTGACCTGAAACTCCGCGCCGCCATCCGCGTGACGAAGGCCGTAATCCCGCAAATGCGAAAGCGGGGCGGGGGCGCCATCGTCTATTTCTCGGGACTGAGCCACGTCCATACCTCGGAATTCCACGGCTCGGGCTGCATCCCGAACGCGGGCCTCGCCGCCTACAAGCATCAGCTCGCCCGCAGGCTCGCGCCCGAGAACATCCGCGTGAACCTCATCAACCCGGGAACGACGGACACCCCGAGGTACGTCCGGCAGACGACGAGGATCGCCGAGATCACGAACCGCACGTATGAGGAGGTGGATGCCGAAAGGCGCGCCGAACTGCCCATGAACCGCCTCACGCGGGCCGAGGATTGCGCCAATGCCGCCTTGTTTCTGGTCTCCGACCTGGCTTCGAACATCACGGGCGAGTCCATCAACGTGGACGGCG
>JAPPHK010000281.1 GCA_028820795.1 Nitrospinota bacterium | reverse complement strand
TCCCCTCGCCCCAGTTCCACCAAATGCTGTCGATCTGCGATCCGGGCGCGTCGGCAAACTCGAACAGATGCTCCACGAGGTCGGGCCGATCTGGGTTGCGGCGATGCTGCACATTAATCGCAAAGGTCACGTCGAAATTGACTATGAGGCGACGGCGGCGGGCGATGGCGGCGAGGTGGGTAGGGGAGAAAGAGGGCATGGGAGGAGTGATTGGTGATGAGTGGTTGGAGCCTATTACAAAAAGACACTCCTTCTGACCATATCTCATGCCATCAGTGAAAGGATTGCATATTCCTGATCCGGAACTCCAGAGCCTGTTTGCTCACACGGAACTTCTTCGCCAGACCTTCTAGTGGCCCCTCGTCGTCAATATCAAACTTTTCCTTCTCAAGCATTTTGATAAGGAGGGATGATGGCATCAGCAACTCTGCCGCGAACTGGTTCGCCTCGATTTCCATACGTTCCATTCCGGTTGCCGAGTTCGCGTCCCGCTTCAGACCCGGGATCGCATCCCGCATTAGGACCGGGAATTTTCTATCCACATGCACTTGGTCGATAATCGAATTCTTATGCAACTGTAGATGCGCGATCTCATGGGCGATGGTGAATCGTCGGCGGTTCGGGTGATGTAGGGAGTTCACGCCGATGATGGGTGTACTGCCCTTGATGTAGATCATTCCTGACAGTTCGTCGTCCAACGGCGATTGACGTACCCAAGCACCAAGCGACTTGGCGATCTTCTCGACCGGGACAGGTGGGCCCCTTACGTCGTGCTCCTCAAGAAGGGCCTTTACAAGCCTTCGTATTTTATTGGATCTGACCATGTTGACCTCCTGAAGCCGATGGGAGTTTGCCATCTTCTTGCAATAGTCGGGCAAGCTGCTGCCGCTGCTCCAGGCTTAGGTTTTCGGAGAAGGGCAGGTCATCTAGATTCCGAAGCTCCTTAACTTCTTCCGGATCGGGCAACAGCGATGCGACTTCGACATCGAGTTTTTCGGCCAATTGGTATAGTTGGTGGACTAGCACCCTCTGCCGACCAGTTTCCACATTGGCAAGAGAAGCCCGCGAGATACCGAGCTGGCTCGACAGGTGCTCTTGCGTGAATCCGAGTTCACGACGGCGTTCTTTGATTATGGTGCCAAGACGCTTATACAAAGAAGGTACACTCATAAGTCAAGTCAATTGTAGGCACCAGAAGCCAAAATGTCAAGATTACAAACATGTTTATATTAAGCACATAAATTATTTTAGTGCTTTAATTTGACAAATGCTCTGCCGCACTATTATTTTAAGCGTGGTCGTGATGCCTCCTCGCCATTGAGCATTGTTGGCATCCTTAACCATTATGGAGCAATAACCAACACTGGAGAATGAAGCGATGACCGCAACTCTTTTATTTTTTTCGGTAGGGAATGGCGATATGACGCTCATTGAGACTGAATCCGGCCACCAGATATTGATAGACCTCAACATTCGTGCTGGTGCGGACGATCCCGATGACGACACGCCCGATGTTGCCAGTGTGCTTCGCGAGCGCCTCCGTCGTGATGCCGAAGGGCGACTCTATGTGGATGCCCTGCTCGTCAGCCACCCTGACAAGGACCATTGTACTGGACTTCAGCAGCATTTCCATCTAGGACTTCCCAGCGAATGGTCTGAGAAGGGGGACAAGATCATTATTCGGGAGATCTGGTCCTCTCCGATGGTGTTCCGGCGTGCCTCGCGACACCATGTTCTTTGCGACGATGCCAAAGCATTCAATGCCGAGGCGCGGCGCCGAGTTAAAAAGTTCCGCGAAACGGCTTGGTTGGTCGGCGATGGTGACCGAATCCTAATCCTTGGCGAGGATGAGGACGGAAAGACCGACGATCTCGAGGATATTTTAATCCGTGTGGATCAGGAATTCTCGTGCGTTAACGGTCAAAATGACTGGTCGATGAGCGTTCGACTTCTCGGACCTCTCCCCAAGACGGATGATGAGGACGAAGAGCTTTTGTCGAAGAACAACTCTAGTACGATCCTGTGGTTTTCTTTGGCGGGCGGTGGAATCGCTGACAAGTGTCGGTTTTTAACCGGAGGGGATGCTGAAGTCGCAGTCTGGGAGAGGCTCTGGCAGCGTCATCAGTGGCGTACAGAATGGCTATCCTATGATCTCCTTCAAGCGCCTCATCACTGCTCGTGGCACAGCCTTTCATATGACAGTTGGAGCGACTTGGGTGAAGATGCCAAGGTTTGTTGGGAGGCACGCAACGCTCTCTCACAAGCTCGATCCGGAGCGTCAATCGTGGCCAGCAGTGATCCGATTAAGGACGACGACAACGATCCGCCCTGCATCCGCGCGAAGCGCGAGTACGTAAGTATCGCGGATGGCGTGAAGGGCGTCTTCAAATGCGTCGGAGAGTATCCGTCAGAGCAATCGCCCGACGTGATGGAATTTGAAATCGGCGAGAATGGGACGCGCCTGAAGACTAAACTTATGACAGCCACCACGGTTCTTGGCGCAGGGAGTATAGGTCGACAGCCGCATTCACATGGATGAGGGAGACGATGGTCGATGCCATACCCCTTATTGGCGCACCGCTTCGACGCGCGCTGACACTGATATCCAACCATCCTGCCGTGCACAAAGTGGGGAGCCCTTCTTGTGATCATACAAGCGGTGCAATCTCGATTGATGTGACATTCGAGGTCAGTCTGCCTAACGAGTGGAGACAATCTGGCAAAAGTCCCTCGGGTGTCAGGCTTGAGGAAGATGTGCGTTTCGATTTTCCTAGTGGATTCCCTATGGATCCACCAAGATTATCGTTGCGCGCCGATTTCAGTCGGAATTTCCCGCATATGCAGCCATGGTTGAGGGACGGGCGACCCGTTCCCTGCATCTATGACGGTGATATCGCCGAGTTGCTCCACCAGGAAGGCTTAGTCGGAATTCTCAACCAAACCGTCGTTTGGCTCGAACGCGCCGCTCTTGGTACCCTTATTGACCCGAAACAGGGTTGGGAACCTGTCCGCCGTGATTCCTTCAGCGATTATCTCGTTGCCGACGCCGATGGTCTTCGCGGATTGGTAAACCGCGATGGTGGACACAGGTTCTTTGAGCTTGCTTATCTGAAGCGCACCGCTAACGATCCCGTGGGTTTCATTTATGGTCATGTTTCAAGCGAGGAGGTCAGGCTCAGCCCTGGAACCGCTCCCAAACTCTTCAACGAGGCACAGGTAAACGGAGATTCGCAGTTCCGTTGGGGCAAGTCCTTGGTGTTGGTCGTCTGGCCCGGCAAACACCCTTCTGGTAAGCTGATAGTCAATGATATCTATCTACCTGAAGAGGTTGAGAATGTAGCTGATCTCAAGAAGCGCGCCAGTATGTATGGTTGTGCAAATGAGTTCAATTCCGGCCTGAAATGGCTGAAGCGTTGTCTATCCAAGCATCCAGAGTCAGGACCGTTCACGATGGCGGTGGTGTTTTTGGCACGGCGGCCATTCAAAGTTATAGGAAGCCAAAGTCCCATCGAGTTATGTCCGTATGTCGTCGATATTTGTTTTCCCACACTGTTCGCCGCTGGCGACACGACGACGGTTCGACCTGCCGCTCACCTACATGCCATATCCCGTTCCCTCCTCGCTCAAATGGCCGGGAGCGAGGTAATGTCGGAACAACCTTGGACGATTGTTGGTGCTGGTAGCCTTGGGTCTAAACTGGCGCTTCATCTCGCACGCGCCGGAAACGGTCCCGAAGTCGTTATCGACAGATCAGTGATGGCACCGCACAATGCGGCACGCCATGCGCTTACTCCGACAACAGGCGATATGCAGCTTCTTTGGATGCGTAACAAGGCCCAAGTGCTGTGCGAGGCACTGCATGGGCTAGATCAGAATGCGATACCGATCTCGAAGGATGTAGCAAGCGTCTTGATGTCCAAGGGCGATGCGCGGCGGGCATGGCCAAAGCGCTCTTGGGCAGTTGTGAATACGACGGCATCCTCGGTCGTTCGTGAATCTCTCGCGGTCACGGAACTGATGACCACTAGAGTTATCGAAACCTCGCTATTTGCCGGCGGACTTGTCGGGATGATTACTATTGAAGGGCCAAACCGAAATCCGAATACGGCGGATATGATAGCAGAGTATTATGCGCTTCTGCAAATGGATTCGACCTTGGCGTCCATCGTTTTTGGTAGTAATGACGCTATGTCACGGCAGAATATAGGCCAAGGCTGCGGTTCACTGACGATGGCTATGTCAGATGGACGCCTTTCCTTGTTTGCGGCCGGAATGTCCGAATATCTGCTGGCAAGGCAGCGCGATGGGCTACCGGATAAAGGAGGGGAAGTCCTTATAGGACGGTTATCCGATGATGGATTTGGTCTAGAATGGTATACCTATCAAGTTCCGCCAGTGACAGTCGTAAAAACGAAGAACGGCGAAAGATGGCGTGTGCACATTCACGCACGTGCGACGAAAAAAATACAGGTAGAAGTAGCACGATGGCCAGGGGTCGAAACGGGAGGTGTACTTATGGGAAGACTATCAGAGGCATCGCGGACCATTCATGTCGTTGACGTACTGGACCCGCCGGACGATAGCGTCCGCTCGGCTAGAGAGTTTGTCCTTGGGACGAAGGGACTGCGCCAGCAGATGTGTGCTTATTCGGAGACCGTGGGTTGGTCACTCTACTGCCTTGGCACATGGCATAGTCATCTTTCGTCATGCGGCCCATCACCAACGGACCGAGCCACGGCAGAAGCAGTATCGTTGGCTCGTCTAACACCATCAATTTTCCTGATAAAGACACCTATCGGTTTTCACGCTTTCTCTGCGGATGTAGAGGGCGATCATGGGGGGCGAGACTAAATGCCTGGATTTTTAACCTTCTTTCTTAATCCGTATGATCGCAAAGCTCGGCTTCGACCTGCCCTTTTGTGTGCACTTCCCGTTTTCGTTTCAGTTGTACTTATGATTCCCGATTTTGGCACGATATGGGCTACAGTTGGTGGGCTTATTCTTTACTGTGGGGGAACGACGTTTCTGACCCAGATTGGTAGGGATCGTGGTAAAGCGCTCGAACCGATGCTATTTCAGTTGTGGGATGGCAAACCATCGGTAGCCATGCTGCGGCATCGTGACACACGGCTCCCTAGATTGACGAAGAAGCGGTATCATGCCTTTCTAAATCGTGCTGTACCAGGATTGAAACTGGCATCTCTGAAAGATGAACAGAAATCTCCGGAAAAGGCCGACGATGGATACGAGAGTGCTACGTCTTGGTTGTTAGCAAATACTAGGGATCGTGAGCGATTCGATTTGATATTTCGAGAAAACATAAACTACGGCTTTCGCCGAAATATTTGGGCACTCAAGCCGTGGGCGTTCGTCGTAGATGGGTTAGCAATTTCTTTAGTGGCAGTTATCGTATACAATTCTTGGACAGGGGAAATGGCGACTACTATTCAAACTATTGGCATGCAGGTCTGGATGAGTGTAGCATTGATCATTGTACATATACTCGCTTTTGCATTCAAGATTCGGCGGAAGTGGATCCAGCTCACGGCAGAATCATATGCGCAGCAATTATTGGCTGCTTGCGACACGCTTCAGGTCGGGCCAAAAACCGCAGACATCAATCCTCAATAAGCGTCGGTTCGATTCATTCATTCGCAGACAGGGTGTGAGACAAATCCTTGACAGAGGGACTACTATGCTCTCGCTGGAGTTTTTTTATAGGTCGTCTGGCGAGGCGTCGGGGATTTGGGATTTATGCGCTAGGGCGTGTTCGTACTGTTGGGTGCAGGAGATGAGAGAGAGGTTTTCCGTTTGTGCATGGCGCAGGAGGAGGTCGAGTTGCCGCGCGCGGCGGTCGATACGATAGACGGACCAAGGGTGGAAGATGGGCAAGTAGTAGGGCAGGTTTGCTTGTTGCACGTAGTCGATGCCTGGGGCGTAGGCTGCGTACACGCCTTGGGCGTCTTCGGGCATGTGCGACGGATAGGGCCAAGGGAAGTGCGGCGGCCACAGCACCTTGCCCGGCTGCCCGGTGAGGATGTTGTCGTGCCAGGCGTGCGAGGGCATTTCGAGGAGACCGGGGAAGCCCTCGCGGGCGTACCAGAAGGGCCGGTTGAGCGGCGCGGGCATGGTTCCGTCCGGCCCGGCTCCGACGGTGCGCATGTAGCGGTAGCCGGCCTCCCACATCACGTGCAGGATGCGCTCTTGGCCAATGAAGCCACGAGTGTAGCCGCCGGGCGCGGTCAAGCCGATCACTGGGCGGGAAAAGGTGTCTTCGATCAGTTTTTTGGAATCGACTAACTCGTACTGTAAGGCGGCTTGGTCATCGACTAAACTGATTAGGTCTTTGTGGGTGAACGAATGGCATTGGATGTCGAAAAGGGGCTCGTCGAGAATGGCGCGGAATTCGGATGCGGCGCATTGCAACAGCTCGGCGACGATGAAAAAGGAGGCGGGCGCTTGCCGCTCTAGATGCACTTGGGCCACGGCCCGGACGCCGGCAATGCACTCGGCTAGCCGCTCTCCCTCGTAGCTGATCCGGCCTTGGTAGCCCGGCCCGGACGGCGCGTCCCACCAAGCATACACAGCTTCGGTGTCGTAAGCAGATATGTAAGAAGGCATAAATGGGAGATTCAGCTATGGCCGGTCGTAGATGAGAGGAGATTCAAATTCGGCGGGCAACTTCGACAGAATGAATGGGGGTGTCAAGTAGCTTGTCAATCAACTTGGTGTGGGCCGAGAAATTTCTCGCCGTCGAAATGAATCAAATGAGCAGGTTCGTCGACGAGCCATACCTCTGTTTCCCAACTTATCTCGACAATCCATTTTCTAAATTCCTCGCGGTTCTGAAAAACACTTACAAACACCCTTCCTGCCTGACACCCTTCAGTTAAGCGTTCCAAATCTAAATGTCTCAGTTGGCTGATCGGATTGGAAGAGTGGACTGCTTCGATCAAGAGAATCCAATTTTTCTTTGGATAATAGGCTATTACGTCTGGTAGAAGACCGTGATCTAAACTGGAAAACCCCAGTGCCCGTAGGCGGTCTTCGTGCTTAAAGAGCTGCTTTTCTATAGTATCGCCTAAATATAGAAGCTCAGAGCTAGGTGCGAAACGAGGCAAAAAATCTTCGACGATAGCTTTTTGTAGAACATTGTGGGGACCTGTAGTTAAGGATAGCTCTTGTCCGGTTGGGAGTTTCACCGGTATCATTGCCCGTTGGCGATCTCTTTGTAGTCTTTTACGTAAATCTCCACATTCAGCCTTAAACTGATCCACACATTTCTCCCACCCAGATTTTCCAAACCAATGTAAAATGTCGGCACCAACCCGCGATACAGCATATCGGCGAGTTGGATTATTAGTATTGGCATCTGGATCGTTAACACTAGGCAGAACTAATCCTGCTTCGACCAAATAAATGAGATTCTTTCTCCTTACATCATCATAGGATCCCGGCGAGATTTGCAATCCGTAAAATTCGTTCCAAAACCCTATAATATCTCGAGTTCGCAAAGCGTAGTTGTTTCCATCCCCGTGTACTTTTGCCTCTGCCCATTTTGACGAGGGTTTTATATCGGCCACTGCAAGCAGTGTAAGAGCAAGCCGATTTTGTCTCAGTTCCGTTTTTAGATTTCCTTCCCCGAGCGGAAGACCTATCGCTTGGAGAATTTTGCGGGCTTCTGATATTTTAATCTGTATGGAGTCCATGATTAAAACATCTCGAGTTGAAGAACTTGCTGGTGTTTTCGGTTAATGCGGTCAATCTCAACTCGTGAATGCTCGGGGCCATCATAGCATTTCCTAACTTCTATCGCTAATGCCTTTGCTAGTAGTGGTGGCACCGCATTCCCTATTTGATTGAATTGGCTACCTTCAGTCCCGCAAAACCGAAACCAATCAGGAAAACCTTGCAATCGGGCACTTTCTCGTACGGTGAGCCGCCGCCGCCTTCCGTCCTTTAGTTTAATACGCATCATATCGCCGGTAGCTCCATTTAGATTGCGACACGTTAGCGTTCTTGCGGGTTGGTTGAGATGGAGATCACGAGGACGAACACACTGAGAAGCGCGTTCGTAATTTGCGACGTATCTGTCCATGCTCGGCGTCAGAAATTTGGCGTTCTCAGGGATGCTGTACGCAAGCTCTGCTAGTGCTTCTCCAGCAGTAACTGGCTGGAAGAACGTGCCTTGGGGAAAGCTCCAGTTTCCCCGATGAGCGACGACGAAGAGCCGTTCTCTCTTTTGTGGAACCCCAAAGTGAATAGCTTGTAAAATTTGAGTTTCCACAATATAGCCGAGTTTTTCTAGGAATTGGGCAATGTCAGCAAGATAATGACGACCTTTGTAAAGCATACCTCTGACATTCTCAAACATAGCGATCTTAGGGTTATATTTTTCAATACACGCGAGAAAAACCGGGAATCCGTCTCTTGGGTCATCGCTCCCCATTTGTAGCCCGCCGACGCTAAAGGGCTGGCACGGAGGACCACCGATAACTATATCCGGCGCAACTTTCAAGTCCGTTTCTTTTGTCAGGGTAACGCAATTACATTCCCCGCGAAGATTCTCAGCGTACGTCTCACAAGCGTCCTCCGCCATTTCAAACCCAATCGTCTCAAACCCAACCGCTTCAAACCCAAGTGCCAATCCGCCACAGCCAGCAAAGAGATCTATAACTAGCGGAGCGACCGGGCTAGGCCCTTGCGGCTCGAGTTCTTCGCGTAAATAATCCAAAAACTTCATTGTGCCATTCATAGTAGAAGATCGGTAAAGTACCGGCGGTATATAGGTTGCTATGAAGCAAAACTTTGCGTAAATGTAACTGACCGAATTGACAACGTCAAAACAACGCTATCAATAGCGGATTAACTTTAGGCGCAACCCTGTGTCTTAGCGTCTTAGCTGAGGAGAAAACCGTGAAAATTACCGATGTTGACATCATTCCAGCGCACGTGCCGCTCGCCGCTCGCAACGCCGAGCACACCGTGCGCTTCCGCTCCATTGACCAGCGCACCTTCTTCAAGGTGCAAACCGACAACGGCTTGGTGGGCTGGGGTGAGTACCGCTGCACGCCACCGCCCGCGCAGAGCGTGGAGGGCCTCATCGGGCGCAGTCCCTTCGACTTTTTGGGCAGCGAGGTCCACCTCGGCTTGGCCGGGGCCTTGTACGACGTGATGGGCCAGTACCTCGAAGTGCCGGCCTACAAGCTGATGGGGCCCAAGGTGCGCGACCGCGTGCCCGTGGCGGCTTGGACGCGGCCCGCCGATCCCGAAGAACTGAGCCGCGAAATCGTCCGCGCCGCCGATCAAGGCTATCGGCTGTTCAAGATGCACACTTGTCAGCACCACGACGTGTTCGAGCAGAACCGCGCGGTAGAGGATGTGGCACCACTCGGCTTCAAGATGCAGTACGACTTCAACTCCAACCGCACCTTGGCCACGGTGTTGCCCATCGTCAAACAGCTCGAAAAGTCGCCCGTAGTGGGCTATATCGAGGATCCCTTGGTGCTGAGCGATGTAGAAGGCTGGCGGCGGCTCCGCGCCCAATGCGGTGTGCCGCTGGTCATGCACGTGCCACCGCTGGGTGGGTTGCAGGAGGTCGTGCAGGGGATGGCCGATGCGTACATCGTGGCCGAGTACTGCGGCGGATTCGGCGATGCGTTGGTGCGCGGTTTGGCCTATGGCAAAGCCAATATGCAGGTGGTGGTGCAGCTAACCGGGGGCACCTTGGCCAAGGCATTGGCGCTGCATTTGTCAGCCGTGCTGCCCACAGCGGCCCACTCGATCAATCTTGACGACCAGTACGAGGAGGACGCGGCTCGTCAGCGCATTGAGATCGTCGAAGGCTGTTCGCCCGTGCCGGAGGGGCCGGGCCTCGGCGTGGAGGTGGACGAAGCGGTCATTGCGCGCTTGGCGCAGCGCGGGCCGGCGGAAATCCCCCGGCACTTGGGCAAGTTGCGCCTGCCGGACGGGCACGTGCTCTACACGGCTAGCATCCCGCCGATAGACGCGTTGACCGGCTTTGCCGAGGGGACTATTCGGGGATTGTCTTTCGAGGTGTGGCACGACGATGGGTCTGAAGAATTCGCGCGCACGTACGGGCGGGTGGAAGAGGAGGGGTCGGTGTTGGAGTGAGATGCTAAGCTACCGTTCCGAACTTAGGAGCCGTTCCATGTTGCCGCCGAGGATCGCCGCCATTTCGGATTCGCCTATGAACGGACAGTAGCGCCGCACGTAGTCGAGGCTCTGGCGATAGGTCCAGTGCAGCAGCACGATGGGGATGTCCGTTCCCCACAGGATGCGATCGGCACCGATGCGTTCGACCATTTTCTCTAGGACGGGCCGCATCTGTGGCATGGGGTAGTCCCAGCGCGACTGGAGGAATACGGCGAAGAGAATCTGGATGTGGAAGCGCGGGTGGCCGATGGGCGCTGCCTCGTACACCTCGTCGGGCACGTGGAGCCGGTTTTCGTCGGCGAACATCCGCCAGGAGAAGCCGTGGGTCATGACTACATCGACGTCGGGGAAGCGGTCCATCCAAGTGCGCAAAGCGCGCAACTCGTCGAGGTAGGCGGCGGGCGAGTTGACTGCGCCGAGGGTGAAGAACATGGGGATCCCCAGCTCGGCCACGGCTGCCCACAAAGGATCGAAGTCGGGTCCGGTCCACTCGGAGGAGAGGTTGTAGAGGGGCCGGTGGAAGGGCATGAACTGCAGGCCCGACAGGCCGTGATCGCGAATCGCCCGTTGTAGCTTGGCGACGGCGTCGTCCGTCCGGCTGGGGAACCACCATTCGGGCACGTGGGCTAAGCCCTGGATCCGCTCTGGGTGGCGCTGGCAGCAGTCGGCGATGTAGCCGTCGTTGAGACCCATGTACGGGGTGCGGTGCAGGAGCGCCCGATCGATGCCGGCGTAGTTCATCTCCGCCACTAGGCTGTCGGCGGGGAAGGCGAAGTCCACCGTCCACGGCGGCAGGGCCTGCTTTACGTAGTCCTCGCCGTCCACCGTCCACTCGACGAGGCCGTGGTCCCCGGTGCGGAAGGCGGCGTCCCGTAGGCCATCGAAGCGCCAGGGGCGATCTGGGTTGTAGAGGCCCGTGGCGTCGGCCGGGGCGCGATCGGCGCGCCGCCAGCAGGGCTGCTGCCGGGCATGGGCCATAAATAGCTGTAGGTGTCGCCAGAACTCGGCGGGGTCGGTGAAGCCCCCGTTGCGGCTTGGCGGTGGGAAGCAATAGGCGTGTCCGTCGTAGATCATGGTGTTGTCCTTGGTGTTGGAGAGAAAGATTACGAATTGGGCCGACCATTGACAAAGGAGAAATAAATGATGAGCCAGCGTAGCGCACTTTCGAGGTTTATCGGCATTCCGTTGCACTGGCAGATCGCCATTGCCCTCGTCCTCGCTGCATTAGTGGGGTGGCTGGCCGACGAGCATACGACGCTGTTTGGTGCG
>JAPPHK010000217.1 GCA_028820795.1 Nitrospinota bacterium | reverse complement strand
ACCTGTTCGTGGGCGCGTCGCACCTGATGGCGGAGTACAACGGCATCCTGCGCGCTGGCCACGTGCGCGACAAGCTCGCAAAGCTCATCTCCTACGCGCAGATTTGTAGGGGCATGACGCGCGAGGCCGCGAGGGAGTGCAAGGTCATGGACGGGGTCGCCGTGCCGAACGCGGAGATCATCAACATCGCGAAGCTGCATTTCGCCACCGGCTACCACCAGGCGCTCGCCTGGGTGCAGGACATCGCGGGGGGGCTGCTCGTCACCGGCCCGAGTGCGGAGGACCTGGACGACCCGAGACTCGGGGAATTGATCGACAAGTACCTGGGCGCATCCCCCTCCGCGTCGACCCTGGACCGCTTAAGGCTCATGAACCTGATCGCGGAGATCACGGCTTCGGACTTCGCGGGCTATCAGGCCGTGCTCGCGATTCACGCCGAAGGCAGCATCGAGGCCGAGAAGATGACCATCTGGCGCGAGCACGAGGTCGCCCCGGCCATCGACTACGCGAAAAGGCTCGCGGGCATCGAATAAGGAGAGCACGGGATGAACCCGACCCAGGCGCTCGTCGCCATCTGGCTGAACGTCGACGCAGAGAACATCGAAGAATTCCGAAAGTGGCACAACTGCGAGCATTCCACGGACAGGATGGACGGCCCCGGTTTCCGCGCGGGCTACCGCTACAACGCGGTGGACGAGAGCGCGAATCACAACGTGCTCTGCACCTTCGAGGGGGACACCCTCGCGGCGTTTACGAGCGATTACTACAAAGAATCGAGGGACAACCCATCGCCCTGGACGCGCCAGTGCATGGCCTTCATCAAGAATGCGGAGCGCGCGGTCTACAGCCTCCGGACCTCCATCGGCGAGCCGCACCGTTTTGATGCGCCCTACCTCTACATGGTGAGCCCCAACCCCGACACCGAGGAGATGAAGGAGGAGATGATCGCCTGGTACGACGAGGAGCACCTGGAGCGGCTGTATGAAGTGGATGGCATGAGGCGCGGGCGCGTGTACCAGCTCGAAACCGCCGCCACGGGCGGAGCGACGGCGGAGGCGGAAATACAGGAGACCAAAACGGGCGCGCGGCGCATCATCGCGATCTACGACATGGAAGACCCCGCCATCCCGCTCTCGGACGCCTGGGAGGAGGCCGCCTACGGCACGCCGAGAAGCGCAGCGATGAGGCCGAACCTCAAGAACGCGGTGCGGGAGAGGTGGTGGCTGGATTTCGTGAAGTGGAAGCGGGGGTGAGGGGACAAAAATGAGACCCTTGCTCGTGGCGCTTTTCCTGTTGGTTGCTGCGTGGGGGGTTGCGACTCCGGCGTCAGCGGAGGTTTCGTGCTCAAATTGGCATACAAAAGAGTTCTTAGGACGCGCTGACTTGGCTGGTGTCTCCCGCTGTCTCATGAAAAATCAGTACACGCGAAATAAATACGCAAGAACACCTTTGCATTATGCGGCGGCTTTTAGCGGCTCCCAAGTTGTGAACGTCTTGCTTATTACAGGGGCCAACCCTAACACACGAGATAAAAATGGATTGACACCCCTGCACTGGGCAGCACTGTTCAGTAAAGACCCTTACGTCGTGAAAACCCTGCTAGATGCAGGAGCAGATTTAGCGGCGAAAGACAATGCAGGTAAAACGCCATCGGATTACGCAATGATGAACATTGCACTCAAGGGAACGGAGCCTCACCAGCAACTGGAGAGAGTTTCGTGTGAAAATTGGAATACAAGAGAGTTCTTCGAGTGCGCTAGTGTGGAGGAAATCTCCTATTGTATTGAAGCTGGGTCGAATGTGACCACACAGAATAAAAACGGATGGACCCCCTTACACATTGCAGCGGGATGGAACAAAACTCCAGCAGTCGTGACCTTCCTGATTAAGGCCGGTGCTAATTTGAACGCGCAGGATGAATTCGGATTAACACCTTTACATTGGGCGACGGCCTTCAATAAAAACCCCGCCATCGTGAAAGCCTTATTGAGCGCCGGGGCTAACCCATTGTCGAAAAACATAGCAGGTGAAACACCGCAAGATTTCACAAAGGCGAATATTGCGCTCAAAGGGACGGATATATGCCAACGGCTTGATAAGGATCGACTCAAACCTACGAAACTAAGGAAAAAGGTAAAAAGAGAGTTGAAGGCAACTTTTACGACACCATTTATGGTTTCATGTGAGGGTTGGAACACTTTGGAGTTCTTTAAACGTGCACGAATGGCGGACATCTCCTACTGTCTCAAGACGAAAAATCCGGATGCGCGAGACGAACAAGGACGGACACCTCTACACCTCGCGGTGAGACACAGTAAAAATCCAGCAAAAATAACCGCTCTCATAAAAGCTGGAGCTAAGGTGAGCGCGAGAACTAATCTAGGGTTGACCCCCTTACACGTCGCAGCTGCGAACAACAAAACTCCGGCAATCGTGAAAATATTATTGCGTGCTGGAGCTAAATTGAATGTGCGGACTGAAAAAGGTTGGACGCCCCTGCACATGGCTGCAAACAATAAAATAACAGCAACATTGCTGGTTGCAGGAGCCAAGGTGAATGCGCGAACTGAAAAAGGGTGGACTCGCCTACACATGATTGCGGAGATCGGCAAAAAACCTGAGGACGTGACAACTCTCGTGAGAGCTGGTGGAGATCCAAACGCACGGGATGAAAAAGGATTGACACCTCTACATTATGCCGCAAGGCACAGTAAATATCCGGCAATTATAACTAGCCTAATAAATGCTGGAGCCAATGTGAACTTGAGAGCTAATCATGGGTTAACTCCCTTGCATGTCGCGGCCGCGTTAAGCAAAACCCCAACGGTTGTTGTGGTATTGTTGGATGCCGGAGCCAATCCCGAAGCACAAGACAAATCCGGAAAAACACCTTGGGATTACGCGAAAGAAAACACCGCGCTCAAGGGGACGGAAGTCTACTGGCGGTTGAACGATGCGCGGTTCAAGTAAATAAGGCGCGGACACGTAATCCCGCCCCACGAGGGTTTCTCTCACCGTCATTCCGGCGAAAGCCGGAATCCATTATTACGCCTTTTGCCTTTCCTCAGGGTTCTCGCGCATCGTTGGGGAATGAAATGCCGCTGTGTATTCACTCGCACCCGCAAATGGATTCCGGCTTTCGCCGGAATGACGATCAAAACCGCACCACCTCTTTGGGACAGGTCGCGACCCGGACAGACCTATGACCTGTCCACTATAGTGAACACCATTCGATAATTGGGATGCTCTCCTCCCTTGATGCTTTTTCAACAGCCCCCTCAAGGGGGGAGTGATTCCCAAGCTCACATCGGGTGAGCGATTAGACCGCTTTGCAAGATTCAACAACGCGAACATCGACTTTCAGGACTTAGACAACCCTACCTCCTCTTCGGCGGAGGAGGCGGGGGAGGTGGAGGCTTGACGGCCGGGCCTTTTCCGGATCTGCTCGGAGGCGGGTTCTGTTCTTTCGCCATGGGTTGCTCCTTATTCCGTGGGAGTTGTTTGCGCTAAAAACTCCACCATCTCGACTTCGGAAGCAGGCACCATCATGCCGGCGACGCCCTTCGCGGGAGTGCGCTCGTCGCCATGAAGCCATTCTACCTCCTCAATCAAAAAATGTCCTTCATCGGGGCGGCTCGGCCACTCCGTGGGCCAGCCGTAAAGGCGGCGTTCGCCCTTCAGGTGCAATACAAGATAGCTGCCCGCATGGCGGTCGAATACAGAATACCATTCCGACGGATAGGAATTCTCCCTCGTGACGCCGATGCGGCGCAAATAGCGATGCGGTATATCCCTGTTCAAAATATAGACCGCCACCAGCCCGAGACCAATCGCCGTCGCGGTAGAAAAGACCAAGTGCCCGGTCTCGTCCCAAGAAAAAGTCCAGCCGACCCCCTCCATGGCGAAAACAAATATCTTCACCAGCGCCTGCACCAAGATGGTGAAAATCAACGCCTGAACGATTCGCTCGAAAGCACCGGGTTTGGGATGCGAAGTGATCCAATAGAAAACAGCCGCCGCCACGAATCCCGGCAGAAGAAACATCAATATGCTGACCGTCTCACTGGATGCCAGGCCCATCTGTCCCATTCACACAACTCCGTGTATGGCGGGCCCTCAGTCTCGTGGTGGAAAAAGCGGAAAGTAATACATCTATCCGACGACTTACTGATGATGCATTTTACCATCCGTTTCAGTTTTTGCAATCACCACGCCGTTGCGCCGCCGACACGGAGAGAACCAACCATGCCACTCACGCGGGATTTCAGGGAAACGATTCAGGCGCGGGTCGAGCGCGACTCAGGCTTCCGGGAGGAGCTTCTGAAAGAAGGCGTCGATTGTCTCCTCTCGGGCGAGGTGGAAGTCGGAAAGACGGTGCTGCGCGATTTCATCAACGCGACAGTCGGCTTTCATCAGTCCTGGCAATCGCTCCCGCATCGGTCGGCAGACTCTCTCCAGTCGGCAAACGCTCCCGTATCGGGGCTGTTGAAAAGCCCTACAGGGGAGGGAGAGAATCCCGATCTTCGAATTGTCTACCGTAGCCGGACAACCCAAAAGGGTTGTCCGGGGCCTCCGTGCCTGTCCTTTTGCAGGATGGTCACAATCAGGACAACCACGGAGGGGCGGACAGGCACGGAGGCCTGCCCCTACAAAACCATCGCGCCCGCGCCGCACCGCGTGAACCTCCATACCGCCCGATCCCAGGGCCGGTTTTTTCAACAGCCCCCTCAAAGGGGGGAGTGAAATTCGGTGCGCTCCTTTGGTGGGCTTTTTCAACAGGTCCATATGCAGCCCCTACATCAGGCTCATAACCAAAACGACGTGCGGGGTGGGGACGTGAAAGAGACGAAAAGGCAAAGTCAAAATGGATTCCGCAAACCCTCCCGCATTGGTCGGGTCTGACACCGGAATGACGATCAAAGGCAAAAATCAGAAACGCCTTTTCGCATTTGTCGGCAACCATTCCCTCTTCAGTCGGAATAGAAGGCCCGTTCCTCATCCGCCCGGAATCCGGCATACTCGGAATAACGAGCAAGGCACAACATGGAGAACACCACACGCGAAACACAACGGCTTTATTTTATGAAATGAAGCGAACCTGATAAGGCGGAAGCGGAGATGATTACGAGAGCCGGATTTTTCAGAGTGTTGCTTGCGGGACTGTGCCTGTGGCTCGCGGTGGTGACGGGCGCGCCTCCCGCCGTGGCGGCGGGTGTTTCGTGCGACGACTGGAACACGCAAGCCTTCTTCGAAGGCGCCGACGCAAACGATATCGCCCGCTGCGTGAAAGGCGGAGCCGACCCGGTATCGCGCAGCGTGTTCAGCGGAGACGCTCCCCTGCACAATGCTGCGGCTTACAGCACGAGTCCCGCGGTCATCGAGGCGCTGGTGAGAGCGGGGGCGAATCCCAACGCGCGGAATCTCTATAAGAGAACGACGCCCCTGCACGCGGCCGCCGCGTTCGGCAAGACGCCTGCGATCGTGGGTGCGCTGGTGAAGGCGGGCGCCAAGGTGAACGCGCGGGACAAGTTCAAGCAGACGCCCCTGCACGCGGCGGCGAGAGAGAGCGGGACGCCGGCGGTCGTTCAGGCTCTGCTGGACGCGGGAGCGAACCCGAATGCCATCAACAAATCCGGCAAGACGCCCTGGGACTACGCGAAAGGAAACGCCGCGCTCCGGGGAACGGAGGTTTACGAGCGGCTGAAAGAGGCGCGGCTCAGGTAGGTCAATCGCGATTCACCTCATCGCCCGGCAAGCGCTTCTCCTTGAACGGCAAACAGCCGGGATTGCGCCTCGCTCCTCACCCGGCAAACCTTCCCTCCCCGGGGCTGTCCCAAAGAGGTGTGCGGTTTTGATCGTCATTCCGGCCTCGAGCCGGAATCCAGGGACTTTGCCTTTGCTTTTTTATTTCTTCCGTATTCCCGCCAATGGGAGGCTGTTGAAAAAGTCCCGATGGGAGAGCGTTCGTGTCCTTTGCAGTGCCAGCCCCTCCTCGGGGTTGTCCCACAGACCTGCGCCTCCGCCCGAAACGCTTGGCCCCGTTGTTGTCTCTCTCTGTAGGGACAAGTCGCGACCCGGACAGGCCTGCGACCTGTCCCTTCGGTAGGCGGCGCTCTCTTCTCGGGACCCACGACGAATTTGTTTTTCGTTCGTCATTCCGGCGAAAGCCGGAATCCATTTGTTTTGCTTTTGTTTTTTATTTTCTGATTGGTTCCCGCCAATGACGGGGAGATGAAAAGCCGGAGTTTTGTCATTCTGCTTGAGAATGGATTCCGGCTTTCGCCGGAATGACGGTGGTTTTCCCGCATCGATGGACTTTCTCAACTACCCCTCCCCGCCTGCGTCGAACCCTCGTTCCTCGACCGGGTCCGACCGCGCATTTTCCCGCACTTGCCGTCACGGGGATCGCAGAGCGTTCGTGTAGAATCGCGAAGCCGCCGGGCGCGTCCGGGGACGGGGGAATTTCCGTAAATTTCGATAAAATTCGATAAATTCACGGGGTTTTTCGATAAATTGACGATGATATTCTGGAAATGAAACCGGCGCGAAACGGGAGGCGGGCCAAGGGGTTCTTCCGGCCGCGCGATGATGTATATTAGGCGCATCCGCCGTCCGCACAAAACCGGGAAATGCAAGGAAACGAGAGGAGATGCGAGCAAATGCCTGAGATTATCGACCTGTCCATGCCCGTCCACATGTGGATGGAGCGCTACCCGGGCACGCCGCAGCCCGTCATCCAGATGATTGAGACCACGTTCGAGTCCGCGCGCCGCATCGGCACCGACAAGATGGGCTTCCCCGAGCTGTTCGCCCACAGCGTGTGCATCTTCAGCGAGCATTGCGGCACGCACATCGACGCGAGAAGCCACGGCGGCATGAACGATTCGTGGTCCGAGGACATCCCGCTGGAGAAGTGCTACGGGCCGGGCCTGAGGCTCGACATGCGGGGCAAGAAACCCGGCGAGGCCATTGAAATCAACGACTTGAAAGAAGCGATCGCGAAGGAGAACTATTCGATACAAGGCGGTGAAATCGTCTTCCTCTGGACGGGGGCGGCCGCCTACAACGACGAGCCGCGCTACCTGACGGACCATCCCGGCATGGTGGGCGAGAGCGCGGAGTGGCTCATCGACCAGGGCGTATCCGTGATGGGCATCGACGCGCCGGGCTTCGATTTGCCCATCAAGGAGATGCTCGAACGCAAGGACCCCTGGCCGTGCCATCGCCTCTTCCAGACGCGCGAATACTGGCACATCGAGAACCTCTGCAACCTGGACGCCATCCCCGCCGCGCACGGGTTCACGGCGAGCGTCCTGCCGCTTCACTGGCGCGGCGCCACCGGGACGCACATCCGCGCCGTCGCCATCGTGAACGGGTAGGATGACAGTGGCTTTTCTTCTCCTTCGAGAAGCTATTCGAGCCCGAATTCGGGCGATATGCCTCATCGTTTTCTCGCTCCTGCTCCTGATCGGGCCACTCTTCACCGCCGGGGTTTCCGACGCCGCGAAACCGCCCAACTCACTGAAATCGAACGCGAAACGAATCGGTGATGCGCGAGTCAAGCTCTATGAACGTACGCTCAGAGCGCATCTCGCATCCGACCCCTGGCCCCTGATTGACCTCGAAATCTCGATCGACCGCTGGAGGAGCGCCAAACAACTCATCGAGGGAATGAACCGCGCGGGCGTCGCACTGGGCGCAGTCACTTCCACGAATGAAGAGGCCATCGAGAAAGCCGTAGCGCAATACCCCGGTCGGTTGATTCCGCTCACCACCTCGGCGACCGAGAAAGACTGGGGGCAGGCTGGCTCCTTGTCCGGCATCAAACGGCAGCTTGCGGGCGGTGCGTTCGGGATCGGGAGGGTCACGTGGCGGCCCGTCTCCTCCGACAAGGCCCGGCTGAAACGGGCCGGAGAGGCTCTGGGGGCGATGATTCGTCTGGCAGCCCAACAACGAAGCTATCTCGTGCTCGACATGCCGCCTTATGACGATGGCCTGGAGATACTCGAACGGCTGTTGCGGGAGACGCCCGAGGCGAGGGTCATCTGGACGCAAGCCGGCAGGATATTGAATTTGAACGCTTTACCCGGATACGGGCACGGCCTCCTGCGGGCGCTGAGCCTGAGACACGCGGGCCTATTCTTCACCCTGACACAGGACCCGCCGGCCCCCACCGATGTAACCATTCCGCGGAAAAACCACCTCTACGACCCGGGCGGGGCCTTCTCCCGCGAATGGCGGGCGTTGCTCGAAGCGCGCGTGGGGCACTTCACCGCCGGGAACGATTCCTCTCCCGCTGGTCCAGCGGTCTATGTGAGAAGGACGCTCTTTTTCCGCCAAAACGTCCTCGGAAAAATCAGCCCGCCCGCCAGAAAACTCATCGCCTACAGGAACGCATGGCGGCTTCTGACGAACCGCGTCTGGAAACCTTGATTCACGAAATTTCCCCCGAATCCGTTGCATCAGGCCCTGCGCATGGGGATAATGCCGTCTCTCGGGGTTGGAAGCATCCTGAACAAATGATTTCCCGACAATAGAGTTAAACGCAAGGAGTTCGCCTCATGCACAGCATACGCCACCCGAAAAGGACCTGGTTCGGCCTCGGAACCATAGCGAAAATCAAGGATGAAACGGAGTTTCTGGGCGCCCGCAACGCGCTTTTTTTCACGGACAAAGGCGTGAGAGGCGCTGGTGTGGCTGACATGGCGCTGGCTCCCCTCGAGGAAGCAGGGGTTCAAGTAACGATTTACGACGAGTGCCCGCCCGAACCGGCCATCGGCGATCTGGAGCAGGCATTTGATGAATTCAAAAACGGTTCTTTCGACCTCGTCGTCGGGGTCGGGGGCGGCAGTTCGATGGACATGGCGAAATCCATCGGCGTTCTGCTGGGAAACGACGGCGCGCCCAGGGATTATCTGGGGATAGAACTCGTGCCGAAACCGGGTCTCTCCACCATTTTGGCGCCCACAACGAGCGGAACGGGCGCCGAAGCCACTCCCAATGCCATCTTCTCGGTGCCGGAAGAGCAGGTGAAACTGGCTATTGTGAGTACGCACGTCATCCCGTTCGCCGCTATCGTCGACCCGAATCTCACGCTTTCCGCACCTCCGAAAGTCACATCCGCCGCCGGTGTAGACGCCTTCACGCATTGCCTGGAAACCTACGTGGCCAGAAACGCCACCCCGTTGAGCGAAATGTACAGCCTGGAGGGCATGAAACTTATCGCCCGCTCCTTGAGGAGCGTATGCAAAGATGGAAGCGACATCGAGGCCAGAACCAACATGGCCTTAGGGTCATACTATGGCGGGGTCGCGCTCGCAGGTGCAGGCGCTGGCGCCATTCATGCCCTGGCGTATCCGCTCGGTTCGCGTTTCCATATTCCCCACGGGGTCAGCAACTCACTGATGTTCTCCCACGTCATGAAGGAGAATTACGCGGCGGCGCCCGAGAAATTCGCCCGCATCGCCCAGATACTGGGCGAATCCACGGATGGCATGTCCGATGCCGAAGCGGCGGAACTTTCCGTGGGCGCGGTCGAGAAACTCTGTCGTGATTGCGGGGTACCCACCCGACTCGGCGAAGTAGACGTTCCCGCACACGCCATCCCGGATTTGGCCGAAGCCGCCTTCAAGCTCGAACGACTTCTGAGTTGCAATCCCAAAGAGCTCACGCTTGAGGATATCGAGAGAATCTACCGCACCGCAGCTTAAAATGCCCATGGAATTATCTTCTTCGCAAAAACTGCGTTCGCTGATGGACGTCTCCCCGAGTGATATGGTCTGCGTCATGGGCGCCGGCGGCAAGGCAACGCTCATGAAGCGGCTGATCCGGGAGATGCTCGATGAGCCGTTTCCCGTCATCATCACCAGTACGACGAATCTCCACGCCTTGGGTGGCGAAGACACCCCGCCCGTTATACTGAGCGAGGAGGGTCGCGCCGAATTGCAATCCGTAGCTCAAGACTGGTCCAAGCGCGGCGCGGTTGTCTGGGTTGAGAAAAAACTGCCCCAGAACATGTTTCGCGGTCTCAAGGCTAGCCAAGTGGAAGCGCTACATGCTTCGGGTTTTGACGGCGTGATGGTCGTGAAAACCGATGGCGCAAGGAAACGGCTCATCAAAGCCCCTGGACCGGGTGAGCCGGTTATTCCCAAAGGGGCGACGCATTGTGTACTTGTTCTGGGCCTCGCTGCGATTGGACGCAAGGCGGATGAGAAAATCGTCCATCGAATGGAGAAAGTCAGCGCCATAGCAGAACTGAAAGCTGGAGAGGTCATCGAATCGCATCATCTGGCGGAGTTGGCTGGCCATCCAGACTGCTATCCGAACCGCTTTCCGAACAGCGCAAAGCGGATACTATATCTGAGCCATTGCACCTCTCCAAAAGCCCTCGAGGACGCGCAAACGATATTCGAGGCCGTACAGGACGGTATTTACGATTACCTGATCACGGGAGATTCCATCGCGGGAAATTTTTATAGCAGGGGGCAAGACGAATGATCGGCGCGGTTGCCATCAGGAAAGCGCTTGAAGCCAGAAAAGATGAAATCATCGATCAAATCGCCCACGTGGTGAACATCGACTCCCCAACGTTTCCCAATACGGGAACAAATGCCATTTCCTCTTACTTTGCGGAAAAGTATCGCGCCATAGGAGCCGAGGTGGAGATGATGCCGGGTACGCATGAAACGGGGGATCATCTACTGGCGACGTTTCACGGCGCGAGGAAAAACGGCCCCCATATATTCCTTATCGGGCATTGCGACACCGTTTTTCCAGAAGGCACTGCAGCGCAAAGACCGTTCACCATGAAAGGCGAGATTGCCTATGGCCCCGGGGTAGCCGACATGAAGGGGTGTCTGGTGACTTGCCAATTCGCGATGGAAGCGTTGCTGGCCGAGGGTTTCGAGGAATTCGGGAAAATCAGTATTTTATATGACACCGATGAAGAGCGTGGAAATCCTTCGTCGAGGGGAGTTATAGAGCGAATCGGAGAAGACACCGCCGCTGCGTTGATCATCGAGTCCGGCCGAGCGAACGGCTCGACGGTCTCCTCACGGAAAGGAAGCTGCTTCGGAAGGCTGCTCGTAAGCGGCGTATCGGCTCATGCGGGCGTCGACCCCGAAAAAGGCAGAAGCGCCGTACACGAACTCGCCCACCAAATGGTGGCTATTCAGAAACTCGAGCGCGAAGGAGGGACCGTCAACATCACCGGCCTCTCGGGAGGGCACAGGCCGCATATCGTGGCGGATGAGGCTTCCTGCCACGTCGAGGTACGCGCAGAACGACAAGCGATTTTCGATTCCATGACGGATGAGTTGCGCCGCATTACTTCCAGCCCCCATATCGAGGGAACGCGTTCGAAATTCCAGATCCTGGGCGGGAGGCCCGTCATGGAGTTCAACGCTGGAACAGAAAGGCTCGTCTCCATCGCGGCGGAAATCGCCGAGGACGCGGGCGTCGAATTTATGCACGCTCCCAGCGGCGGGGGGTCCGACGGAAATTATCTCTCCCCGCTCGGGGTCGCCGTTCTGGATGGCCTGGGGCCTGTGGGGGGAAATCTGCACACGGATGAGGAATACCTGGAACTCGACTCCATCG
>JAPPHK010000219.1 GCA_028820795.1 Nitrospinota bacterium | reverse complement strand
CTTGCACCAGGGGGAAATCCTTGGCGTAGACGGCCTGAATCAGGAGCCTGCCCACACCCGGCCAGGAGAAAATCGTCTCGACGATCACCGCCCCCCCCAGCAGGTGCCCGAATTCGAGACCAATGATAGTGACCACCGGAATCATGGAATTTCTGAGCACGTGCAGGTTGATGACGACCCACTCGGAGAGTCCCTTCGCACGGGCGGTTTTTACGTACTCATGGCGCAGCACCTCGAGCATGGAACTTCGAACCACCCGCGTGTTTCTCGCGATCGCATACGTGGATAGAGCAATGGCGGGCAGTATGAGATGTTCCCAGCCGCTTCTCCCACTGACGGGCAGCCATCTCAGGCTCACCCCGAATACGAGGATCAGCATCAAGCCGAGCCAGAAAACAGGCATGGATTGTCCCAGCAGCGCGAAAAGCATCCCCCCGTGATCATAGGGAGATCCGCGCTGCGTGGCGCTGATGACCCCTACCGGAAACGCCAGGATGATTGAGAGAATCAGCGCCACGAGGGCGAGTTCGAGAGTCGCCGGCAAACGTTCCATGATGAGTTCGAACGCGGGCTGGCGGTAGCGCAGGCTCTCGCCGAAGTCCCCCTGCACGGCGCGGCCCACGTAGAGCGCGTACTGGACGAACCAGGGCTTGTCGAGGCCTAAGTCTTCTTTGAGTTCCTGCACCTCCTCAACCGTCCAGTCCTCACCCACCATGGTGTCGGTCGGATCGCCCGATAAGAACAAGACGGCGAAAGATATGAAGCTCACGCCGACCACGACCACAATGGCACGGATAACTCGTCTGAAAAGGTAGGCTCCCATCGACTAGCCTTTCCCATCTTTCAAGCGAATCGTGGGCAGATAGATTCTCTCATCCGGCCTCGGCGTCCACTGCGTTCTGGCGCTTAAGCCGAAAAAATCATACTGGTTCCAGAGGAACACCCAAGGGCTTTCCTCACGAACGATGCGCTGCATGCGGTAGCTGATCCGCCTGCGCTCCTTTGGGTCGAACGTTTGACCGAGTTTCTTGTAATTTTGAATAAAATCCCGGTTCCTCCAGGCGGTGAGGTTCGCAAAGAGATTGGGCCTCAACACTCCCAGATCGAGTTCTTCGTTGAATGCGGAACTGAACCCGTGAAAATACAACGGAGCGAGCGTCTTTTTTCTTCTTCTGGCGAGGAAAACGGACCACTCCAGGGGAATGACCTCCACATGGACGCCCACGTCACGAAAATAAGCCGCTAAAAATTCCGCCATCTCCTTTCCTTTCAGATATCTGGAAGATGGTACTTCAAGTTTTACATCAAACGGTTTTCCGTTCGCTTCCAGCACACCGTCTCCATTCTCGTCCCTGAGGCCAGCCTCGGCGAGGAGCGCTTTCGCTTTTTGAGGATCGTAGGCGTACGCCTCGATGTCCGGGTCGGCGTTCGGGGCGTTGACGATGCTCCTCATCCGCGATCCATGGCCCAGAAATACGTTCTTGACGATGGCCTCGAAATCAATCGCGTGGTTCAGCGCACGGCGGACGCGGGGGTCGCCGAGCACCGCATGGTCCGTGCGAATCCCCAGATAGATCCTGCGCCCGCCCCGCGCTCCCTTGAACTGGAGACCCTCTTCGCTGTTGATGATGGCTTTCGACTGATCGGGCGAGATGTTCATGATGACGTCGGCCCCGCCGGTTTCAAGCTCCGCTATGCGGGCCGAAGCCTCCGCCACCGGCCGCCAGATCACCTTTTCTATCGCGGGTCTGCCCCGCCACCAGCCCTCGTTGGCCTTCATCTCGATGCGGTCGTCCTTGATCCATCGCACCAGCCTGTATGGCCCCGTGCCCACGGGTTTTTTCAGCAACTCCTTGGGCGGGGTCGACGAATAATACTCAGGCGGCAACATGAACGCGTTCACCATCCACACGGGCAGGGTGGCGACCGGGCGCTTCGTGTGAATCTTCACGGTGTGGGAGTCCACCTTTTCTATCCTGTCCAGGAAAATCCTCCGGTAAACCGTGATGCGGGGCTTGAGCTTCTTGTCGCGCATCCGCTCGAACGTGTAGCGCACGGATTCGGCGTCGAACGGCTCGCCGTTATGAAACTTCACCCCCTTGCGGAGATGAAACGTCCAGACCTTTTTCGTCTCGTCCACCTCCCAGCGTTCGGCCAGAGCGGGGCCCAGCGTCATGTCGGCGCGCCGTTCGATGAGCGGGTCGAACATGTTCATCAATATGCTCCACTCGATGGTGGCGGTGGCGAAATGGGGGTCCAGCGTATTGGCCTCCACCGAGAGAAGTACAGTGAATGGCCCTTTTTTCGCTTCGCGGCCGCAGGCGGCGAGCGCCACAAGCAGGAGGCAACCTACGCATAACAAGGCCCTTTTCATGCTTACATTCCTTTATGCCTACATATCATCGCCGAGGCGGGGGTCCATGTAGTCCCGCAGCCAGTCGCCGATGAGGTTGATGCTCAAAACCGTCGCCATGATGGCGAGACCCGGAAAAGTCGCCATCCACCAGGCGCCGCGCAGATATTCGCGTCCTTCGGAGAGCATGCCCCCCCAGGTGACGACCGAGGGCGGAACGCCGAGACCCAGGAAACTCAAGGATGATTCGGAAATGATGTTTCCCGCCACGGCGAAGGTGGCGATGACGATAAGGGGCGAGAGGGTGTTGGGCAGAATCTGCATGAACAATATGCGGTACAACGGATAGCCCAGGGCGCGGGTGGCCTCCACGAATTCGCGCTCCCTGATCGAGATGACCTGCCCTCTCACCACGCGGCCGTACGCCACCCAGCGGCTGATCCCCAGCACCACGATGATATTGAACAGGCCCGGCCCGACGACCGCCATGATCGTGAGCGCCAACAATATAAAGGGAAACGCCAGTTGAATCTCGGAGAACCCGCTGATGAGATCGTCGATTTTCCCGCCAAAAAACCCCGAGAGCAGACCCAGAACGATCCCGATAACCCCCGAAATCACCACCGAACTCAAACCCACCAGAATGGAGACGCGGCCTCCGTACATGAGCCGGCTCAGTATATCCCGGCCCAGCGCATCGGTTCCCAGCATATAGCTCGCGCTCCCCCCCTCCATCCAGACGGGAGGCTTCAGACGCAGGTTCACGTCCACCATGCCAGGGTTTTGCGGCGCGATGAGGGGCGCGGAAAGAGATACGACGACCAGGAGGATGAGGAAAACGCCGCCGAGCATCGCCGGTTTGGCGCGCATCAGGCTCCGGCGGAATATCTCCCACCTGAGTTCCGATTCCGACATCATCGGGTATTCATCGGTACTCAAAGCCGATTCGGACATTTTTCTATCTTCGGACATTCACCTGTTCTCGCGCCAAGGTGCCAATATTTCGTGAGTCGGGACGCCCCGTATCCTAGCATAGCGCACGGTAGGTTGCAGAAACTCCCGAGGAGTGAAATCGCCGTTTCCCGAATCGTCGAATTGCCTTGATATCCGTGAGGTTATCGAATTAGAATCGCCTGTTTTTCGATTTCGGGGCCGCATGGACACTTGTGATGATTCTCGGTGAAGGAACACCTTCCTTGCCTTCTCACACGAAAAATGATTTCAACGATATCCTGATATCCGCCGTTCCGGACGGCGCGACGTTCGGTTTCCAGGGCCTGCGCGCGGTCGATTCGATTACGGTGGAAAACATCGTCCCCCTCGATTTCCTCATCGCCTGCGACTACGGGCTCGACGGGCCCGAATGGGACAGGCGCCTGCGCTATTTCGCCGTGGAGCGCGGGCGGAACCGGCGAATCGTATGGACGCATTCATCGCTCGTAGAGGCATACGAAGGAGCCCTGGGTTCGCAAATTCGCCAATATCTCTCGCAAGGGGATGCCCCCCGGTACGTCATCCCCTACCGCTCCACGGAATTCCTCGGCAAACTCGCAGAACAAGCCGAGGGCAGGCTCCGCATCCTGGCGAACCCGGTGGAAATCAAGACGAGGTTCGACGACAAGATAGCGTTCCGGCGCCAGGCGGTCGAAACGGGGTTCGACGTTCCCCCGGGCGACGTGGCGGCGTTGGGCGATCTTGGACTCAAGCATCTGGAAGAATTCGGGCCGGTCATGATCATTTCGGAGCGAATCGGCTCCTCGGGCAACCAGACGCACCTCATCGACTCGGCCGAGGCGCTCGCGAATAAACGCGATGAACTCATCGAAAAGCTGGGTCCCGATGCGCCGGTGATCGTGAGCACGTTTCTGAGCGGTCCCGCCGTCGGCACGGCGGGGCTGATTTATAACGGCAAGCCCTGGATGTCCCACCCTTCGGTGATGTTCACGGGCATTCCCGGCTGCTCCATGCACCGATTCGATTATGCAGGCAGCGACTATGCGGCGTATCGGCTGGTTTCATTGGAGAGCCGGCGAAAAATCGAGGAATTCACCCTGAAAATCGGAGAGTGGGTAGCCGAGGCGGGCTACCGGGGAATATACGGCGTCGATTTCATCGTCCACCAGGACGAACCCTACGCTCTCGAACTCAACCCTCGCGTGCTGGGAACCACGCAACTGATGACCGAACTCGAGGAAATCCAGGGCAGCGCACCCACCACCACATTTTGGCATCTGGCCGAATTCCTGAAGCCGGGCGCCGCACTCGACGCGCATCAGGATTTGCCCGCCGATCTCAGCCGACCGGATTTGTCCGGTTTCCAGCTTTTGATTCGAAACACGAGTCCTTCGAGGGTGCGAATCGGCCACTCGCTGGAACCCGGCATTTACTCCATCCAAAACGGGAGGCCCGAATTCATCCGGCGGGGTTATCGCCTGAGCGACGTTCAAGACGAGGACGAGGTGCTTGTCACTTGCTCTCCCCCGGCGAAAGGCACCATAGTAGAGCCGAGGGGAGCGTTCTGTAAGCTCGAGGGCGTCTCATCCATCTATGAAGGGGGGGAGGAGCAGATATCCCCCGCCGCTCGGGAGATGATCGATATTTTCACGCGCAGTCTTGCTCTTTCTTCTGTTTAGGACATGGTGAAATTGAAAGTAGATTTTTTCGCATCCACCGCCCGGGGGCTGTTTCTGTCGCCGGAAAGCCCGTATGAATTTCAGGCGGATTTTACACCCGACCCCAGGCCCGTTCCCTCAAACAGTATCGCTCTGGGCGAAGTCGTCGCCGCACCCGATAACGCTCCCGTCGATCGTCTGGAAACACTCGAAATTCTCCAGGGAACGCAAGACGCCTGGAGTACGAGCGAAATAAAATTGCGCGAAAAGATGAACGTGGTCGTTGCTATCGGCGGACGCTATGCGAATCGCAGCGTTTCGGGCCTCGAGCCGGACTCTCCCGCAGAGCCCGGGGTCGTGCTCGACCTGTTGAACGTCGGCGGCGTCTGCGGGATAGGCACGAAACCCGAAACGCCATGCGTCAAAATCGAGGTGAAAGGAGGCGTCTCGCTTCGAGGCGAACCCGCTCGGCTTTCTCAACTCCCCGTCATTCCCGATACCCGCTGCCACGTAGATGAAGAGGGAATTCCCTCCGCTCCCATCATCCTCGTAACCGGCTCCGAAATGGACGTGGGCAAAACTACATGTGCATCTTCGCTCGCCTCCGCCCTCCATTCCTCGGGCATCCATGCCTCATATGTGAAGTTGACCGGAACAGGACGCATGCGTGATCTCATGCAGGTGAACTACGGAAGACCACTCGGGTTTTTCGACTCCGCGAGACTCGGTTGGGATTTCGTCGATGCGGGTCTCGCTTCCACGTGCGGCGTCTCCCAACGCAAGGTGAGGCGATGCGCCCAGAATCTGCTGCGCCATGCCTGCGCGAAGGCGGAAATCGTCATCGCGGAACTGGCGGATTCTCCATCTTCCGATGGAAGCCTTCATGTAGCGAGCGACCCCTGGGTCAAAGACTGGCTCTCGCGAAGAGGGCTGATCATCTGCGCATGTGATACGCTCGAATCAACGCTCATCGTTCACTGGATTCGAAGCCACCTGGGGGTGGAAGAGGAAAACATGCTCATTTCCGGAAGGCTCGCAAATGAAGCGCGCGCTCGCGAGGAGGCGTACCGCATGACGGGGATACGCGCTTTGAGCTGCATCGAGCCGAACCCCTCCTCCCTCGCGGGCGAGAGGGCCGTGGGCGGTGCAATTGCGGACTGGGTGATGAAACACTTCATGCGCCAGCGCAAATCGGTGTTTTGGACATAAAGAGCAAAACCTTGGCCTCGCATCAGGCAACAACGCATCCCTGTATCGCGCGGGACTCCTCTCTCTACAACCTCACGCCCGACGCAAGCGGCGGCGTCTGGGATCTCTACCGCGTTAGCCGGGAGTTCGACTCGCCTTCGGGCGACTTGAACGAAACCCTGATCGAGAACCTCAACGAATTGGCGTCTCGTGATTCTCGTTTCGCAGACTTGCGCATCCAGGGAGACACTTCACCCATACGGCATCCCGGGGAAATCCTTTTACTGGACGGCTCCCCGAGCCGACTGCCCCTCACCATGGAAACGGCGCGGGTGATGCGAGCGCATCTGAACCAACTCGGGTTGTCAATTCCCGTCAGGGTCCTGAACCGGCGGGAAGAACTGCTGGCGCGCGCAGCCGAGGCACCGAGAGAACTACTCGTCATCAGCCAGACAGCTCAAAAAAGCCTCTATGACGCCACCCTCGCGAAGGTTCTGGAGTCGCGCGGCATCGTCGTGGCGCCAGGGTCTCTCACTGCCCCGGGCGGACCGCTCTCCAACAAGAAAACCACGTATGAACTCTTGAACGGAAGCAGCGCAGACGCAACAAAGCCCGGTGTGGATGGTCAAGGGCATCGCCTGACGGCCAGCTATGAAGTTGTGGAACTGAACGGGGGAAGACCTGCGGACACAGCTTCCGCAATTCTGGACAGGGCATCCACTTTGTCGAAGAAATGGGGCGCCACGACCTTCTTCATCAAACCGCAGGAAGGCGGCGGCGGGCGCGGGTGTTTCCGGCTGGACATCTACCCCGACGGGTTCGGGCTTCCCGATTTAAGCAGGCTCGGCGTCGCGACGGACAATGCGACCCCCCTGCCCTTGCCACTCGACCCGGAAAACGACGACCATCTTCGGGCGATGGACTGGATCGCTCATCGTTTCCAGGCCAGCCCGGCGACCTCGAAAGCCTATATCAAGACCCAAAGGGTGGCAGGCGGCGCTTCGCCGAAAGTTTTGGGGGAGACGCTCAGAAACTGCATACCCAGACTCAATTCCCAACTGCGCGAATCATCCCGTTCCCGGGAGGATTCGATTCGCCTCCTTGCGGGCGCCATCGAAAACTACGAACAGTTGTTCGACGCGCGCTACAAGCCGCTCATTTGCGAGTGGATCGATTTCGGCTTGTTCAGCGTTCGCGTTCATCTAAGGCTCAGCCGTGAGGGAATGGTCGTGGAAACGCTCTACGCCAGGCTCTTCCCGGTGGAATTTTCGGACGATTCCATCGGGGTCGTGGGTGTGGACAGCATCACGAACCGCACGGAGGGAGGCATGGAACTGAACCGCTACGCGCCCCTGCTTCCGCCCCTGGTCGAGTATGCGGGAGGCGCGGAACGGTTGTGCGGGAAGCTTCTCGGCGCTTTCGATGCGTTTGCACGCTTTTTGTCACTCCTCGACCCGGACGAGCGCAGCCGGGTGCCGATCCGGGCCGAGTTCGACTTATCGCCGCTCAATGGCCTGATCGCCGAGGGCAACGCCGATCCCGTCCGCGCCCAATGCGCCAACAGCCGCTGGGATGGATTCAGCCGAAATTGCGTGCAGTGGATGGAAGACGCCTTGGCCTTCTACTCATGGAAATCTCAAAAACTCTAAGATAGAATCAAAAGGTTCGCGTTCGCTTCCATACCCGGAGTCTCACGGAGCGGGATTCGCGCGAAGGCTCCTCATCCAGTGCTCTAGAAGTGACCGAAATGGCGAAACTCCTCAAAAAAGCGTTCAACATCCAGCAAGAAGAGTTGCTCGTCTTCTCGGTGTTCTTTTTCTTCTATTTCCTGATCGGGGTTCAATTCTCCATCGGACTCACAGTTTCCGAAGCGCTGTTCCTCTCGGAAGTCGGCCCGGGTTTTCTGCCGTACATGTACATATTCAACGCCTTGATGATCATCTTCATCAGCACCTTCTACTCCTCCCTGACCGAAAAACTCTCCATTCCGGCGATGTTCAAGGCCGTCCTGGTTTTTTTCATCGTGCTCGTCTTCGGTATCAAGCTGCTCATCTTCGCCGATTTCCGCGCCTATGCGATGCCAATCGCCTTCCCCCTCCTCCACACGCTCTTCGTCATGTTCACGAACATGCTGCCGAACAATTTCCGCGCCCTCTACGGCCAGTATCTGGACGTCTTGCAATCCAAGCGGCTGGTTCCGATCATCCTGACCGGGGGACGCTACGGCGGCATCATCGGCGGCCTGGCTATCCCATTGCTCATCCCCGTCCTGGGGAGCGTCTCGAACCTGCTTTACGTGTGGATTGGAGCCATCGTCGTCAGCATCGGTGTGGTGCAATACGCCGAATGGCGGCTGAGAGACCACCTGATCGACGATGCGGGCCCTAAGAAACGCAAAACGAAGAAGACAACCCCCAAAGGCGGCAACCTCGCGCTCATGAGGACGAACAGGTACGTCTGCGCGTTCGCGCTTTTCAGCTTCATCGTGGTGATTCTCAGGAGTTTTCAGGACTTCCAATACAGCCTCGTCTTTCGCGAGGTTTTTTCCGATCGCGCGCAACTCGCCTCGTTCCTCGGATATTTCACCGCCATTGGAAGCGCATTCTCCCTGCTCGTTCAGACGTTCATCACCCCGCGTATCATCAAACGCCTCGGCCTGGGAACGGCGAACCTCCTCTATCCGTTGACGACCATCATCGGCCTCGCCGGCATGGCGATTTCACCCGGGTTTTACTCCGCAGTTTTCCTGCGTTTCAACAACAAGAACCTCCAGGAATCGATTCGAAACGCCATCAACGCCCTGCTCTACAACGCCGTCTCCCCCTCGATCCGCGCGAGAGTCGGCGCGTTCGTCGCGGGCCAGGTGGTCGCCGTGGCCAGCATCGTGAGCGGCGTCGCCCTGCTCATCATCAAGCCCACCGGCCTCGCCCTCTTCCCGCTCAGCCCGGGCCAATTGGCGCTCATCTCCTTGTTCATCGCATTCGCTTATCTGGCCACAGGCTTCTTCGTGCGCCGTGAATACGGCGCCGCCCTGCGCAGGATGCTCGAGGAGAGGAATCTGGGACTGTTCCGCTACGCTCAGGAAGGATTCGGCCCTGTTGACGACGAGAGCATGGCGATACTCAGAAAAAACATCCGCGAGGGGGATGACGATCTTTGCGTCTTCACCGCCCAGATGATGGCGGAAAGCGGGAGAAGCGAAACTTATCAAATCATTCTCGAGGAAATTCCCCGGCGAAGAGGGTACGCGGCGGCCGAGTTGCTGAAAATACTCGCTAAAGTCCCCGGAGCCGAAGATGGCGAGAATATGCGGCCGTTGCTGGAGGAATACCTCACCTGTTCGGAGCCGGTCCTACAGTGCGCCGCCATGGACGCGGCCGAATCCATCGGGCTCACTGATGAGACGGCGGAACTGGTCCACGAAAATCTGCAGAACGATTCGCCTGCCGTCAGGGCGCGCGCCGTCGAGCTTCTTGTCCGCTCCGACGATCTGTTCTGGCTCGCCAACGGGCTGCAAACGCTGCACCGGATGCTGAACGAACCAGACGCGACGGCCAGGGTATGCGCCCTGAGATGCATGGGAGAACTCCAGAATCCGCGCTTCATCAAACGATTGATCCCCTACCTCCACCAGGAGGAGGAGAAAGTCCGTGAAGCCGCTTTGAAGGCGATAGAAGTTTTGGCCGCCAATCAGGGGGTCGATGAGGAGAAGATGGAAGAAGTCATCCGGGTTACTACCTCGGATGAGAGTGCGGCCATCAGAAGAAGAGGCGTGCGGCAACTGGGAAACAAGGGGGTTCGGGAGAATTTCGAACACGCCCTGGCCGCCCTCTCGGACGTCGATTCTCTTGTGAGAAGGCAGGCCGTCGAGTCGCTGAAAAACATGAAACGAAAAGGAACGCTCTCTCTCGAAGGCTCCGGGATGTTGTCGTTTCTCGTCCCGTTTTTATTTCGAAGCGCGAGAAACGGCTCTCGCGAGATGAGCGCGCAGGAAATCGTGGACTCCATATCCGACTTCGCCGTGGAGCACTTGAAAGAGGTGTATGACGTAATCAGTCACCTCGACGTCATCGAACACCGGGAGAATGCTTCCGCATTCACGATGCTGAAAAAAGCGCTCGAAGACGTCGTCGAGGAAAGGCAATTCGTCCTGCTGGAATTGCTGGGGGTGATAGGAGACGAGAAGACGGTGGACACTGTGTCGGAATCCCTCTCCCGGGGCGGCTCCTCATCGAGAGCGATCGCCATCGAGACGCTTTCGAACTTCTCCTCTGCAGGGAATACGAGGCTCCTGATACTGGCTCTCGAACCTTTACTGCTTGGCAGATCGACGGCGGACAAAGTTTCCGAGGGCAGGAAACTTTGGGAGATCCCCGAAAATTCGATTGGCGAAGTGCTCTCGACATACATGAATTCAGAGAACGCGTGGCTCCAGGCCATCGCACTCGACGCGGCCGGCAAACATCTTGGAAGTGAAACGGATGGAGCAACCGCCGAATGGCGCGCGCAGTTCAAGGCGCGAGCCTCCGCGGGAGACCCGTACGTCCGCGAGGCCGCGGTTGCCGCTTTGAGAATTATCGGGAAAGATGATGGTGACGTTGAGGCGTTATTGAGAACCATGGAGAATGACGAGAATCAACTGGTCCGCATTCAGGTGCGCCGCGAGCGTACCCATCGTGGAGAAATCGGCGAAATTATAACCGGACAGGAGAAATTCATGCTCTCGACCATCGAAAAAGCCCTGTTTCTGAAAGGCGTCAACATGTTCGAGACGATGAGCGCGGATGAGCTGAAAATACTGAGCAACATTTCCAGGGAAATCCAGATTGAGGCGGGAAAGGTTCTCTTCGAACAGGGAGACCCCTGCGATTACCTCTACGTCATCGTGGATGGGGAGATAGAGATCATCCTCAGCCAGGAGAACGCGGAGCCGAGGGTTCTCGCTACGCTCGGCCCCACGACATCGTTCGGCGAAATCGCGCTCTTCGGCGATGAGGGCAGAAGCGCGGGCGCGCGCGCGAGCAACGACGCTTCTTTGCTCGGGATCGAGAAAGAACCTCTTCTCGAACTGATCTATGAGCATCCGACCATCTCCATCGCCATCATCGGCCAACTCGCCGGCATTATCCGCAGCCAGAACGAATAGCCCGGGCAGGGGACGAATACGGAGCTGTCGCCCCCCGAGGAGGGCAATCGAAACCCCCTTGAGGGGGAGAGAATCCCGAGCATCGAATTGTTCACCGCAGGGACAGGTCGCGACCTGTGGGACAGCCCCGAGGAGGGGCTGTCACTACAACAAACGCAAATCCTCCTGCATGGGACTTTTTCAACGGGCCATACCCGCCCCTCTTCTCTCTGAACCACCTCCTGTTTTCAACATATTCCCCACGTATACAGACGGAATTGTCCGAAGTCGAAACTACCCGCTCTGCGGTTGACGCCCATCAAGCCCATACCTATAATCAGCCGGATTTTAGCCAAGAAACCCGGAATTTCCGCTCAG
>JAPPHK010000292.1 GCA_028820795.1 Nitrospinota bacterium | reverse complement strand
AAATGGATTCCGTCGAACCCTCCCTCCTCGGTCGGCTCCGACACCGGAATGACGAACGAAACCATTTCCACCCGTAGGACAGGCCCCTGTGCCTGTCCGGGGACGCCCTTCGATACGCGGCTTCGCCGCTACTCAGGGTGAGGGTGATATGGTGGACTAGTCAGCGGGAGGAAAACTAAAAAACGCCCTCATCCCGAGTAGGCCCGCAAGGGCCGTATCGAGGGACGCGGGAAAACAGCTTTCCCATTCCTTCTTGCCAGGTGGAATTCCTCCTTCATCAGTCGGAATTCACCCCCACCCCCCTCTCCAGGGGTCTGCGTCTTTGTCCTACCCCCCCTCGGGGACGATCACCCGCTTGTCGTGATCCGCGGGCAGACCGCCCTCCAGCGTGTGCAGCATCCAGTCCGCGATGGCGGGGTACATGTCCGCCGCGACCTCGCCCATGGGGTGGAATACGCCCTCGTAGAGCCAGAGCTCGCGCGGGCACGTGAGGTGTGAGAAGAACACGTCGATGTCGTCCGGCGTGCACAGCTCGTCCATGTCGCCCGCCACGAGCAGGTAGTTCGACTTCATCTTGCTTGCGATGGGCAGCCAGATGCTGTCGCGCTCCTCGACGAACTCGTCGAACGCGTCCTCGTCGAGGATGTTCGTCATGTACATGTAGATCCGCTTGAAGTTGGGCTGGGCCTGGTCGAAGATGATGTCCGACGGCCCCACGTTCGCCATCTGGCCGACCACGGTCTTCACCCGCTCGTCCTGGGCGGCGATTTCCACCGTCCAGCGGCTGCCCATGCTCATGCCCATGATGCCGATTTTCGAGGAATCCACCTCCTCGCGTTCGGCGAGCCAGTCGATGACTTTGCTGCCCGCGCGCGCGTAGTTGTGGTGGTCCACCCACACCTGGTTGATGTTGCACTCGCCCTGCCCCGGGCCGTCCATGATGGCGAAGTTCATGCCGCGCGCGTGGAACCAGTTGTTGTAGGGCAGAAGCCCGTCTTCCTTGATCATGTCCATCCCGGGGATGAGGAGCACGGTGGGTTTGGGCTCCCCGCCCTCCTGGGGCCAGTAATAGAAATACGCGTTCTTGCCGGGGTCGAACTCCACCTGGTGTTTCTGGATGTCGCCGCCCCTCATCTCGCGCATCTTGTCGAAACAGCGCGAGACGCCCGCGTAGTATTCCTTCTTGCGCGGATGCCCGTCCACGGGGATCAAGTGCTGGCCGCGCCCGTAGCAAAGGCCCGCGCGGTTGTAGTGCATGGCGGCGGTCACGAGGTTGCCCGCTTCTTCGGCGGCCATCGCCTTCTTCTCCTGCAGGGCGCCCTGCTTGCCCCACAGGAGGGGAATGGAGCGCCTGCCCGAGACTTTCGTGTAGACGGCCTCGAGGTCCTGGTGCCGGAAACCCCTCTCATAGCGCGTGCCCATGATGCCGGGGTGGAGGACGTCCTCGTTATCGGAGAGCTTGAGGAAATTATCGAAAATCCAGTTCTGGTTCGCGCGCGATGCCTGTCGTCTCATGCCGCTACCTTCTCCTTTCCTGTGGGTGATGGGGCGGGTTTCGTCCCCGCCGTTTTCATGCAGATATAAGGCCTGATTCAGCGGGCTATCTTCGGCGAGGCGCCATGAGAGGTCAACCGCTTCAGGCGATTCCCGCCGAAGTGAATTTTTTCGCGATTGTATTTGCCGAATCCATTGATTTTGTGTAGATTCGGCGCTTTGTGTTTCCAGAGCGGCGCCGGGGCCGACTCCCGGCGGGAGGTATTGCCTTTTCTGCCATATCTTTTCTTTTTCAGATAGAGGATTCTGCAATGACAGTGGAAACAGAGTTGGAACTCAGCAACAACGAAACGATCGTCCTTCATGCCGGATACCGCAAGGACCCCGTCACGAACGCCGTCGCCGTGCCGATTTACCAGACGTCCTCCTACCAGTTCGACAGCACGGACCACGCGGCCAATCTTTTCGCGCTCAAGGAATTGGGCAACATCTACACGCGGATCATGAACCCCACGAACGACGTGCTGGAAAAACGCCTCGCAGCCCTCGAGGGCGGCGTCGGCGGCCTCGCCGTATCCTCGGGCCAGTCGGCCTCGATGATGGCCGTGATGAACGTGGCCCGCGCGGGCGACAACATCGTGAGTTCGACGGACCTCTACGGCGGCACCTGGAACCTCTTCGCCAACCAGCTGGAGGACATCGGCATCGAGTGCCGTTTCGTGGACCCGGAAGACCCGGAGAATTTCGTCCGGGCGACGGATGAGAAGACGCGCGCCTACTACGCGGAGACGCTGCCGAACCCGAAGCTCCACGTCTTCCCGCTCCGGGAAGTCTCCGACCTCGGACGTGAGCTGGGGATCCCCCTCATCGTGGACAACACGGCGGCCCATGGTCTCTGCAAGCCCTTCGAGCACGGCGCGGCCGTCATCGCCTCTTCATGCACGAAATACATCGGCGGGCACGGCAACTCCATCGGCGGCATCATCATCGACGCCGGCAACTTCGACTGGGAGGCGCACCCCGAGAGGCAGCCCTACCTCAACCAGCCGGACCCGAGCTACCACGGCGCCGTCTGGGCGGAAGCCGTCAAACCGCTCGGCCCCATCGCCTACATCATCAAGGCGCGCGTCACGCTCCTGCGCGACTCCGGCCAGGCGATGAGCCCCTTCAACACCTTCCTGTTCTTACAAGGCCTCGAAACCCTGCCCCTGCGGATGGAGCGGCACTGCGAGAACGCCGCCGCCGTGGCGGATTACCTGAACGCCCACCCCAAGGTGAACACCACGATTTTCCCCGGCCTCATGGACGGGGAGTTCCGCCGGCGCGCCGATGCGTATCTCAAGGGCGGCTACGGCGGCCTGGTCGGAATCGACCTCACCGGCGGATACGAGGCGGGCCAGAACTTCATCAACGCGCTCAAGATGTTCTACCACGTGGCGAACATCGGCGATTCGAGGAGCCTCGCCATCCATCCGGCGAGCACCACGCACTCCCAGCTCAGCCCCGAGGAGCAGGAGCAGACGGGCGTGACGCCGGGCTACGTGCGCCTCTCCATAGGCATCGAGCACATCGACGACATCATCGCCGACCTCGAACAGGCCCTGGACGCCGCATAGCGCATCGCACCAGATAAACGAAAAGGAGGCGTCCCTCGCCGGGGCGCCTCTTTTTTTATGGCGGCCAGAAGGCGTGGATTCATCGGGCTGGTGATAAGCCCTCCTAATTGGTTATTGCCTCCCATAGCGAGTGTCACCGTCATTCCGGCATGCGCCGGAATGACGATCAAAAACCGGTGTCTCTTGCAATGAGGGAGAGTAATCCGTAGGGACAGGTCGCGACCTGTCCCTACAAGTTCGGCGGACAACGAAAAAATGGACAGCCGTAAGGGCCGGATGTCGGCTTTTTCAATAGCCCCAATCTGTAGCGCGTTCCCGGTTTAGCAACTGAAGGGAAAGGAAAATCCGACATAAAGTAAATTGTCAAGTATTTTGTTTAACTGATGAATATAATTGCTAAAACAACATTAACTTAAAGTAATTTATAAGCTATGCAAGGGACCGATCTTCGCTCAGGCGGGTTTTTCATGGGAAGTATCACACAGGGAATTCAGGAAGTTGTATCCGCTGGTGAAGTGAGAAAATGGTCGGGGCGAGAGGATTTGAACCTCCGACCTCCTGCTCCCGAAGCAGGCGCGCTACCAGGCTGCGCTACGCCCCGACACTGGGCCTGAGACGGCGGATTCGCCGCTTTGCTATGGTTTCTCCCAGCCGTATTTTCCCACCAGTTTCACGAAAACGCAGTTCACCAACTCCTCGGGCGCCAGGAGCCCTCCGGAGTTCGAGGCGCGGCAGCGTACGAGGGTCTGGGTGTCTCCCTCCCCCAAGGGCATGACGATGCGCCCGCCCGGGGCGATCTGCTGCTTCCACGGCTCCGGAACGCGTGGGGCCGACGCCGCGCTCACGATGGCGTCGAAAGGCGCCTCTTCCGGCCAGCCGTAGGTGCCATCCGCCGTCCAGAGCATATAATTCGTCAGGCCGAAAGAATCAAGCCGCTCCCGGGCCCTCACCGCAAGCTCCGGCACCCGCTCGATCGCGCGGACCGAACCGGCGAGCCTGCCCAAAAGCGCGGTAAGGTAACCCGAACCCGCCCCGATCTCAAGCACCTTCTCCCCACCCTTGAGCGCAAGCGCTTCGAGCGTGGCGGCCACCATGTAGGGCTGTGAGATCGTCTGGCCGTGTCCGATGGGCAGCGCCTTGTCGGCATAGGCGGTTTCGCGGAATATCTCCGGCGCGAAATGGTGCCTCGGCACCTCGCGCAAAGCCTCCAGCACGCGCGCTTCCGAGATCCCCCTGGCGATGATTTGCCCCTCCACCATCTGCTCACGAGCGCGCCGCCAGCGGTCCTCCCTGTTTCCGTTTAATGAAAACGCCAAGATTCCAGCCCTTTCATCGCATCGTAGTCGGTCAGGTCGAGCCTCAGGGGGGTGATGGAAACCTGGTCGTTCACGATTGCCTCGAAGTCCGTATCGGGCTCATCCTTCCAGTGGAGGCTGCCTCCCCCTATCCAGTAATACTCACGCCCGCGCGGGTCGATTTTCTCCACGATGGCTTCTTCGTATACGCGCTTGCCCTGGCGGGTGATCCTCTCTCCCCGGCATTTTTGTGGAGAAACGTTCGGGACGTTGATGTTCAGCAGAACGCCCGGCTCCAGCCCCCGGGATAATACTTCCCGCGCGGCGGCGCGCGCAACTTTTTTCGCCAGCTCGTAGCGGAGCGTGTCCCCGTCCTCGTGGGCGAGGGAAACGGCCACTGCCGGCAGCCCCAGGAGCGTGGCCTCCATCGCGGCGGCCACGGTTCCCGAATAGGTGATGTCGTCGCCCAGGTTCCCGCCCCGGTTGATGCCGGAGACGAGCATGTCGGGGTGCTCGTTCCTGAAAAGGCCGTTCAGGGCGAGATTCACGCAGTCCGTGGGAGTGCCGTCCACGGCGAACCAGTTATGCTCCAGTTCGTTGATGCGCAGCGGACGATGCAGGCTCAGGGAGTGTCCCGCCGCGCTCTGCTCCCTGTCCGGCGCCACGACGATCAACTCTCCCAGCGGAGCGAGAGCCGCGTACAGGGCCTTCAAGCCTTCCGAATCGATTCCGTCATCGTTGCAAAGAAGTATTCGAGCCATGGCCATTCATAGGGTGTGCCGGGCGACGCGTTCATTTCGAGAAGGATTATGGTGCAGCTGGGAATAAAAAATCAACGTCTCCAGAAGCCTCCCCTTCCGGGAGTTGTTGATTAACATCTTGTCGGGAGCACTGTTTTTGCCCCCTGACAAGGGGTTTTCTTCTACCCCCTCGTCGGGGGGTATCGCTTTTACCTCCCTGACAAGGGGGGACAGGGGGTTGGTTTCAAGCCGAGGGAGGGCGAGCGGGGCGAGTGATGCTAAAGTGCCTCATCCCGAGTAGGCCCCGAAGGGGCCGTATCGAGGGACCCTCGGAACCGGAGGCCGAGGTCAAGCCTGATTCCGTGGACGGGCCCTTCGATACGCGGCTTCGCCGCTACTCAGGGTGAGGGGGGATATTGCCCCTCCCTTGCGACCCCCCCAACCCCCTTGTGTCAGGGGGCTTTTTCAACAGCCCCGTATACGACCCCTGCACATCCTCCTCGAACAGTGACCGTAGGGACAGGCCTCTGTGCCTGTCCGTGATTGCGACCTCGGACCGTTCGCAAGCGGCCCCTGCGAGGCGGTGCGGTTTTGTTCGTCATTCCGGCGAAAGCCGGAATGACGGTGAGTAACCTCGATTGAAAAGTAGGGAATCCCTCGTAAGGACAGGCACGGAGGCCTATCCCTACCCCGCCTCGTGCGTCGATTCCCCTCTCCCCGGTCAGGATTGACGCCGGAATAACGGTGAACACTCTCGATTAGGGGTCAACAGCCCCCTGCGGAGGCCTTTCCTTCGGGCCCGCCGCTTGCTTTAATGAATCTGAGAGATTACAAAATCGGAACCATGCCATTTTTCGAGGAGCGCACATGAACGAGGATTCCAGGACCGAGGAAACGGCCCCGAGAGCGTTTCATTTCGAGACCAACGCACTCCACGCGGGCGCGCGGCCCGACCCCGCCACCGGTGCCAGGGCCGTGCCGATCTACCAGTCCACCGGCTTCGTTTTCGACGACGACGAACATGCCGCGGGTCTTTTCGCCCTGCAGGACTACGGATACATCTACACGCGCATCGGAAACCCCACCACGAGCGTCTTCGAGGAGCGCATCGCCGCTCTGGAGGGAGGCGTCGGCGCGCTTGCGACGGCCTCGGGACAGGCCGCCCAGTTCGTCGCGCTGTTCACCCTGACGAACCCGGGGGATGAAATCGTATCCTCCGCCGCCCTCTACGGGGGCACCTACACGCAGTTCGACATCACGCTCAGAAAACTCGGCATCCACACGACGTTCGTCGATCCGACGCGGCCGGAGGACTTTCGGGCCGCGGTGACGGAGAAAACGCGCGTCATCTACTGCGAGACGATCGGGAATCCGGCCGCCAACGTCTCCGATTTGGAGGCCCTCGCGAAAATCGCGAACGATGCGGGCGTCCCCCTCGTGGTGGACAACACATTCGCCACCCCCTATCTCTGCCGCCCCATCGAGTGGGGGGCGGACATCGTTCTGCATTCGGCCACGAAGTTCATCGACGGGCACGGCACGAGCATCGGCGGCGTCATGGTGGATTCGGGCCGCTTCGACTGGGCGAACGGGAAATTCCCCGGCATGGTCGAGCCCTCGCCGGGCTATCACGGGCTGCGCTTCTTCGAGACCTTCGGCGAGTTGGGCTTCCTGATGAAGGCGCGCGCGGAGAGCCTGCGCGACATCGGGTCGTGCCTGGGCCCGTTCAACGGTTTCCTGTTCGCCCAGGGTCTGGAAACCCTGAGCCTGCGCATGGGGCACCACTGCGAGAATGCGCGGAAGGTGGCCGAATATCTCGCGCGGGATTCGCGCATCAGTTTCGTAAACTATCCCGGACTGGCGGACAGCCCCGAGTTCGAGAGGGCGCAAAAGTATCTGCCGAACGGTCAGGGCGCCGTTTTTTCCTTCGGCGTCAGCGGGGGATTCGATGCGGCCGTTCGATTCATCAACGCGCTTCAGCTGCACAGCCATCTCGCGAACGTCGGCGACGCGAAGAGCCTCATCATCCACCCGGCTTCCACGACGCACGCGCAGTTGAGTGAGGAGGACATGAAGGCGGGGAACCTCACGCCCGACCTCGTCCGGATATCGGTGGGCCTCGAACATATCGACGACATCCTGTGGGACCTCGACCAGGCCCTCGATGCGGCGACGGCGGGCGCATGATGGATTTCCCCGCATTTCAGAACCCGCGCACGATTCGCCGCATCCTCAGAAATTACCGCCGCGTGGCGATGGTGGGACTATCGGCGAACGAGTCGAGACCCAGCTATTTCGTCGGGTACTACCTCCAAAGAATGGGCTACGAAGTAATTCCGGTGAACCCGAGATACGAGCGGATACTGGATCGGAAATCCTACCCCGACGTCGCATCGATACCCGATCCGCCCGACGTTGTGGACGTGTTTCGCAAGCCGGATGAAATTTCTGGAGTGGTCGACGAGGCGATAGCCGTCGGCGCGAAATCCCTCTGGCTGCAATTCGAGGTGGTGAACGAGGCCGAGGCCGCTCGCGCGCAAAACGCCGGGCTTCTCGTCGTCATGGACCGGTGCATGAAGATCGAACATGGCCGCCTGAGGGGCGGTTTGCATACGGCGGGCATGAGGACCGGCGTCATCACGACGCGCCGGAGCCCGCTCATCTAGGGGCTGGCGGGAAACCCCTCGCCGGTCGCGTTTGACGAAGGGCGGCTTCTTTTTTACAGTGGCGGGTGTACGCGAGGATTCCAATCGACCCGACTCCGGGGAGATACGCATGACGACGTACGAACACCTCAACCTCATCGCCGCCTACCTGAACCTCGTCGCCTCCTACGGCGGTCTCGCGCTCATCTACTACGGCATCCGCGAGATGGGCCGGGGCGCCGACAGGCGCGCCGCCGATTCCCAGCGCAAGCACGATGAAGCAATGGCCAAACACGATGAAGCAATGGCCAAGCACGACAAGGCGATGCTCGACTCCGAACGCAGGCACGAGGAGGCGATGGCCAAGCACGACAAGGCGATGGTCGATTCCGAACGCAGGCACGAGCAGTCGATGGCGGCCCTGCGCGAACTCATCGAGCGAACGAGGTAGGCGAAGCCTCCCCCCTCGGTCGGGTCCGACCCCTCCCATGTCGTTTTGTTGTGAGCCTGATGTAGAGGACGCCGCCCTCGACTCGAGAGCCACCCCCCTTGAGAGGGTGCTGAAAAGCCCTCCTCCGCCTCATCCTGGGTAGCGGCCCTTCGACTTCGCTCAGGACAGGCTCCGCCGTCCCCCCACCTCGGGGTTGTTGAAAAACCTCGTTTCGGTAGCGGCGGTATGGAGGTTCACGTGGCGTGGGAGGACGCGATGGTTTTGTAGGGACAGGCCTCCGTGCCTGTCCTGCCCTCCGTGGTTGTCCTGCGTCTTTATCGAGGCGGAAACCACCATCAGGACAGGCACGGAGGCCCCGGACAACCCTTTTGGGTTGTCCGGCTACGGTAAACAATTCGATGATCGGGATTCTTTCCCTCCTCGGAGGGAGGCTTTTTCAACAGCCCCACCTCCTTCACCCTGAGTAGCCGCCGAAGATGGCGTATCGAAGGGCGAAATTCGCGCCCCCATCCCTCGATACAAACGCTCCTTCCTCAGTCGCGTTTGACCTACGACGCCTACTCGGGACGAGGGAGGGGTGAATTCCGACTGTCGATTATACTCGCCGAATCACGAATTCAGGACTTTTCGACGGCCCTCTCTGGCCCGGAGTTCAGGATGTGGTTTCTTTTCCGTTAGTTAGGGGGCTTGCAAACTCCCCGAAAATCCTTTACAAAATTTCTAGAGGTCTGCCGCTTAGCCGCTTCTCCACGGGGATGACATGACCAGACTCAAGATCCTGATTCTTGGGGTGCATCTGTTTCCCCTGTGCGTTGCTCCGTTCGCCCTCGCAGAAAATAAATTCCTCGTCGAAATGAGAGCGATTTCGGGCCAGCCCCACATCGTTTTCTCGCGCGGGAAAAAAGTTTCCTTCAGAGGCCGGCGTTCGATGCTCCCGGGCGATCACATCGTCACGAGCGCGAGTTCGCGGGCGCTCATTGATTTCCGGCAGCGTCCCGGCTGCCGGCTCGTGTTGGAGCCGAACTCTTCGTTCGAGTTGATCGGCCGGAAGCGGGGCGGCACGTATTCCGCAAAACTGAACCGGGGCTTCGTGAAGTGCGCTCAGGATTCCTGTGGGCTGAGCCTGCGCGTGATGACGCCTGCGGGAGAATTGTTCGGCCAGGGAGTCGAGTTCGCCCTGAAGGCCTATGACCGCTTCACCACCGTATTTCTCAAAAAAGGACGGATGCGCCTGCTTGTCGGCGGTCAGGCCGTCCCGCTGCGCGAGATGACGCGCACCACGGTTTCGAAAACGGGGGGCCACAGGATCGCCACCATGTATAGAGGCGATCCCCGAATACACAGTCTCTTCTCCCCCATTCCCCTTTCCGGAATTTCCCCCACTTCTACAAAGCGCCGTTTCCGGGACAAATACATTTCTCCGGCTTCGATAACGCGAAGGCCTTGACGCGCACCACGCTTAAGCCTTACTAAATATCCTGTGAAATCTCTTTCGTCGAAAGCCCGGCGCGGGTCGGCCTGCCTGCCCTTTCGCGCCCGGGCCTTTTGTGTGGAACATTTCTTTCGGTCGGGGCGTAGCGCAGTCTGGTAGCGCACCTGAATGGGGTTCAGGGGGTCGGAGGTTCAAATCCTCTCGCCCCGACCATTTTTACGCATCAACGATGGGCGGATGGCGCATCCGGCGAGGAGGCGAGAGGTGGAGCTTGGTTTCATCGGCCTGGGAAGGATGGGCAGCGAGATTTGCTCCCACCTCATTCGCGCCGGCCACGAGGTGACGGCTTACGACGTCCGGGATGAAGCCACCCTGGATGCCGAGAACAAGGGCGCGCGCGCAGGACGCAACCCGGCGGACGTCGCCTCCCGCGCAGATATCATATTCACGTCCTTGCCGCACCCGAACATATCGCGCGAAGTGATTCTGGGAGAGGAGGGAATCCTGGCGGGCGCGCGCGACGGCGCGCTGCTGGCGGAGACGAGCACCGTCTCCCCTTCCCTCATCCAGGAACTGGCTCCCCTGGTCCGCGCGCAAGGGGCCGAGTTGATGGATGCCGCCGTGAGCGGCGGCGTGCAGGGGGCGCGGGCCGGCACGCTCACGCTCATGGTGGGCGGCGGCGAGGCGGGATTCGAGAGGCTCGAGCCCCTGCTGGCTCATTTCGGAAAAAACATCTTTCATTGCGGCGCATCCGGCATGGGCATGTTGTTCAAGGTCGTGAACAACATGCTCTCGCACGTGAACCTCGCAGCTTTGACCGAGGCCATGGCCCTGGGCGTGGCGGCGGGCGCAAACCCCGATTTGCTGTGCGACGTCATCGCCGTGAGCTCGGGACGCAGCCGCCAGGTGGAAGACAGGCTCAGAAAGCACATTCTGCCGGGAGAGTTTACGCCCGGGATGACGACCGACCTCGCGACGAAAGACTCAGACCTTTGCCTCGAACTGGCCCGCGAACTCCGCGTTCCCACCTTCATCGCCAGCGCTGCGCATCACGTCTATGAAATGGCGATCCAGAAAGGATACGGCGCCGAAGAATACGCCTCGCTCATCAAGCTCTGGGAGGAATGGCTGGACATCGAGGTGCGCTCTCCCGGCGCAGGGAGGGATTCCTGAAACCCGTCTCTAAAGCTTCGGTGCAGCAAAGTCTTCGCCGCACGACGTGGAGGATGCCGAAAAAATGACTCCAGAAGAGATGTTCGACGAGGCTTTCGCCTCGGCCTTCAAAGACAGAAGAAACCTGCTCTCGTTTCTGGAGGGCATCGACCCCGGCCATGTGCACTGGCGGCCCCCCGACGACGAATGGTCCCTGCATCAGAACCTCGAGCACATGCTATTGACGGATGGCTATTACGCGCGCTTCATCGAGAAGAGGCTCGCGGAGGCGGAGGAGTCCGGCTCGTGGGATACGGCGCCCGGGAATCCCCAGAAGATGAGCCATGAGGCGCTCAGACGCAGGGAGCAAGGCTATGTTCCGGCGCCCGATTTTCTCATTCCCAAAGGCGAAGGCGATTTCCGTGAAATGATCGAGAAGCTCATGCCGAACCGGGAGGCGGTTCACCGGATGATGCTCCCCTACCGGAGCACCGACATGAGCCGCTACACGCATGAGCATTTCCGCTACGGCGACCTCAACATCTACGATCGCATCGTCTATTCGGGCACGCACGATTTTCTCCATCAGGACCAGATGACGCGCGTCCTCCAGGCTCCGGGTTACCCGGGAAGCGGATGAGGCGCCCGGCCCCGCTCCCGGGGTTTTGGAAAAGTCCCTCCGAGGAGGGCTATCGAAAATCCTATCGAGGGGAAGGAAATCCCGATCATTGAATTGTTCACCGTAGGGACAGGCCTCCGTGCCTGTCCTAACGAAAGACAACCACGGAAAGCAGGACAGGCACGGAGGCCTGTCCCTACAAAACCATCACGCCCGCGCCGCGTGAAC
>JAPPHK010000048.1 GCA_028820795.1 Nitrospinota bacterium | reverse complement strand
GCTCGGCGACCTCCTCGATGCAGTAGGTGGGGTTGTTCGTGACGATGATGCCCGCCTCCGTGGCGGCGTCCAGGTCTATCGTGTCCACCCCGATGCCGTAACGCGCGATGATCTTGCAATCCGGCATCCCCGCCATGTCCTCTCGCGTTATGGGGCCGGCGTAGGTGTTGAGCACGGCTTCGCAATCGGCGGCTTCTGTGAGAAATTCCGCGGGCGTTTTCGTCTGCATGGCGACGATATCGGCCAGATCTCCCAGAATCTCGTTCTCCACGTCCAGCGACTCCCAGACGTAATCGGTCAGGACGACTTTCGCCTTATCCGGCATGTTGTTCCCCTTTTGTTGGTTCCCATGATCGCTTGAGAATTTTCCCGGCGATGCTATCCCACGGGTATCAGGGAATCAAGGCTTTGGGGCGCATTCCTTGACCGCGGAATGGCGCTGTAATAGCCTTTTTCCAGGTTTCCCTTATCCCGAAAGGCGGAGAGCGCATGGCCGACATCGCCTCGTTCCGGCTCAGCCCCGAAGACTGCCTCCTGCTCATCGTCGACGCGCAGGAGAAGCTCATGTCCGCCATGAGCGAGGACGTGCGCGCGCAGGTCGTCGAACGCATCCTGACGCTGGCGGAAGCGGCGTCGCGCCTCGATTTCCCCGTCCTCGTCACCGAGCAGTATCCCAAAGGACTCGGGCCCACCGTCGAAGCGGTGGCGGAGAAGGTGCCGGGGTTCGCCCCCATCGAGAAAATCGCGTTCAGCTGCTGCGCGGAGGAGACGTTCCTGCCGCGCCTGCACGAGACGGGCAGGACGAAAATACTGCTCACGGGCGCGGAAACCCACGTGTGCTGCTACCAGACGGCGCTCGACCTGCTGGAGAACGGCTTCATCGTCCACGCCGTGGCCGACGCCACCTGTTCGCGCTCGAAGCTGAACTGGCGGACGGGCCTCTCGGCGCTCGAGCGCGCAGGCGCCATTCCCGCCACCACCGAGCAGGTGCTCTTCGATCTTCTCCGCGTGGCGGGCACCGAGGATTTCAAATTCCTCTCGAAACTGATACGTTAGACTCCACGCCCCCCTGAAACGCTTCGCGCGCCCCGAGGAAGGATTCGCCGCAGATGGCGACAGCATCCCGAAAGACGAGCGTCGGCGTCGTGTTCGGAGGCCGATCGACCGAGCACGAGGTGAGTTGCAACTCGGGCCGGGCCATCATGGCCGAACTCGACGCGGAGAAATACGACGTCCACCCCATCCTCATCACGAAATCGGGCGCGTGGCTCGCCCTCCCCGCCCCGGATGCGCCCGAAGAAGACGGCGAAGAAGTCCTCTTCTCGGGCACGCCGAACGAAGCGCCGCTGCGCTACGCCGAAAGCGGTGAACATCTCGCGGTCGACGTATTCTTCCCCATCATCCACGGCACGTTCGGGGAAGACGGCACGCTGCAGGGACTTTTCGAGCTGGCGGAGGCGCCGTTCGTGGGTTCGGGGTGCGCGTCTTCGGCCGTCACGATGGACAAGGCCGTGGCCAAGGCGGTGCTGCGCGCGGCGGGGCTGCCCGTCCTGCCATCGCTCACGGTGTTTCCCGAAACCTGGGGCGCGGACCGCGATGCCGTCTCGGAGGAGGCGGCCTCCAAGATCGGATATCCCCTGTTCGTCAAGCCCTCCTCTTCGGGCAGCAGCGTCGGCGTCCATCTGGTGGAGGAGCCCGCTGATCTTCACGACGCGGTTGCCGACGCCTTCCGCTTTGACAGTAAAGTCTTGATCGAGGAACACGCGCAGGGCCGAGAGCTGGAATGCTCCGTGCTCGAAGGACCCTCTTTGGGCGAATTCCTCGCCAGCCCGCTCATGGAGATAAAAACGCATACGGGCTGGTACGACTACGAGGCGAAATACGAGGAAGGCCGCGCCGAACTGATCATCCCCGCGCCGGTGGAGGAACCTCTCGCCGACCACGCCCGCCTCTACGCGCGGGGCGCGTTCAGCGCGCTGGGCTGTTCGGGACTCGCCCGCGTGGATTTCTTCTACCGCGAGAGGACGGGGGAGACCTACATCAACGAGGTGAACACCCTGCCCGGCTTCACGCAGTTGAGCGGTTATCCCCGCATGATCCGGGCGGCGGGCGTCTCCTACCCCGAAATGCTGGACCGGCTGATCGCCTGCGCGACGGCGCGCCACGAGAAACTTGCGATGAGGCAATACGACAGAAACGGCTGACCGCTTCACTCCCATTGCAGCGTCGATGCGCGCAATACCGCCTGTTCGAGAAGAGCACCCCCTCCGACAAATTCAGGAGCGCCCTTCGATACACCGCCTTCGGCGGCTACTCAGGGTGAAGAAAACAAAAAACACCCTCATCCCGAGTAGGCGCGCCTGCGCGCGATTGTTTCTGTAGGGACAACCCTCCGTGGTTGTCCTCCGTCAAGACAGGCGAGGAGAGCTCGGACAGGCACAGAGGCCTGTCCCTACGAAGGCATCCCGACCGACGCGTAAGAAGGCTGTCAAAAAGCCCCCCTGACAAGGGGGGTTGGGGGGTTCGGCGAGCGTAGCGAGTGTAGGGGCCGCATATATGCGGCCCATGGCGGGCTGTGAAAAAGACCGGGTCGCATATATGTCGGACATATATGTCCGACATACATTCCCTCCCATCCGTTGAACCGGGTCTCTACGTCAGGCTCGCAGGCAATCGTCGAGAAACTCGAACGCGCGCTCCTCGGCCCAGAAGAGAGGCGCGCGGGGGTTTCTTCCCGACACGAAGCCCACGTGCCCGCCATTTTTCGATAAAACGCCGCTCAGCCACCCGTTTTCCTCCACCTGCGCGTGAGGAAAAACATGAGGCGGCACGATGGGGTCGTCCGCCGCAGAGAGGATGAGCGTTTTCACGCGGATCCGGGGCAGATAAGGCGAGGCGTCCGCTTGTTCGTAGTAATCCAGTTCGTCCCGGAAACCATACAAGGGCGCGATGACCAGGCGGTCGAAATGGTGGAAAGTCCGCGCGCGCCGCACCCCCTCGATGTCGATGAGGCCGGGGTGCAGCCCTTCGAAAAGCTCCGCTTTTTCCTTCACGCTGCTCAGCAGGTGCCACCTGTAGAAATAGCCCGGAACGGAGTCGAGCACCTTCGCGCACGCGGCGGGCTTGAGACTAGGGGAGATGCAGGCGGCCCCGCGTATGCGGGCGGATACCCCATCGCCGCATTCTCCCAACCACTTGAGCAGGACGTTCCCCCCGAGCGAAAACCCCGCCAGCAGGAGCGGCCCGCTGAACCTCTCCAGAATCCGCCCCGCCACGAAGCCCAAGTCCCCCGTTTCCCCGCAGTGGTAGAACCTGGGCCTGCGGTTCGGCTCGCCGCTGCACGAGCGGTAGTTCATCGCCAGCGTCCGCCAGCCGATCGCGCGCGCGCTGGCCGCGGCGCCGCGGGCGTAATGGGAATCCGTGGAACCTTCCAGGCCGTGCAGGACGAGGAGCGTCGGGGCGCCGGGCTCGCCTGCGTCCAACGGATCCAGAAAATCCAAGTCCAGGAAATCGCCGTCGGGCGTATCCCAGCGTTCGCGCCGCCAGGGGATGCGCGGGTGTTTTCGTAAAAAATATCCCCACACGCTCTGGAGGTGACGCCCCCGGCAAAACCAGGCCGGGCGGAATGGGAGGGTGGGCTTCGAGGCGTCAAGTTTCATGCCGCGCGCATGGGAGCTATTGGATGACCCCGGTGAACGAGGGTTTGAAACGGACGATGAAAGTGCAAGATACACTCCCCCCTTTAGGGTCGGCCCCGACTGAGTAAGGAAGGGCTGCTGTTTCCATTCGTTTTGCTCCTCGCCTTTGATCGTCATTCCGGCGAAAGCCGGAATCCATTTGCGGATGCGGGTGAATACGCGGCGGCGTTTCATTCCCCTGCCGATGTGCGGGAACCCCGGCGAAAGACAAAAGGCGCAAAAATGGATTCCGGCTTTCGCCGGAATGACGGTGACGGAATACCGCCTTGCCGGAAGGTGTGTAGGGGCCATATATATGTCGGGCATATATGTCCGACCTACACAACCTTACGAATGACGACCGTAGGGGCGGACGCGCAGGTCCCCGGACAGGCCCCTACGCCTGTCCGGCTACAAAACCATCGCGCCCCCACCGCTTGAGGGACACTTTCCTCAACCCCGTATGCCGGGGTACGATCAGGCGTCCTGATCGAGGAACGCCTTGTAGATGTCCTCGCGGTGCGTCGGCGGATCGAAGCGGTATTCCTGTTCGTATTTCTGCGCCAGCACCTGGTAGAGACCCAGCGAATTGCAGAAAAACGCGTTCGATGAGCAAACCAGCCAGACCCGGTAGATCCGGTAGGTGCGCTCGCCGACGAGTTCTTTGATTTTTGCGGCGTTTCCCTCGAACTTATCGTACCAGTGCTTGCACGTGCGCGCGTAGTGAAGCCTCAGGTTCTCGACGTCCAAAATCTCCCAGCGCGCCAGCTCCATCACGTCCTGAATGTGGGAGATGTTGTCCATCTCGCCGTTGGGGAAGACGTTTCGCAGCAGAAACTCGTTCTGGCTCGTTGGCTTCCAGAACTTGTTCGTCGTGATCCCGTGGTTCAGGAACAGGCCCCCGTCGCGCAGGCGGTTCCTCACCGAGGTGAAGTAGCTCATGTAGTTCGCGATGCCGACGTGCTCGATGATGCCGATGGCGGAAATCTTGTCGAACGTCCGCGATTCGGGGAAATCGCGGTAGTCCATGTGGTGGATCTCGCACCTGCCCTCGACCCCCTCGCGGCGCGCCCACTCCTGGCCCCATTTCGCCTGCTCGCGCGAGAGCGTGACGGCGGTGGCGTTCACGCCGTAGTGCTTCGCCGCCCATATCGCGAGCGAACCCCACCCGCAGCCGATGTCGAGGTAATCCTCGCCGGGCGAGAGCCTGAGCTTGCGGCAGACCAGGTCCATCTTGTCGCGCTGCGCCTGGGCGAGGTCGCCGTCCGGCGTGCGGTAGTAGGCGCACGTATAGAGCATGTTCTCGCACAGGAACTGCTCGTAGAACTCGTTGGAGAGATCGTAGTGGTGCGATATCGCCTCTGCGTCGAATTCCTTTGTCCGCTCTTTTACCATGGCCGCCTCAATGTTTTGTTCAACCGATCCCGAATGCGCCTTCCAGAACCAGCCGGCGTCTGAGCCATGCGTTGCCGCAAATGAACTTCGCCACGCCGAAAAGAACTTTATCGGGAAGACGATCGATTAATTTATCGAACAACCCTTCCCCGCCGCCTCCGTATTTCGCAAAGAGCGCCTCGCCGTATTCGGCGAGACCCTCGCCCTTCTCCAGATACGCGTGCGCCGCCTCCGCCGCCATTTTAGCACTATGGACGGCGGGGCCGATGCCCTCTCCACTGAAATCTTTCGCCAGGCCTGCGGCGTCGCCGATGAGCGCGAACCCCTCGCCCGCGGGCCTTCGAACATAGGAGCGGTGGACCGAATAGGCGTGGCCGCGGAATTTCGTGAGTTCCATCCCGGCGGGCAGCCGGCCCGTCTCGCGGAATCTGTCGAGCAGGATTTCCAGGCGATCGTGAACGCTGGGATTCTTGCCGATGCAGCCCACGCCGACGTTCAGAAAATCCCCTTTTGTGAAATACCACGCATAGCCCTTGAAGTCGGGCTCCGCGAACAGTTCCGGCAAACCGTAGTTGGGCGCCAGGGCGCGGAGTCTCTCGGCGCCCACGTTCGTCTCGCTCTCCTGCGTCAGGACGACGGATTCCCTGGAGGATACGTCGCCGAACGCCCGCGCGACGGGACAGGTGTGCCCGCCCGCGCCGACCACGACGGGAACCTCGATTTTCTCATCGCCCAAATCCAGGCGCATTCCCCCGGCCGTTTTCTCCACGCCGCGCACCCGCACGCCTTCTCGCACCTCGGCTCCCTCTTCCTGCGCGCGCCTCAAGAGCCAGGTGTCGAACTGGCTCCTGATGATCCCGTAGCTGGCGGGCTCGCTCCACCTCGTCTCGAGGAGCTTGTCGTCATAGCCCACGAACACGCTCTGGAACGGCTGGATGGTGTGGGGGTATTCGTACGGATCGAGCTCGAGATCCGCCATCACCTGCCTGGTCACCCAGCCCGCGCAGAGTTTCACGCGCGGGAACGTAGCCGCATCGAGCACGAGGACACGGCGGCCGCGCTTCGCCAGTTCCCAGGCGGCGGTGCTGCCTCCGGGACCTCCTCCCACGACGATGACTTCGGGCGCGCTCATTCGGATAGTTTCCATATGCGAAGGGCCATCTTGAATTTCTGCAGCGCCGAGAGTTCTATCTTCTCGAAGCTGTCGGCCACCTTCATGGCCTCGAACAGATCGCCCTCGAAATCGATGGCCGAGTCGCAGTACGCCTCGGCGAAGGCGTCCGCGGTGGGGTTCAGCAGAACGCGCTTGAAAGAATCGAGCGAGGGGAACGTGATTTCCATGGGCAGCACCACGCGGCCCGCCGATACGGTCGTCCCGTCCCACAGGCGGAAGCGGAGTCCGTAATCCAGATCGCTGAAAATGTCGCGGAGAATCCCGGCGGCCCCCGAAGCGGCGGAGCGGCCGTTCACAGTAGACGTGTTCATGACCTCATCCTCCTATGCGGGAACCAAAGGGGATGATCCTTCGACGGGCGTTTTCCGTTTCGACTTGCTCATGGCCTCTTGAAGCGGGCGAATATCGAACCAAAAATCCTGCCTCTTGTCTATTTTGAATAAACGCTCACGGGCCATTCTGTCAACCTCTTTTTTCGTGGGTCAAGCGCGATTGGGGAATGAGCGCTTGACGCGATTGGGGAATGAGCGCTTGACGCGATTGAAGAATGAGCGCTTGACGCGCGCGGAGAGGGATTGCTGAAAAAGTCCCGTAGAGAGAGTGCACTGAATTTCACTCCCCCCTTGAGAGGGCTGTTGAAAGAGTCCTCGAAGCGATGGGGGAACGATGGTTTTGTAGTGACAACCCCTCCCCGGGGTTGTCCCACAGTTCGCGAACCGCCCCTACGGTCGCCATTCTAGGGGATGTGTAGGGCCCGCATACGGGGCTGTGTAGGGCCCGCATACGGGGCTGTTGAAAAACCCGGCCCCGCCTGGTCGAACCCTCATTCATCAATCGGGCTCGACCTTCCTCATCGGTCGGAACCGACCACCGTCGTCATTCCGGCAATCAATGCCGACCGGGGAGGAAGGGATTGCCGGAATGACGAACAAAACTGCATCCGCCCGTAGCCGAACAGGACCCTACGCCTGTCCGGGGTTCGCGAACCACCCATAAAATCTCATCGTTTCGAACTTTCATTTATCAGGGCTTTTCCAACAACCCCTGTATCTCCGGCGAAGTGCCCGACTGGAATTTCGAAGTGAGTGGTGTCAGAACCATTGCGCCGGAACGCACTTACTGGGAGAAACTATTGCTCCTGCATGGTTTGTACTACGGGCACGAAAATGGAAAACGCCTGCCAAGCGACAGGGATTTGATCTCGCGCCATTACTACGATGCCGCGATGATAACGGCGGCTGAAACCGGCATGCAGGCTCTCGAGAACATCGATCTGCTCGATGCGGTCCGGGAACACAATCTCATCGCTTTTCGGCAGGCCTGGAAACAGTTCGATAAAGCCATCCCCGGTTCGGTGCGATTGGCGCCGCAACCGGAACTGCGCTCGCCCATTGAAAGAGATTACAGGACCATGCAGGGTATGCTCCTGGGCGACGTCCCTGATTTCGAGTGGATTATGGAGCAGCTTCAAAGCGCCGAAGCAATGATCCATCAAAGCTGAATTCAATTGTAGACTGGCTATGGCGACAAATCGAATCGTCGCGTCCGTTGTGCAATACCGAATCGCTGAATCCATCGCCCGGTTGGGTTTACGCAGCCCCCGGGCAACTTCTGCGAACAACCCCAAAGGAAGAAGCCGAAGTTCGACGCCCCCGCCATCTTCGCAATCGCCGGGACTTTCCTGCTCGCGGTCGCGGACAAGGGGTCATCGGCTTAGGTCTCTTGCGCGTCCGGCGGCCAGCCTCGCCCTTCTGGCAGTGGCGTTCAACCTGCCGAACAAGATTACCCTGCTCCTCGTGCCATCGTTCGCGACGAAAATCTGACCTGCGATGGTCGGGAGGCGCGACCGGGACCTCCAGCGCCAAGTCCGGCTGTTCCTGCTGGCGGTGGCGGTCACCATACGGCTCGGGGCGTCACGCAAACGATACGCCGATTCGGGCGCTGATCATGTCCAAAGCGATTTCGAGCGCATCATCGGGCGCCATTCTCGACGGGTTCAGAGCGCATTCCAGCCAGAGCCCGTCAATCACGGACATGACGCCGATCGCGAGCTTATCGGCCTCATCCGGCGGCAGCGACTCTCCCCTGCCGCGATGGATGCCGGTAATCCAACCGCTCATTATCCGGAGATAGCGGTCGTATTGCGCAGCGTGCTCCTCAAGAAAATCATCATCCGTGAGGATCATTTCCATGAAGTTGACCCAGATATTCTTCTGGATTTTGTCCAACTCGAAGAAATTAAGAATGCACCGGATGAAGGCCGCCATTTGCTTGGCCGGATCGGCGCCGGCCTTGGCGGCCTCGTCGAGATACCACTGGAGTCTTTTGCGGTTGTGATGATGAAACGACTCGACCAGCATTTCCCGCTTGTGTTCGAAATGGTACTTCACCAGCCCGGGCGTTACGCCGGCAGCCGCCGCAATCTTTCGCACCGATGAGCGGTGAAACCCTTCCGTTCCAAGACAGATCAGGGTCGCGTCTATGAGCCGCTGACGCCCCGTGGCGCATTTGTTCTCACTCGCCATCTTCGATGTACCTCCCGATGGTTGATGTTTCGATGCGCCATTAGATAAGAGCGGGACAAGCGCGGTCAAGGAAAAACGGGAACGGACACGCTCCTTTGCGCGCGGCCGCCGTCCGGTCGGCGTCACGCGCCGTCTCCAACCGCCGTCGTCCGGCCTCATGCCGGGAAACGACATCGGCATGCAGCGAGGACGCATTTGCGCGCAATCGCCGTCGCGGATTCCCGACCCCTCCAGAAAGGCGCATTTCCCCGCATTCGCCTCGATATCGGATTTACGGATTTCGCTCCGCAAACAGATCGAATCGCCGCGACGGACACCCATAGACGGAAGCACGGCTTCCGGCGCCGGCAGCGCGGCGCCCACGGCATCAACAAATGCCCGGGCCGCGAGAGCGGTTGATTCCCGCCCCGCGATGAAAGATGCTCATGAAAGAGCGCCGAACATTCTCCGGGCGCAACCGGAAAAGGAGGACCCGGCCATGAAGATCAGCAGCAAACTACTCTACGTCTTGTCAGGCGGCCTGTTGGCGTGCGGGTTCGTGATGTCGGCCGCGCCGTCCGTCCACGAGGCCCTCGCGCAAGGCCCCGAGGCAAGGAAGTGCAGATACCCGGTCAAGTACCTCCTCACAGCCGATTATCCGGCCGGGCGCAAGGCGGAATACCTCGAATGGACGAAAACCCACGCCGCCGGCCTCGACGCCCCGAGCGATGTGATGCGCCGCGCCATCTATGAGAACTACTACGGCGTGTCTCCCAACCGCGTCGTCGAGTACGAGTTCGAGAGCGCGGAGGCGGGCGCGCGGTTCTTCGCGAAGAAAGAGACCGAGGCCGCCTTCGGCGAGCGGCCGGACTTCGCCGTGAACCCCCGGGCGCACGTCCTGAGGCTTCTGAGCGAGTACGCGAGCGGCCCCCCGTCCGGAAAGTGCGCATACCCCGTCAAGTACCTGTTCTCGACGGACTATCCGGCGGGGCGCAAGGCGGAATACCTCGAATGGGCGAATTCCGTCTCCGCCGACCTCACCGAATCGAGCCTGCTGCGGCGGCTCGCCTCCTACGTCAACCACTACGGCGCGTCGCCCCAGCGCTTCGTCGAGTTCGAGTTCGAGAGCACCGAAGACGCCGCGCGGTATTTCGCCGGAGAGAAAATCAGGGCCATCGCGGAGGCCCTGCCGGATTTCGCCGCGAACCCGCAAATGCGCGTCCTGACGCTTCGGAGCCAATCCGGGAAATAGGGAGAGGCGGGAAGCTTCAAGAACGCGGCGCGGCTGTCGTCGGACTGCCTCGTCCCGCCGGGGGCCTCCCTTGCTCAGAGAAGCCCGGCTCCCGCATCAGGCGCGCCCGGGGCGGGGCTCAGGAGAGAGGGTAATGAAAATAATCATATTTCCCATAAATATCGATAAATTCCGATAAATTCACGGGGTTTTAAGATAAATTTCTGTAAATTGAATTCTCGGGATAAGGCGCCGCGGAATCCGGGCGCAGGGGGATTCTGCCACGGCCCGCCAGGCCCTTGATAACGGCAAATGCGCGGAGTTGCGGGCTAGCGCAGCGACGTCACCAGAATCACGCCCGCCACGATGAAGAGCGCGCCGAAGACGATGCGCGGGGTGATTCTCTCGCGCCTGCCGAGTATCAAAGGCGCCAGGGCGAGCGTGAACAGCGGCACCGTCGCCACCATGGGCGAGACGCGCGAAACGTCCCCCATGCTCAGGGCGGCCATCAAGGTCAACTGGGCGGCGCCCATGGCGAGCCCCGCCCAGATGAAGTTCACGAGCGAAGATCTGTTGAACACGAACGGACGCCACCCGGTGCTCGCCTTCAGGAACACCGGCCCCACGATGCAGGCCGAGACGGATTGCAGGAATCCCCCGAAAACGAGCGAATCCATCCCCCCCAGGCCCAGTTTCCGGAGCATGTGCGCCAGGCCGAAAAACGCGGCCGAGGCGAACGGAAGGAACAGCGCCCGTCCCCTGGCGAGCGGGCCTCCCCCGCTCGTCATCCAGAAGACGCCGGCCACGACCAGGAGAATCCCGAGCCACACCATGGCGGGCGGGCGTTCGCCCAGAAACATGAAGGCCCATAGCGCCCCGAAGATGGCGTGGGTGTTGGAAATGGAACTCGTGGGCGCCACGCCGATTCGCTGAATCGAGCGATAGAGGAACAACAAGGACAGCGCTGGCGAGGAAAGCCCCGCCGCCACGAAGGCGAGCCAGTAGACCGAGAGCGATATGCGTGAAAAATCGACCACCGCCAGGGAGGCGGAGAAGAAGACGACCTGAACGATCAGGACGACCAGGCTGCCCGTATGGGGCGTACTGCCGTCCAGCCCTCTCCTGGTCATGATGCTCGAGAGGGAAAAGAAGATTGCCGGGCTCAGGGCGACCAGTTCGAACGGCATTCACACTCCGACCCGGCCGGCCCCCATCGACCTGTCCGGCAGAAGAAAACGAATCAAATGACCCCTGGATTCACGATGTTTACGGGCCTTTCACCGGCCAGGGCCAGACGCATGTTCTCCGCCGTTCGCTCCATGGCGGCGACCTGCGTCTCCGGCGTCCGTGAAGCGTGGTGCGGGCTGATGATGACGTTCTCAAGCCCCCACAGGCCATGATCCTTCGGCAAGGGCTCGGGATCGGTGACGTCAAGCCCCGCGCCCGCGAGATGGCCGCCGCGCATCACCTCCAGTAGATCGCCGCTCACTACGGCGGGACCCCTGGAAACGTTGATGAGAATGGCGTCGGGCTTCATTTTCAGGAGGTTTTCCTTGTTCATGACGCCCCGCATCTCGGGCGCCAGGGGCATGCAAAGAATCAGAAAATCCGCGCGCGGCAAAAGCGCGTCGAAAGACATGAACTCGAGCGACGCCTCGGGCACGTAGGAGGGGTCTTCGGTCCGCGTGTTGATGAGCAGTTCCATGC
>JAPPHK010000283.1 GCA_028820795.1 Nitrospinota bacterium | reverse complement strand
AGCTGCCCATCCCCTTCCACTTTCCCGTGGATGCGGCCCCCTACATCACGGCGGGGCAGATCGTGGCGCGCGACCCCGAGACGGGCGTGGACACGACGGGTTTCCACCGCTTGCAACTCAAGGGAAAGAACAGGCTGGGCGTCTCCCTCCATTCGAGACGGCGCATGTACCATTTCCACAAAAAGGCCGAAGATGCGGGCGAGCCTCTGCCCGCGGCGGTCGTCATCGGCATCCACCCGGTCCATTACATGGGTTCGATGGCGTACCACTACCCGCCGGGCGTGCGGAAGTACGAGATCATCGGCGCCCTGTTCGGCGAGCCGTACCGCGTCGCGAGGTGCGGCACGGCGGACCTCGAAGCCCCCGAGGGGGCGGAGATCGTGCTCGAAGGCGAGATTCTGAACGAGGTCCGCGAGGAGGAGGGCCCCTTCAGCGAGTTCACCGGCTATGCGTCCTACCGCAGCACGCAGAACGTCTTCGTCGTGAAGCGCGTGCAGATGCGCGCAGACGCCATGCTCCACAGCGTGGCCTCGGGCATGTCGGCGGACCACATACTCATCTCATGTGTGAGCCGCGAGGCGGAGATACTCAACACGCTCAGGCGCAACCTGCCGGGCGTCACCGCCGTGCACGTTCCCTCGAACACGGCGGGCGCGCTCCTGGCGGTCGTCCAGATGAAAAAGACGGCCGAGGGCCAGCCGCAGCAGGCCATCATGGCGGCGCTGGGGACCGAGTTTTACTGCAAGTGCGTGGTCGTGGTGGATGAGGACGTGGACATCTTCAATCTCTCGGACGTCGCCTGGGCGGTCATCACGAGGACGCGCGCGGATAAGGACATCAACTTCATCCACGGGGCGATGGGCGCCATCCTGGACCCGACCTCGGACCCCGTGGATCACACCTTGACGAAAGTCGGCATCGACGCCACCAAACCAGCGGGCCGTGATTTCGCGGAGCGGCTCTACATCACCGACGCGCAGCGCGAGCGCGTGCGCGGCATTCTCGATAGCGCGGGCATCCGTCTGTAGGCATCAAAATGGCGGATAGAAAAGTAAAACTCGGCGTTCTTCTCCCCACGCGCGGCGTGCTGCTCTGGAACGAGGGCGTCCCGGAGGTCGGCCCCATCATCGACCTGGCCGTGCGCGCGGAAGAGCTTGGTTATGATTCGGTGTTCGTGGGTGATTCGGTGCTCGCCAAGCCAAGACTCGAGGCGCTCAGCGTGCTCTCCGCCGTGGCCGTGAGAACCGAGCGCGTGAAGCTCGGCACCGCCGTCTTTCTGCCTTGTCTCAGGGACCCCGTATTCCTCGCCTACCAGGTGGCGACGCTCGACGTCATCTCGGGCGGGCGCGTGATTCTCGGCGTCGGCATCGGTCCCCCGAAGCCCCAGGAGTGCGTGCATGAGTTCGAGACCCTGGGCGTTCCCTTCAGAAAGCGCATGTTCTACATGCAGGAGCACATGACGCTCATGCGGAGGCTCTGGACGGAGGAGAACGTAACCTTCGAGGGCAGGTATTACCGGGTCGAGAACGTGACGCTCGCGCACAAGCCCATCCAGAAGACCGTGCCCATGTGGGTCGCCTCGGCCACAGTGGACACCGCGTGGCAAAGGGTGGCCAGGTTCGGGGACGGGTGGTTCCCCAACCGCGTGACGCCCGAGGAATTCCGCGACACCTGGGGGAAGATCGTCAGTCTCGCCGATGAAAACGGGCGCGACCCCGGCACGCCCGCGTGGTACATGACCACCTGCATCGACGACGACAAGGAATCGGCCATGAAAAACGGCGAGGCGTTCCTGCTCGATTACTACTACACCCCCTTCTGGGGCGATTCCATCGAGAAGTGGGGCACGTACGGCCCCGCCGGGGACCTGATAGAGCGCATCAACGCCTTCATCGATGCGGGGGCGGAACACGTCTCCCTGCGCTTCACCCACCGGGATCAGATGGGCCAATTGGAGCGCTTCACGGAGGAAGTGCTCCCGCACCTGAACCTGGAGTAGGGGGTTTTTCACCGGCTCTCGCGTCCATCCGGCAAGAAACGAGGGTGGGCACAACTGCAGGGGATTGCCAATGAACCCCTGCCAAAACCCTGCCGTCCGTGAATTAAAATGAATCTGTAGGGGCGGACCTGCGTGTCCGCCCGCTTTATTTTGCCGTCAATCCGGTGTCGAACACGACCAATACGTGAAGGTGCGATGGAATCCGAGGAATACCGGAATATCCTGTGTAGGTCGGACATATATGTCCGACCCTACACAACCATCGCGCGTCTTCTCGCATGCGCCGGAATGACGGTCAAAACAAAATCGGACAGGCACGGAGGCCTGTCCCTACGGTCGCAATTTGGAGGATGAAGGTATTGTAGAGGTCGCATATGGAGTTGTTGAAAAAGCCTGAATGGAGAGCCACAAGTAGATGGTTTGTAGGGACAGGCCTCCGTGCCTGTCCTGACGAAGGACAACCGCGGGGATAGACATCTTCGATACGGGCGGCCACGGTCGAACTTTCCTCTTCGGGAAGTTCGACGCCCCTACACATCTTCCGCGTTTTGAATCGATTCGTAGGGACAGGTCGCGACCTGTCCTTACAACTAGAATTCCGCGTCCTCGGCGCCCGGGATCCTGAGGGATCGGAAGGCGCCCTCCAACTCTCCCAGCGGGGCCGTGGCGTCGAGGCCCATCTTCGCCGTAACGCCATCCTCGGCAGAGGGGTCGAGACGGCTGCCCCACGCGCCGGGGACGACGAACAGGTCCTTATCCGCCTGGAATCGCGTGGCCAGCGCCCAGTCGACCTGCGCGGGCCTGTGGATGTCGATGTCGTGGTCCACGCAGACGGCGTGCTTGACGTCGTAATGCGCGGCGAGCGCCGCCATGAGCGCGCTTTTCGCTTCCCCCTCGTTGGTCTTCCGTATCTGGACGGCGCAGTGAAAGCGGCCCGAGCCTGAGAGGGGAAGCACGACGTCCGTGACGGCCGGGACGGCTTTCTGGAGGTCTCGCAAGAGTCCCGCTTCTCTCGGCACCGCGCCCATCAGCAGGTGGTCGTAGCCCGCCGCCACGATGGAATAGAAAACGGGCTCCTCGCGCATGGCGATGGATTTCACCCGGAACACCTCGCGCTCCGCCGCCGGGCTGTAGTAGCGCGGAAACTCGCCGAATGGTCCCTCGCGCCTGCGCTCATCCGGCGGGATTTCCCCCTCGATCACGATTTCCGCCCCCGCGGGCACGGGAATCCCCGACCAGGGGGCAGGGGCGACGTCCACGGCGCGGCCCCGCAAGCCGCCCGCCGCTTCGAGTTCATCCTCTCCGGGCGCCAGCACGAGTTGGCTCGCCATCAGGAGCAGGGGGTCGAGACCCACGCAGACGGCCGCCTTGAGGGCCTCACCGCGTTCGGCGGCGCGCCGAATCATGCCCTTCAGGTGGCGCGGCAGGACGAGCAGGCCGAACAGGTCGGGCTCCAACGCGTGCATCCTGTGGATCGAGACGTTGCCCGCGCCGGAATCGGGGTCCTGCGCGATGAAGACGCCGGCGGAGATGTAGGGGCCGCCGTCCAGTTCATGGTAGGTGGGCAGGGGGAGGGTTTTCCGGACGTCGATGTCTTCCGTGACGACGTTGCGCAGAAACGGCGCATCGGCGACCGCGTTCGGCTTTATCTTGATTTCCTGTCTTCGCTGAACCTCGCGGAGCAACTCCCCCGGAGCCACCCCCATGGCGTCGGCGTACCACTCCCTTCTGCAGGCGACGTTGGCGGCGACGGGCATCGGCGCGCCGTCGGTCCGCTCGAACAGGATGGCGGTCTGGCCGTCCGCTTTCTGGGAGAGAGCGGCGAGTTCATGGCGCAGAGCGACGCTGCGCGAAACACGCTTGAGCGATCCCTTCTCTTCGAGGCGCGCGAGCCAGCTTTTCAGGTCGTGAGCGTTCATGCGCGTATCATGGCAAATGGGTGGGGGAGCGTCAAAAGCGGGGGCGCGGCGAAGCGCGCCTCTTCGATCAAGTTTTCAGGGTTTCTCTCAGCATCGTGAGGTAATCGCCCGCGTAGGGCGGCAGGTAGACGTCGTTGCGCCGGAAAAGGCCGATGCGCTTTTTCCCGAAAAGATGCGACAAGCCTGCGGTTCCCCACCCGTCTGCGGTCTCGGGCCGGGGCCAGAGCGCGTTGACGATAGCGACTCCCGCCCCGTTCAGGACGGCTTCGTTGATCAGGGTGTAGGAGGAGGTCTCGAAGACGACGTTGATGGATAACCCCTTCTTTTCGAAGGTGTGCTCGATGTGCTGGCGGTCCGCCGTGCCGCGCTCGAGCAGGATGAGCGGGTGTTCCGCGACCTTTTCCAGGGTGATTTTCCTCTCCTGCGCGACGGGGTGTCCCGCGGGGCAGAAGAGGAGGTAGTCCGTCTCCGTCCACTCCTCGAAGGAGAAGTTCCCCCGCGCCTCGGGCGCCGAGCCGAAGGCGAAATCGACCGCGCCTTCGGAGACGTGCTCGAGCAGGTCCGTCCAGTTCCGCTCCAGCACGGATACCTGTACGTTCGGGTAGCGCTCGCGGAACTTCAGGAAGGCGGCCCTGTGGCCCTTGAGGATCAGCATGGGGGCGGCTTCGGCCACCACGAGCCGCCCGTGCGTCTCCCCGCGCAGGTGCCGCTCGACGGATTCTAAGGACTCGAAGAAGGGCTTGACGGCGTCGAAGAGGTACTCACCGCTCGGCGTCAACTGGAACTTGCGGCCGACGACCTGGTAGAGCTTCACCCTGAGGTCCGCTTCGAGCGCCTTCACCCGGATGCTGAGGGCGGGCTGCTGGATGGAGAAGGGCAGTTGCCTCGCCGCGCGGGTGAAGCCGCCGTGTTTCGCCACGTGGTAGAAATACTCGAGCTGCCTCAGATTCAGCATGAAAATCCCCTCCATCCGTTTGCCGCGATGCCCGTCATTCCATTGTGGAATTTGATGGTGCGGCGCTATGCTCAGCGGACTCGTTTTGTCATACTTCTTCCGAAACTCGGATAAGAGAGGAAAAACGGTCTTCCGTAGCGCGAAAAGATTATATGGGATATCCATTAAATTATTCAATAGGTTGCATTCTGATTTTCCCCGTTGCGAATCCGGTGCCTTGCGTTTAATCTACGAGCGGGGCATCTGTTTCGTTCGACTGTAGATACGAGAGATTCAGCGCGTTGTGGACCAGGGGCGAATCCCCGCCCCGCCGTAATGGAGAAAAACGTGTCGCAAGAATATCTTTCGCTCAGGGAGCGGACCCAGGCGCGGGACCGCAGCCTGAGAGACAAGGTGATGACGCTCGAGGAGGCGTGCGAATACGTGAACGACGGCGATCACGTCAGCCTGGGCGGCTCCACGGCCTCGAGAACCCCCTTCGCCATGGTATGGGCGCTGATACGGGCGAGGAAGAAGAACCTTTCCTTCTCGCGGAGTATCGTCTCCACCGAGGGCGACCTCATCTTCGCATCGGGGGTCGGGAATCACATCCTCACGAGCTGGTTCAGCCAGGGAATCGTCTGGGGCGTCTCGCGCGTGATGCGCCATTTCACCGAGAACAGGCTGGCGCGCTTCGAGGAGTGGAGCCACATGTCCATCGGCCTGCGCTTCCGGGCGGGCGCCATGGGCGTCCCGTTCATGCCGATGCGCTCGATGATGGGCTCCGACGTGGCGGGGCAGCTCGACAATCTCGAGGAGATGACGTGCCCCTTCACGGGCGAGAAGATTCTCCTCGTCCCGGCTCTCAACCCAGACGTCGCCCTGATCCACGTGCAGCGCTGCGACCCCTACGGCAACGCGCAGCTCGACGGCCTCACGTTCATGGACATCGACATGGCGATGGCGGCGAACCGCGTCATCATCACCACCGAGCGCATCATCTCGAACGACCAGATTCGCAGAAGGCCCGATCGGACGAGAATCCCCTTCTTCACCGTCGACGCGGTGGTGGAGGCGCCCTACGGCTGCGCGCCGCATGAGTGCTTCGGCGTCTACGAGCCCTTGTTCTCGCACATGGACTATTACGCCGAACTCACGAGGAAAGAGCCGATGGAGGGCGTGCAGGCGTATCTGGATGAATACTACTACGCGCCCGAGAACTGGACGGAGTATCTGAATCTCATCGGCCTGGAGAAGCTCTTGGATGCGGCCCGCAGGGGGAGGAGCATTTATGACGATTGAGACGAAAGACTTCACGGCGTCTGAACTATTATGCGTCATGAGCGCCCGCGCGCTCGAAGACGGCCAGGTGGTTTTCGCCGGTGTGGGGATTCCGCTTCTGGCCGCCACGCTGGCCCAGCGCCTCCATGCCCCGGGCGTGACGATTCTCTTCGAGGGCGGCACCATCGGCCCACACGTCGTGCCCGGCCAGCTTCCGCCCACCACGAACGAGCAGCGCTGCACGCGCAAGGCGAACATGCTGGTGAGCATCACCGAGGTACTGCTCCTGCTGCAGCGCGGCTACGTGGACGTGGGCTTCATGGGGGGCGCCCAGATCGATCAGTACGGCAACCTGAACAGCTCCTTCATCGGGAGCGCGGATGACCCTTCCGTGCGGCTGCCCGGCACGGGCGGGGGGAACGACATTTCGAGCCTCACCAGGATGATCGTGGCGATGCCGCAGGAAAAGCGCCGCTTCGTGGAGAACGTGGATTTCATCACCAGCCCCGGCTACATCCGGGGCGGAACCTCGAGGCGCGACGCGGGCCTGATAGCGGGCGGCATGTACCGCGTGGTCACCGATCTCGCGATCCTTGGATTCGACGAGGAGACGGGCCGGATGCGCGTCGAGGCCCTGCACTCCGGCGTCACGCCCGAACAGGCGCAGGAGAACACGGGCTTCGAACTCATCATGGATTCCTCGGTGGAAACCACGGAACCGCCCACGGATGAGGAGTTGGCCGCGCTTCGCCATCTGGACCCGGACAAGGTATACACCGCATAACCGACATGGAGCCGCCATGAGCGCCGAGCACAGAGAAAAAATTCTTGCCCAGGTCGACGCCCATCGGGACGAGATCATCGCCCTGCTCACCAGACTCGTCCAGATACCGAGCGTGACGGGCGATGAGGAGGAGATTCAGGGCTACATCGCGGAATATCTGCGCGAAATGAACCTCGACGAGGTGGACGTCTGGGAATCGGACTGGGAGGAGCTCAAAAAACACCCCGAGTACGTGCCGGTCACGAGGGGGTACGAGGGCAGGCCGAACGTGGTCGCCGTCCTCAAGGGCGCTGGCGGGGGCAGGTCGCTCCTGATGAACGGCCACACCGACACCGTCCCCAACGGCCCGCCCGACGCCTGGGAGCATGGGCCGCTCTCCGCCGACATTGAGGACGGCCGCCTCTACGGGCGCGGCGCCTCGGACATGAAGAGCGGGGTTGCGGCCATCATCATGGCGGCGAAATGCTTCATGGCGGCGGGGTTGAGACCCAAAGGCGACGTGATTCTCGATTTCGTCGTGGACGAGGAGCTGAGCGGTCACGGCACGCTCGACACCATCTTGCGCGGCTATACGGCTGATGCGGGGATTTGCTGCGAGACGAGCGGCAACGCCATCCAGCCCGGCTGCATCGGCAGAATCTGGTTCGAGATACTCGTGCGCGGAAAGGCGGCGGGCATCCAGCGAAGGTATCAGGGCGTGAACGCCATCGATCTCGGCTATAAGATCGTCCAGGCGGTGGCCGATCTCGAGAAAAAACGTTTGGAGACGGTCTCCCATCCGCTCTATCCCAAGATCATCGACGCGATTCCCTGCATGGTCGGCTCGATGGAGGCGGGGAGCTTCCCGAGCGCTTTCCCGGACACCTGCGTGCTCAAGGGGAGTCTCGCCACCGTGCCCGGCGAGGATCACGACGCGGCCAAGCAGAGCCTGGTCGATCAGGTGGCGCAGGCGGCGGGGGATGATCCCTGGATGAAGGATCATCCGCCGGAGGTGCGTTTCGTGGGCTATTACGCCGAATCGGCGGCGGTCGACGCCGACCACCCAATCGTCAAAACGGTGGCGAACGCCTACCAGGAGGTTTCGGGAAACACCCCTGAAATATCCGGGCGCCAGGGAGCAGCCGACACGCGCTTTCTGAACGGTTTCGCCGACATCCCGACGGTGATCTTCGGACCCGGCCCCACCACCCAGATGCACGCGAACAACGAGTGGGTGGCGGTGGAGGACGTGATCGACGCGACGAAAACACTGGCGCTCTCCATCCTGGATTGGTGCGGAGCGGAATAAGACCGAGGGAATCGACATGTCAGGAAAAGACGTCAAGTACGGAATCGCCATGCGGAACTTCACCGCATATCCCGAACTCCCAGACGCGGAGACGCTCATCGAGTACGGCGTCGCCATGGAGGAGTTGGGCTTCGAGTCCCTGTGGGTGTGGGACCACATTCTGCTGGGCGTGGAGCCGCACTTTCCCATCATCGAGTCGTTGACGCTCCTGACGGCGGTGGCCGCGCGGACGAGCAGAATCAAGCTCGGCACGGGCGTGCTCGTCCTGCCGCTCAGGAACCCGCTCGTCGTCGCCAAACAGCTTTCGAGTATCGACCAGATATCGAACGGCCGGCTCATCGTCGGCATGGCGTCGGGATGGTACAAGCGCGAGTTCGACGCGGTGGGCGTTCCTTTCGAAAAACGCGGCAACATCATGGATCAGAACATCGAGATCATCACGAGGCTCTGGACCGAGGACATGGTGCGCGCCGAATACGGGCATTATAACTTGAGAAACTCCGTCATGTTCCCGAAGCCCGTGCAAAGCCCAAGGCCGAGCATCCTCATCGGGGGCTACGTCGACCGCGTGCTCAAGCGCGCAGGCGAGAAGGGCGACGGCTGGCTCACCTATTTCTATACGCCCGAGAGCTTCACGAAGTCATGGGAAAAGGTGCTCCACTTCGCCGAAGCGGCCGGGCGCGACCCCGCCGAGCTCGAGAGCACGAACCAGCTCCCCATCATGGTGGGGGATTCGCGCTCGGAGGTCGAAGGGCCGATGAACGAATGGCTCCACACGGAGTGGGACTACGCCTCCTGGAGCGAGTCCACGGCCGAGAGCGCCGTTATGGGAAACGTCGATGAATGCGTGGCGCAGCTCCAGGCCCACGTCGACACCGGGGTGAACCGGCTCATTTTCGTTCCCTACAAATACCAGATGGAGCAGGTGGAAATCGTCGCGAAGGAAATCATCCCTCGTTTGAGAGCGGGTTAGCGTAAGGGATTTTCGCGCCGCCTCACGGGAGCAGTAAGATGCAGGTGACATCGAGAACATGGGACACTCTGGCTTCGGCTTCTGAGACGATATTCGACGCGGTGGGTTACACCCCGCTGGTGAAGCTCGGGCGCATCACGCGAGGGCTCGGGCCCGATATTTTCGCCAAAATCGAGTGGTATTCCCCCACGGGCAGCCTCAAGGATCGCATCTATGAGCAGATGATCTCTCGCGCCGAGGCGCGGGGGGAGCTTACTCCCGACAAGGTGATTCTCGAGTGCTCATCCGGCAACGCGGGCATCGCCTGCGCGGCCGCCGCGGCGGTCAGGGGGTATCCGTGCATCATCGTCATGCCCGAGTTGATGAGCCCCGAGCGCAAGAAGATGATTCGCGCATTCGGCGCCGAACTCATCACGACGCCGGGCGGGGAGTGCGACGTGGACGTCGCTCTCGCGCGAATGAAGGAAATCGCCGCGAGTGAGCCCGAAAAATACTGGGTTCCCGCCGAATTCGAGAACATGGACAACGTGGATACGCACTACTCCACCTCGGGTCCTGAAATCTGGGAGCAATTGGACGGCCGCGTGGATGCGCTCATCGCCGCCGTGGACACCGGCGGCTGGCTCACGGGCGTGGGGCGGTTTTTGAGGGAGAAAAACCCCAAACTCAAAATCTACGGCGTGGAGCCCACGGAATCGCCCCTGATCAGCGAGGGGGTGTGCTGCGGACACGGCATCGCGGGAATCGGCGACGGCCTGATCCCCAACATTCTGGATTTGTCCATCATCGACGGCATCATCACCGCCTCGACCGAAGAGTCGCTCCGCATGGCGAGGCGTGCCTCGCGCGAGGAGGGTCTTTTCTGCGGTATCTCCTCTGGCTGCAACCTGGCTGCGGCGATCAAGTTCGCTCGATCCTATCCAGAAGTCGGCCGGATCGTCACGATTTTCGGGGACTCGGGGCAGCGCTATTTCTCCACCCCGCTTTGTCATGACGAATCGGGCATGGAGGCGGCGCTCGCAGACGTCGTCGAAGGGGACAGGGAGGTGATGCTCCAGAAGTTCAGGTCCTCATGGGAGATCATCGAATGAAGATTTCCCTCCATTTCAGGGCGTGAGAAATGAGTATTCAGAGAAGAGCCTGGGATTCTTACAGACGCTATTCGGACAACATTTTAGACGCCATCGGAGGCACGCCTCTCGTCCGCCTGAACAATGTGGCGGCGGACGTGGAACCTGAGGTATACGCGAAACTCGAGTGGTACTCGCCCTCCGGCAGCCTCAAGGATCGCATCTACTACAACATGCTCCTGAACGCGGAGGAGCGCGGTGAGCTGAGAGCGGGCATGACGGTGCTCGAATGCTCCACCGGCAACGCAGGGATAGCGTGCGCCTTCGTATCCGCGGTGAGGGGATACGCCTGCATCGTCGTCATGCCCGAGGGCATGAGCGATGAGCGCAAGAAGCTCATGCGCGCCTACGGGGCCGATTTGGTGTTTACGCCTGGGGGGGAGAGCGACGTCGACCTGGCGCTCGGGAAACTCGAAGAAATCCGCGCGGCATCCCCGGAAAAATTCTGGGTTCCCGCCCAGTTCGACAATCTCGACAACAACGAGGCGCACTACCTCACCACGGGGCCCGAGATCTTCGAGCAGTTGGATGGACGCGTCGACGCCGTCGTTGCGTCGCAGGGAACGGGCGGCTGGGTGAGCGGCGTGGGGAAATTCCTGCGCGAGGACAATCCGGACGTGAAGCTCTACGCGGTGGAGCCTCAGGAATGTCCGCTCCTGAGCCAAAGAGGCTGGGGGCCGCACGGCATCGAGGGCATCGGGGACGGCTTCGTGCCCAAGGCGCTCGACCTCTCCCTGCTTACGGGCATCGTAACGACGACGACGGAGGAATCCGTCGAAATGGCGCAGCGCCTCGCGCGCGAGGAGGGGGTATTCTGCGGCATCTCCTCGGGCTGCAACGTGGCGGCCGCCGTCAAGCTGGCCCGCAGGCACCCCGAGTTGCATAATATCGTCACGATCATCAACGATACGGGACAGCGTTATTTCACCACCGCCTTGTGCGGGGAGGAAAAACACGTCGAGATTCCCGAACGCGAGCATCAAGTGGACCCATACAGCGCGGCGCAACTCGATCGGTATTCGAGCGAATGGGAGATCATCACCTGACGTCGAGCGCACAACCCGTGGGTGAGCTATATGGTTTACGCCCAGATTCTGATTAACAGCATTCTGTTGGGCGGCATCTACGCCAGCATCGCGGTCGGCTTCTCGCTCGTATGGGGCGTGATGAACATCTTGAACATCCTGCACGGCACGTTTTTGATGCTGGGCGGCTACGTCACGTTCTGGATGTTCAAGCTCTACGGCGTTGACCCGTTCCTGTCCCTCCCGTTCTCCGCCGTCGCCATGTTCTGCGCCGGCTACGTGGTGCAGCGCGGACTGATCAACAAAATCGTGCGTGCGCCCATGTTCATGTCCCTGATCCTCACCTTCGGTCTTCAGTTGCTCATCGTGAGGCTGGCGATATATTTCTTCACCGGCGATTTCAGGTCGGTCCAGCCCTCCTATGCGGGTTTTTCCTTTTCCTTCATGGGGCTCTCCATTCCCTTCGTCCGGATTTCCATATTCGTTCTGGGTGTCCTTCTCACGAGCATTCTCTTCTGGTTCATGGGGCGCACGCGCACGGGCCGGG
>JAPPHK010000168.1 GCA_028820795.1 Nitrospinota bacterium | reverse complement strand
AGCAACTCATCTGCGGTGGGAACGTCGACGTCGTAGTCGTTCTCGTACATGGCCAAGCCTCCTCTCGGGTTGTCGCCGGCGTCGGGGCCGGGAGACCGTCTCCCTCTCCCCTGCCGGGCCTTTGCCCGGCTCCCCGCTTCGCTCCACCTCTCCCGGGGAGGATCACGTCCGGTGAGGAGCCGCCCACGGAGCGTGAACGGCCAAGGCCCCCGCCGGGTCGAACCGGAGACAAGCGCGCCTCGATGCCTGCCTGGGCACATGTCCGGTTCAGGATTCGAGCGGATGAGATATGGGGACATATCGAGAGGTGGTATTTCGGGGCGGCGACGTTCTTGTCACCGCCGCTGGGATTGGTCGTCGACGCTGCTGGCGACGGAATGCCAGAGACGATGGATGCCGGGTTAGCTCCGCGCCGCCTGCGGGCCAGGATTGCGTTCAACGCCTTCGTCACTGGTGGCGAGCTCGCCGATCCGATTGTGCGAGCGTGCGCGGCTCTCTGGCCCGGGTCACCGGCGACGGCTCTCGCGGCAGCCCCGAGTCAGGTTGGCTCCCCCCGGCGGTCGAAAGGCCGACAGTACGTACCCTCGACGGCAGGCCGGCTGCGCAGCAGGGCGGCGCCGAACCCTTCCTCTCCGGTCGGGTCCCCCCCCCCCGGCGGGGGGACGGCGGCACGTGCCCGGCGAGCCGGCGCAAGCGCCTACCAACCGGCGTACCTGGCCACCACCGGCGTGTCTTCGACGATTTCCACCTCCTCGCGGGAAAGCCTTTCGAAGGCGAGGCACATCGCGACCTCCTCCCATGAGTCCCAGGGGCCGTGCTCCTCGCCAGTGGCGAGCTCTATCACGGTGTAGCGCGGCGGATAGAGGGGAAGACCCTTATGCTCGCCCGAGGAGTGCCAGGAACGCCTCGCGCATGACTCGCACCGCGCGGCAAGGCCCGACGGAGCTGCGCAGTCCACGCAGAGCTTCTGTGCGCGCCTTCGGGTGTAGCGCGCCCGGCTCGCGGCGTTCTTCTTCGGAGCGCGTCCCTCCTCGAGCGCGGTGCAAGGGCCGCACCTGGAGGCCCCCGCGAAGACCGCTCCTCCGCACCTGCCGCACAGGCCTTTCGCCCTCCTGGCGGCGTAGAGCTTCCGCTCTTCAGCGCGCCTCGCCTCCCGGCAGGCTTCGCAGACGACGCTGCCCTCCGCCGGTGGAAGCTCACCGCACCGGGTGCATAACCCGGCTTCCTTGCGCTCGCGCCTTCGCTTCCTGTTCCTCTCCCGCGCCATGCGGCGGCGGCCATCGGGGTTTCTCCCCCCGTAGGGGTCCCCGGCGGCCTTGCCTCTCGCGTAGCGAGCGCGCTCAGCGGCCCGTCCTCTCTCGCCGCAGACTTCGCAAAGGCTGCGCTCGGGCGCGGGGGGATGCTTTCCGCACTTGATGCACAAGCCCTGCGCGCGCCGGTCGGCGACGCGTCTACGGTGGCGTTCGCGCTCTCTTTGGCGTCCTTTCTCGGGGTCTTTGTACGGCATCCTCTCTCCTCCCCTCAGCGCTGCCTGCATTTGCCGAAGAGGCCGATCGAGTAGACACCCCAATATTGGACCCCGCTGTCCCTGGTGCGCAGGCCCGTGCAGACGATGATCTCGTCCCGCGCGGGCCGCATCTCCCGGACGGCTTTCCGGGTGGCCGTCGCGCGTTTCCTCTTTCGCCCGCCCCCGGCCTTCGCCTCCACGGCGGACACGGAACGAATCTCGCCGTCCATCGTGGACTTGAACCGCTCGATGGCGAATCGCTCATCCTCCAGCCCCCGGCCGAAGGTGTGGGTGAGGAAGGTGTTCGATTCTTTCCTGGTCGTTCGCATCGCGCGCCTCCTTGCTATGGGTGGTCGGGAAGGCGAAAAACATCCTCTCCCGGACATCCTTCCGCCGCCCCTTCCCGGCCCGACTCGGCCTCTTTCAGGCGCTTCTGCAAGGTCGTGTCGTTTACCGTTTGTAGAAGGAGCATCCATAAGACAAGCTGGCATCGTCGGGATTGAACGGGAGAAACGAGGCTTTACGCCTGCGCAGTGTGCGCCTGGTCGGGCCGGTTGAATTTCGCAAGAAGTTGATCAGGTTAAAGATGCCGCTCATCTTGACCCCACATTCAACCTCGCGATTTGTGGCAGTGAAGGCGGAGCGCCATCAGGCTGGGGAGATACTGTTCCGTATGTGTGACTTTCTGGTCCGCCGGCGCACTTCGCGGCCATTACAGGAAATTTGAGGTTATCGCTTATCAGGAACCGGCTCAGGTCGAGCGGCTGGTGTCCGCCCTTTAGGCTCTTGACCCTGAAATGCAAGAGACGTTTCGCAGGTTGGGCGGATAATGTGTAAATTGCATCCACACAGACCGTCGCCGTGAGATTTGGGCAGAATGGGCCGGGGCTGGGTAGTGATAGGCACAATCTTTATTGGACGTGAGCAATGTCGACCAGGATCGAAAGAACGTTAATCTGCCAGAACCAGGATGGCACGCAGGAATACATCCGCCAAGACAAGATTCCGGCTTTCAGTAAACCAGTCGTGATCCTGGGCGACCCCGGTCTCGGAAAGAGCGTACTCACCGAGGTCCTTGGCGAGCAGTCCGGTATGAGATATTTCCGCGCAGGCACTTTCGTGCGCACCGCCAACCCCAGCTTGCAGACCGCTGAGACAGACCGTGTCATCGTCGACGGCCTCGACGAGATTGCCTCCGCCGTGCCTGGCGCTTCGGTCGACGCCGTGCTCAAACAGCTTTCACAAATGAGCTACCCACTTTTTATTCTCTCCTGTCGAGAAGCCGATTGGCTGGGTGCCGCCGACCGCGTCAGGATCAAAGATGATTATGGCGTGACCCCGGTGCTGCTTCACTTGCAGCCCTTCACGCGCGACGATGCACGCACTTTTCTTTCGCAGGAATTTCCTGAGGTAGACGCAGTTGATCTTCTGGACCAACTTGCCGACCGCGGGATTGAGATTCTATACGAGAATCCCCTGACACTGAGAATGCTCGGGGAGGTTGTACAGGAAAGCGGCGTGCTTCCCGATACCCGGGTCGAACTCTTCGACCGCGCCTGCCGAGTTATGCTCAAGGAGCGAAATCCGCACCATCAAATGGCTTCGTATGCTCAGAGACGCGACGAAGAACTCCTTCTTGCGGCTGGTGCGATTTGCGCGGCGCAACTGTTGTGCGACCGCGTCGGGGTTTACAAGGGCCCCTCGTCCGAAACGCCCGATGATTTCCTGTATATAGCAGACATCACTGACCTTCCCCATGGTCAAGCGGCAAGCGATGCGCTCAGGACTCGGCTGTTTCGAGCCGCAGGAGAGAACCGCTTCGAGAGCATCCATCGTGTGATCGCCGAATTTCTCGGAGCCAGGTGGATTGCGCGTTGCTTCGAAGATGGCTGCTCCGAAAAACGAATTTTCGCCCTGTTCCGGCAGGGCGAAGGTGTACCGACTTCTCTGCGTGGTTTGCACGCATGGATAGCGCATTTCAGCGACGCGCTGGCCGGTCGCTGCATTGCCTCGGATCCCTATGCCGTTTTGCAATACGGCGCTGCGGATATGTTCGGTCTTGACCGGGCGCGAGATCTGCTCGCCTCCCTCAAGATGCTCTCTGAGGAAGACCCCTATTTCAGATCGGGAAACTGGCACCGGCATTCGGCGCCGGGCCTGATGCATATTGAACTAAGGGACGACATTCTCGCTATCATTGAAGCGTCCGGCTCAAACATGCAACTCGGTTTACTTTTGCTTGAAGCGATCGCGGGGACTACCTTGGCATCGAAACTCATACCAAAACTGGAAACTATCATGTTCGACCCGGACCGCTTCTACAGGGAACGATTATACGCTTGGGAAGCGTTACGTGTCGCCGATGTTCACGATGATTGGACAGCGGTTATTTACAACCTTCTCGAAAATAAGGACGCCGATTCGGCACGACTTGCATGTAATATCCTTAAACATATAGGCGCACACGCCCTTTCCGATGAAACCGTCCTCGACACAGTTCTGGCCCATCTGAGTATTGCCACGACCTCAGATACCGCAGAGACATTGCACGAGAGCAGGTATTTGCCCCACAGCATTTTCCGCGACCTCGACACCGCTAGACTCGCAACACTACTCGACGGCTTGGTAGAACGGGTGAGACCGTTATTTGACGAGGCCGGATATTCGGCGCGGTCGGACTTTGCAGACCTGATAAGGGGCCTTGCAATTCGGGTCCTCGAAGCCGACCCTGCAATCGCGCCAACGCGCATTTGGTCATGGATCGGATGGCTGGACGGAAACCGGGGCTTCAACCACGATTCCCAGAACCGGCTGGCAGCGATATTCCGCGAGAATCGCACCCTGCGCGCTGCGCTTCTCGAACATGTGCTGCTGACGCCGTGCGCAGAAAACGCCTGGATGGCCGGCCATCTTCTACATGATACCAGGCTTGATCTGTTTCCGACCTCCGGGGATATCGCGAAGGTATTGAGAACATTGCGAGCGAGAGCGGGCGACGATCCCATAGATGTGGAAACCTTTCGCGACCTCTTGTGGCTCGACCGATCCATGGACGGTCTCGCACTTGGCCTTCGCGATACTGCCGCCGAGGTCGCAAATGGCGATCCAGAGTTGCTGAATATCCTCGACGACATATCGCACACTACAGAGCCGGAGTGGAAGACCAAAGCGGCGGAACGGGAAGCCCGCACGCAAGTGGAACGACAAAGGTTTTTTCAATCTTGTCGCGACGCTCTCGCGGAACGGGCGAGCGAAATTGCCGCTGGTGATATCAAGGTGCTCGCATTGCCTGCGGGCGTCTATCTCGGTCGAAGTTACGTACTAGGTGTACATTATAATTTCAATTCAGAGGTTTCCCCGGAAGATCGCCTGTGTGCCTTTCTCGGGGACGCATTGACCGAACAGGTGCTCGCTGGTTTTATCGCGGTACTCGATCGCAACGATCTACCGGATGCCTCGGCAATCGCGAAAATCCATTGCGAGAGCGAGAGTTGGACGCCCGATGCAGCCGAGGCTCCTATGATCTGCGGCGCGGCCGAAATGCTCCGTCGGGGCCGCCCTATCGATGGGATCGATCGGAGCACGCTCGCCGCAGTCTATATGGCGTGGCAACGGGCGCCGGAGTCAAACACCCCTGGAGACTTGGAGATCGGTTCCGCTCTCGAAGTAGTGTTGTTCAGGAGCGAAGCGGACTGGGAAACGCATTTTCGCACGAGCATCGAACCTCAACTGGCCCACAATTGCGTACATGCCCGCGAACTGTATCGACTCATAAAAGACTCCCGTCTCACTGGCCTGGCGGGTCGCCTCGCCGTCGACTGGCTGCAACGCTTCCAGGTAATGTCCTACTACGATGAGAAAGAACTACTCGTTTGTGCCCTCGAAAACGCCTCGTACGAAACGCTACGTTCACTGGTCGTAGCCAAGAGGTCGAAAGTTCATCCGGAGCATGACAGGAAGTTGCTATGGTTGTCGGCGGACTACGCTGTCGACTTCGACGGTTGCCGCGGGGCACTTGGAGAGGCGGCAGCTGAGTATCGCGAATTCCTTTGGAGCATCCGCGATAGAGTCGCGCCGGACAGAAACGACCGTATGGCCGGATTTTCACTTGACCAGTTGATCTTCATCGTCGAAGCCTTCGGCGCGCAATGGCCGAGAACAGAGTCGCCAATCAACACAGGTGATCGCAATTCATCAGACGCAACGGAGTTTATCGAAAACACGATCTACGCGATCGCGAGCCGTCCGACGGCCGAAGCGACCGAAGCGTTGCAGAAACTGGTTGCCGACCACGCTCCGAGCTATGTCAATACGTTGAAGCATGCGCTTGCGCTTCAACTCAAGGCCCGGCGTGACTATGAGTATACCGCCCCAAAGATTGATGAACTTCAGGTTGTGATGTCCAAAGGACTGCCCGAATCTATCGACGACATGCGGGCCTATTTCATGGATCGGCTTGAGACGCTCCAGGAGCGCATCCGAGGTAGCAACACAAATATGTGGCAAGCCTATTGGAACGAGGAAGAACCCAAGAATGAAAATTTCTGCCGTGACCGCATGATTGAACACATCTCGGGACAACTGCCGCCATCGATTCGCTTCGAACCTGAGATGCACATGCCCGGCCATACGCGGTCGGATATTGCTGCGATTCGTAATACCATCGGGCTGCCAGTCGAAATCAAGGGGCAATGGAATCGTGACGTGTGGGATGCCGCAAGCGACCAGCTCGACGCAAACTATACCCGCGACTGGCATGCCGAGGGCTGCGGCACATATATCGTTCTCTGGTTCGGTCATGTTCCCGGCAAACAACTGCCTGGGCATCCGGACGGATTGGCTCGACCCAAGACGCCCGAAGGGCTCCGGCAGATGTTGGTTGAGCGCTTGCCAGAGGCGCGCCGCGCATGGATTGATGTCTTCGTTGTCGATGTCAGCAAACCCATGCAGTCCGCCGAAGCATAGAACCATTGCAGATACATCTTTGGCTAAATATGAGACCGGCTGGCCGGACCTCCGCTGTTCTGTTTCCTAGGTTGATTCCAATACCGAGTCCCCGGTGGTTCTTTAGTCTCGGTGTGCATCGGGGTTCGCTCCCCACGCTTGGGGGCGGCTCCAGTTACTCAACTGCGGCAAAGTCATGAATTTGAAGCTGATATCCTGTCTTCGTCCAATATACCTGTCGCAATACTCTCCGCAACGCGTTCCGCGGCCTCTCGCACCGAATCGCGCGCGAAATCCGCGTAGCGCGAGGTGGTCTCGATCCGGGCGTGGCCCAGGAGTTTTCCGATCATGGGACTGTTGAAAAACCTATCTCTGTGGAATCGTTTTTTACCCACCCTGTCAGAGGGGCTTTTTCTGCACCCTGGGGAAGGGGGAATCGTCTCGTAGCTTCCCTTCGCCTCGGAAGGGATGCGAGAGAGGGCGGACATATCGAGCACGCGGTTCCCGGCCTTTACAACTTCACCCCGAACAGCGGCATGAACTACTGGCCCGTGACGTTCGGTGTCAAGTATGATTCGGGGGAGTGAAGCCGGGGGCAGATTACCGGAGCACGATGACGAGCAAGCGGTGTACACAAATTGAGGGTATGACCTATGACGGGAATCTGGACGAACAGCGGCGGAGAATGGGAATCGGGCAAGCCCCGCGCGTTCGAGGACGAGGCCAAACTGCATGAACTCATCAAGGAGAACCCGCAATTTTTGCCGCTGAGCGGTTCTCCTCGCCTCGTGGTGCTGGGTTCTGAAATCCGGTTGGGAAACGGATACACGGACATTCTTGCGGTCGAGACCTCCGGCCGTCCCGCGATCATCGATGTGAAGCTGGAGCGCAACCCCGAGGCGCGCAAGGCCATCGTGTCGCAGATTATCGCGTATGCGGCCTTCCTCCAGGGATTCGGCATCGAGGATCTCGAACAGGGCCCCCTGCGCAGGTTTCTTGGTGACGCGGGCCATGCGTCCATACTCGACGCGGTGAAGGCCGAGGATCAGGAGGGAGCGGTGGATGCCGATTCGTTCAGGGCCTCGCTGCAGGACTACCTTCAGAGAGGCAGCTTTCGATTGGTCCTCGTGCTGGATGACGTTCCGGCCGAACTGGAAAGAGTGGTCGCGTATCTGGATGCAATCACCGTCCAGGCGCTGACGATCGACCTGATCACGCTCAAGGTCTATGAAGTAGGTGGCGTGCAGGTCGCTCTGCCCCAGCGCGTTTCGCCCGATCTCGGCGCATATCAACCCTCCGGCGGCTCCAGGCCCGCGGCGCCCCGGGGAAGGCTTACCGACGGCTCCGCCGCATTTCGGGCTTCAATCGCCGACACCACCGGCGAGACCCGCGAGATGTTCGATACATTGATTGCACAGGCGGAAGAATGGGGCGCCTTATCGAACGTATGCCTCTCAACTTACATGGGCGTCAAGGGAGAAAACTACACTCTTCTGCCGCGAATCATGCCGGACAAAGCCGGTCTAGTAACCATCTGGAACAATAATCAACAACCATCCGTCCAGGTTTGGCGGACGATGTTCGAGCGGCGGGCTCCCAGGGCGCTAGAATCCGTGGAGCGAATCATCGAGCCGGGCAGAATCGGGAAGGGGAATCACCTCAAGGAGGAAATCACGCCTGAAATCCTCAAGGCGTTGACCCGGGCATATCAGGAGGCGAATGGGGACTGAGCCCCTCCTTCACCGCTTTGACATCCCCCTCAGGCGGCCGGAATGTGCGCGCGCATCGTCGCCCTAATTACTGACGAAAATGTGATTGCGAGGCCATATCAATGCATGCGGAGGAAATGACGACGGGGTAGCGGGCCGGGAGATTCGCTTCGCCGTTGCGCTCTGCGCGAGACGCAATGCCCTTTCGCCGATTCCGGCGGTGAACGCCGCCTCGGTATCGCAGCGCAGACCTCCCGGAATTCCCGGCGGCAAGACGTAGTTGATTCCCCGCATGCGCGTTTAGCTCCAAAGCCTCAATCCGGTCCCCGACTTCTCGTCGAACCCTTCGGTGGCGGTCTCGTTTCGTTGACGGCCGTGATGAAGGGACTGTCGGAGTAGTGCTTCATGGCGGAGTTGGACTGCGACGTGGCGGTCTTCTCGCCACCGGCGATATCGGTGCGATACGAAAAAAGCGACACGAGTGGTCGGCGCGTCATCAACCGATATGCTCGGGCGGACCAGCCACCCAGAGCTTCCATGTCTCGATTGGAGAAACACCGAGCGGCAGATGAGCGTTTACGACGCCAAGTACTCTTTCATAGCGATGCCTTACCTCCTCGCTTCGGCCATCGTCGCCCAACCCGATGGCGGCGCGAACCCCGCCGGTGATTCGGGGAACATTGGCGGGGGTCAGACCCAGAGCCACGCGAGCATCGAGCAGCTTTTGCAGCGAACCCCGCACCGCGCCGAGAGCATTGTGCCACTCCCAGACGTATTGCAGAAGCTGAAACGGCGCATAGTAAACATCCGACGCGGATGCGTCCTTCAACTCGACAATCACCAGACGGCCTTGCGGGTCGACGGCAATCTGATCGATCTCGTTACTCTTTTTCCTTTGCGGCAACATCGCCCAGTGGTCCTTCCGGTAAGGAAGCTTCCGCTTGGATGCGACGATGGCACCGAGTTGAACATACGCTTCGTCGACCTCCTGGCACTCCATAGCTTTCGTCTTTTCCCTTTTGGACTCGTAGGCGAGCACGGCATCGCGGTCGAAGGGAATCCAGGGCTCCGTGACGCGCGACCAGCGCGCTTGTATGCCGCCCTCCCGCCCCGTCTGCGCTTCGGCCACGGCCACATTGCCCAGGTAGTCGTTCAGCGCATCCTCGAAGCCAGGCTCCTGATCGTCCCACTCACGGAACAGGTCCCCCGCGCAGGATTGCGTCGTGTAAGTACTTTCTGCCGTAACGTCGATCATCCCGTTTTTCATACATATATCGACAAGCTTTGTAAGGCCGCAGTAGACGATTATCTTGTCGTCTGGGCGCAGATGCACATCAAGATGGCAGCGAGCGACTCTCCGCTTCGAGAGTGCAAGCAGTGGCGCGAGAAATCCTCCCGGAGACAGGAGCGCCTGCAACTCCGGCGAAGGTGCGCGATCATAGGCGGGTCCTGACGCCATCCTGAACCTCCCGGCATTGACAGAGGCAGCACATCCGAGTGCCTGAGCATTATACTCTCCGCCTTCGCCGCTCACCGCACCTCTATCATGAGGTATCGGAACTGCTGATTCGTTGCTGCGCCGAAGCTGAAATAATCTCTCCAGACACAATAATAGGAACCTTTCAGGCTTATTGGTTTTTCCCTGCCATTCGTGGTGCCCTCAGCGGCTTTGAGAGACCATGCCATATCACCCGCAATCTCTCTGCCTTCGTGGAGACGGAAATCTTCGTCAATTGTCGGTCTAGAAGGAGGTCTCCAATAGAGCGGATCATTGGTCAATAGAATTGCGTACCCCACCTCAGCATGGGCCACCATACGTTCCAGTCTTTGTACATCTCTGAGGACATCGTATCGGCGGATGTCTTGTGCCCCTTGGTCCAATAGCGCAAAAGGCTCTTGCTTCGAGCGCTGCTCCAGTCTTTTGGTCAGGTACTTCAGCTCGAGCGCAACTCCTACGCCCGGGAGCCAGATGTCCAAATACATCCTTTCGTTTTGGAAAGGCTTGTACTCCAGGCGAATTTCATCGTTTGGCATGGCCTTGTGGAGCCGCCAGGCAAGAGCATGCTGAAAATCCGCTTCTGAATGAAAGATCGAACGTTCTTTTGACAAAGTCACCATCAGGCCGGGTATATCCAACGTCATCAATTGAAACTCCATCAATTCACATACATGCCTGACACGTGCTATTCCACTCCATCAGCCAAGAACCATCGAAAATAAACAGGTTATCTGCAATAGATATACGATGCTTCCACGCGGGGTCAAAGCCGAAAGCGGTCGGAGTTGTTCTCAAAGACCGTCCTTAGCGGAATCCTACTTCTTCGTGCCCAGTAAACTTCCCTTTTTCCCTTGGAGCCGAACCAGCGATTCTTCTTGCGTGAGGACGATTTTGAGGGGTATGCTTTGCTTCATCACGAGGAACACGCTCGTAAAGCAGGCGGAAACGGAAGGCCCATCCATCGGCGTGACCGCAGCCGGCAGGGCCGTTTTAGCCCTTCGATTCGTTCATCCGACGAATGTTTCCCCCACGTAAAATTCGAACGTGTGACCTCGTTCAAGACTTCAGCCCGCTTGAAGACTTCAATGAGGTCAGGACCAAAATCGACATGACAACGCTGCTGTCATATCCGGTTCATACGCCATGAGAATGGGTAACTCTCCTCCACCTGCCGAAACCGGCGCGCCGGAGCCAAGTCGGGACGAACCCTTTCGGCCTCGTTGCCTTTCGGTGGATCTGGAGGTCAGCAGGAATGGCGTTATTCACGCCTTGGGCGCAGTGCGCGCGGACACCGCCGAGAGCCTGACGCATTCCGGCGGCGGCTTGACGGCCGCTCTGGAGAAGCTCGACGAGCTTACCGAGGGCGCGTCGTTCGTTCTGGGCCACAACCTGATTGCCTTCGACCTCCCGCATCTCACGGCCGCGAAACCAGACTTGCGTCTATTGAATATGCCGGTAGTGGACACACTGCGCCTCAGTCCTCTCGCCTTTCCCCGCAACCCCTACCATCATCTGGTCAAGCACTACCAGGACGGCGGGCTCAGGCGCGGGCGGATCAACGAGCCGGAGCTCGATTCGCGCCTCGCCCTGGAAGTCTTCGCCAATCAGTTGCAAGAGCTGCGAGGGGCGCAACCGGACCTGCTGGCAGCATGGCACTGGCTGACTACGCCTGCTTATGAGACCGCGGACCGCGCCCTGGACGATTTATTCACCGAGCTTCGCCGCTCGCGCCGCCCGTCAGACGCCGAAGCGCTAGCCGCAATGGGCCGGCGGCTTGAGGGCGTCGCCTGCGCGACCTACGGGCGGGAAGTGCTGGCGGAGGCGGACAGGTTCGGTTGGTCGCTGGCCTACGCGCTGGCGTGGCTTTTGGTGGCCGGGGGCAACTCGGTCATGCCGCCCTGGGTGCGCCACCAGTTCCCCGAGGCGGGAGAGCTGGTGCGCCGTCTGAGAGACACCGCCTGCGCCGATCCTGCCTGCGGCTGGTGCCGGGAGCGGCACGACGCTCGCAAGGAGCTGAAACGCTGGTTCGGTTTCGACGATTTCCGGCCGGATCCAAGAGACGATGGCGGGCGTTCGATGCAACGCGCCATCGTTGAGGCGGCGATGAGCGGAAAACATGTGCTCGGAGTTCTGCCTACGGGAACCGGCAAGTCCCTTTGCTACCAGATACCGGCGCTCTCGCGCTACGACAAGACCGGTGCGCTGACGGTGGTGATCTCGCCCCTGGTCGCGCTGATGGCCGATCAGGTGGCGGGGCTGGAAGCGAGCGGGATCGG
>JAPPHK010000224.1 GCA_028820795.1 Nitrospinota bacterium | reverse complement strand
AAATGAACGCCCAGTTCCACCGCTTCGCCCGCGAGGAGTTGGTGCCCGGCCTCGCTTTTGTGCCCACGTACGGCAACACCCTGATGGGCTTGGCCTGCCCCAAGCCCTTTGACCCAACCGACGAATACGCCATCACCTACTACCCGCCGCAGCCGCGCGCCGTCATCGAACTGGTTGATCCCAAAGACCCCGCGCGCAAGGTCGGCTACGGCGAGACCGGCCAAGTCATGCTCACCACCCTGACCAAGGAATTTTTCATGCCCCGCTTCCTCGAACGCGACGAGGCTGAACGCGCCGCGCCTATTGAGGCGTATCCTTGGGATGGGGTTAGAGATTTGCGCTTGCTGACGGAGCTGCAGGAGTCTGTGGTGGTAGGGGTGTACTGAGGTGTGTATTCTATCCCAAGGTCATATTGAGAGAGGTACGCAATGGATTATCAAAAGTATATCTACTGGCAGGATGGCGATATGTGGCTTGGCTATCTAGAGCGCTATCCCGACTATTGGACCCAAGGTGAGACCCAAGAAGAGCTGAGAGAAAACCTGAGAGATATTAACGGCGAGCTCACAGGCGGCCACATCCCTTAAGTCATCCCTGACGGCCTTTTCTCCCATATTCCAGACAAGAGACCCTGATGGTGATGATCCCTCGCATTGAGGCGGCTGTAAGGATGGCCAGCACAGTCGTGGGCGACCCATCTAGCGAATATCTGCTAGCGAGTCCATTCCGTACCTGTTGTAGGAGATGAATATATCCGCTCGCTGGAGTACTGACCGACACCGCGACCGAGTCACCGCATCGCCAATCCTAGGCACGATGCGACACCGTCGTTGCTCCGAATTCCTAAACGGTCGTTTGCGCTTTCCCGAAGTACAGTTTCGGCCTGCCCTTGACTTCAAAAGGGCCGACGGCCGAGCCGGGCCGAAGGCGATCAGCACAACCGAAGGCCGTTTGTAGGAAGCGATCCAGATCGCGAGCGTTCCGACCGCGTTTGTCCACCTTCGTTTGGGAAGTAACGAATTCGTGGACAATGACCATGGCCCGTTGGGCTGTCCGCCGCCTTGCCTCCGAAAGGACCGCTGCCGTGACAGTCAATAGCTGGTACCTGAGCGCTAGGACATCGTCCTGATCCAGAGAAAGCCCCAATTGCGTAGCAAGCTGCTCTATCCGATCTACCCGTTTCGACTGGGATCTTTTCTCTCGTTCTCGAGTGGCGACCGAAAGGACCTTCTTGACAGATTCCCCAAACGGTTCATCGGCTTTCGCCTCGATCGCGATGACCAGTGGGCCGACTTTGTCTTCCCCCACTAGCAGCAAATCAATGTTGGCAGGCCCACGATAATCGTCGAAGCTGACCCCAGCCTCCGGTTCCGCTTGCCATGATCTCAGCGTGTCGATGTCAGGGCAGGAACGGAGTACGTCAGCAATCTCGGGGGGAAGGTCAGGTGCGGCATTGATCCATGAGCGGGCGCTCTCCTTTGCGCTTCGCCCGTCCTTCCATTGCACGTCAGCCTTCGGAGGCGCGTGCGTTCTCCAGTCATCAAGTGTCAATAAACGTCGAACACCCTTCCTAATGATCCCCGAGCTGATTGATGTCGCATCTGACATAGTGTAAACCTTTCTACAGGTAGTCTTATCTTAGGGGAAGATGGCTATCGCTCAGGCCGCCAGGTGCGACCGCCGCGCCCGAGACGCTTGACTATTGCCTGTCTGCTCCCTTCTTCGAACCGGGCGCTAAGAACGCTTGGCAATTGATCTCGCATTATGTCCCTCAACATGACGACCAGCTGGAAGTCGGGTGTATATATCCCGACGGATCCGTCCTCCAGCGCCTCTACCCGATACGGCCGGTCGGCAACAGGTTGTCGTAATTGAGTATCAAGTTCGATGTTTCGCCGCATCTTTCGACTTGTCCATCTCTGACTGGCACCACCGAGCATCTCGCCTCGGAAATGGCGCCACAGACTGGCAGTTTCAGCAGTCGGCCAATTCAATGTATCAGTCAGCACCGCAACGTCATTGCTCCGCAGCCATCTGATAAGCCCCGCATTGTCAATGAATTCAGGCCCAAGATCGTCGACCACAGCTTTAGCTGCTTCTCTAGACGGCAATCCTGCTCGGATAAGCATCGCCATCATTAAGCGCGGCACGCCGGTTTCAATACAGGCCGCACCGCCTCCTACCACGATTTCCGGTTGCCAGCCGAGCACAACTCGGCGCATTCTGATGGCCTCAATAGCCCAGACAAGCCTATATATAAACAGGTCTTCAATGACTTGCATGTTGTCCGGCCCAATCTCGCGAACCGGCGTTCCGTCGAGCCAACTTGCAAGCAATACGCGCAAATTCGAGGGCAACCGAGCACTGGGAGCGAATGGCCTGACAACCAGAAGACGCTCTGCGATTGATGAAAGCGCATCCGTCATAGCCTCCAGATCACCGGAAAGCGAAGCCTCATCGGCCTTGTCAGCTAGAGGGGCTAGCTCTTCGGCCATCTTATCGATCATGAGACCAGCATCCAGGCCGACGCCCATAGCAAAATGACCGCGGCGCTGAACAGGCGTAGTATAATTCCAGATCAATCTTGAACGCGCATTGAACAATGCTAGTTGTTTCTGTCGCTCTTCCTCACCGCGCCGTGCGATCTGACGTGCCCAAAGCGATCCTGTAAGCATTTGATCGATGAGTTGCGGCAAATCCTCGGTATCCGCATCAAGGGCCTCAACCAACCCCAATACGATGCTGTCCAGCTTTTCGAGCAAGTGCTCGAACGGCTCCTCATTTTCCTCTTGCTCGGAATCACCCCACGCATCGTTGTTATTAGCCAAATACTCGAACGCATCCTCACGGTCCAGTATTCCGCCACGTGCTAGGCGTCTCAAAACCTCATAAGCAACGAGGACGAGGCCGCTTTCCAGCGAGCGGGCCTTAGCCGCAGTGACAAGACCTCTCCAGTTTCGTAATCGCCATTGCTGTTCGGGCTTGTGGAGGACGTGAATGACCAAGCCCTCAAGATCAACAAACGCGCGCCCTGCACGCCCGGCAATATTGGCGAACTCTTCCCCTGTAAGTTGAATACCAGCACGGTCCAAGCGGGGGACCAGAAGGACGGCGGCATTTAGGTTCAATCCTTGGGCCAGAGTTGGCGAGGCAACGGTTACCGCTAGAACGTCCTCGCTGAGTAGGCGCTCCAATTCACGACGAAACGCATTGGGTAGACGTCCATGATGAATCGCTACACCAGCATCCAGACACTGTACGGCAGGATGGTCGGTGCCCAGCCATTCGGCACCGATAGCCTTTGCGCGGGAAACTGCGTTTTCGTCCTGGAGCAAGCTGGGCAAGAATCCTCGTCTCCAGAGGTCAACGATGGCTTTGCCGTATGACTCGACATTATCGCGCTGCGTACAAAAGATGAGTGTGCGCTTTCCTTCTTCAGCGAATTTCCAAGCTGCGGCTAGAGTAAGTTCCCGATTTGTACTCCGGGTCCACGGAAACGGATTGTGGCGTGGCTTGATGGCCGGGCGTCGCTCGATATATCGTTCGATGAACGGACCATCCGGGTCGAGATCAAACTGAAGGCGAGCGTGATCGCCCCGCCAGATAAGCGTGCCAAACCGCTGCCGGGTGGGTCGCCATTGCGATTGAATGGCACCGCCTTCGGCATCACTACGTATCCAGGCCGTAAGGTCCTCAAGCTGTTCGCCTTCCGGCAGAATTGCAGAAAGACAAACAATGCGTCGTTGACCGGCATCCTCCCGGCGAAGCAAGCGCTGTACGAGAACTTCATAGCGGAGTTCCCGGTCCCCGGCACCGATCATATGACCTTCGTCGAGAACAATCAGCCCGATATTATCAATCAGAGACGCATCGTTGCGCAGGGCAAAATCTAGCTTCTCAGGAGTAGAGATAACAATGTTTCGCTCCCTAAGTGCGTCATCATCTCCCGGGGCCATACCGCTCGCGCCATAGAGCGACGATACCGAAAAGCCGAGTGGTCCGAATGTCTTGCGAAACAAGCGCTCAGTCTGCGCTGACAACGCTCTCAGCGGCGTTACGATCAGGATGCGCTTTCCTGTGCAGAGCGTCATGAGCGAGCAAATTTCGGCAATCCGGGTTTTTCCCGCACTTGTCGGCAAGGCGACGACAAGATCGTCAGTGAGATCGGCGGCTCGGCGGGCTGCCTCACGCTGCGACGGCCAGAGTTCAACTTCCGACGATTTCCTTGCATAGAGCGATGCGAGGAACAACTCGCGTATCTCTCTATAGTTCTCCGAGTCATCAGGCCCTACGATCGGAAGCACGCGATGCAGGCTGTTGTCCCAGAGGTCATCGATAAGGTGCAGAGCAATACGGATCAGCCACCAGAGCGGGACGATGGCGACGCGGGTTGCAACATTCAGTGCGACGCGCAGAACGTTAAGCGCCTCCCCATGTAACCCCTCTTCACCCGAGGCGAGAGCGAATTCAAACAGGGCAAACGCACGGTATATCGCGGTGGTCAAGATAAGCGAGATCGCATCGTCGGGATCACTCTCACCTTCGGTCAAACTTTCGCTGATCGCGCGGTCCTGGTGCGCCGGATTGCGCAGCCAATTGCGCGCTTCAGCCCGAAGTGCCTCTAGGTCACGAAGGACAAGGCGAATAATCGCCATTTCTGCCGGTGCAAAATTAGCATCTCCCTGCTGTTGTTTCAGTAGTGAATACGCCATCGCCGAATAACCGGCAAGGTGGTAGGACGAAGCTCCGACAACACGCCAGAAACCGCGTTCCGGAACATCTGACGCAGCGTTCCGGACGAGTGCCTCAAAGGCGCTCCCAGCCTTGAAGAATCCTTTTCGCCAGTTTTCGGGATCGGCTCCTTGCTCGCGAAGGGCAAGACAAGCACGCAACAAAGAAAAGCCGAACTCGGAAAGATCAGTATCGAGCGTTGCTCCTAAAGGAGGAGCATCCCCGGGCAAGATTCCCTCACGACGAATAGTGGCTCGGGCCTCACCGCGCTTCAGGAGTCTGCCGCGGGCATTCTCTTGGCCGAGCAACTCAACCAATTCTTGTAGTTCGTCAATTGTCTCCAAGATTACCCGCCTCTTCGTAGACTTTCTTTATGAATGCGCCATGATCGGCGATGAGCAGACAAGCTGAGAAGTGCTGATGTTCCTCATCGGCAGCGTCGAGGTCGTTCTCAAGAGTGCCTTCCGGTGCCTGCGCAGAAAGCACGAAGAGAGCGTGAGTGATGCGATCACTCTGAACGATGCGCCTAGCCACTTCGTGGCGCAGTTTGCGCCCCAAGACCTCATCAGCACCACCGGTTTCAAGCATACGATCGGCTATGAACAAGAGTGAAATCGGCGTTGGACGACCATCATAATTTGAGAGAGCTTCACGGGCTTCGGCGACCACTGTGCTGCTTAGCTGTTGTCTGCTCTTGGCCTCCCCTTTGAGGAGGTGAAACTGATCATCATCGATCTCCTGCACACCGAGAAAATCATCACCGCGCAATGCCATCTCTCTGCCGTCCTTGTAGCGTAGCCGACGCACTGGTATACGAAAGTCTGTCGTGAACTCGATGAACTCGGTTGCGAGGATTTCCCCGATTTCACCTGAGCGCGCTCTGGGTGTTTGCGGTAGTCGCTCCCGCAAAATCGCCGCGGCGTCTGGAAAACCAAGTTCTTTTACATCGTCAGCAATGTGCCCAAGATCATCATAGTGCGAGCGCACCCTGTCAATGAGACCGGCCATTACTGCTGCCCGCCCGCCTTGCTTTTCCATAAGCGTGAATAGAAATTTTTTATTTTCTTGCTCTAGCTCGTCAATATCACACCAATCTTCAAACATTCACCTACCTTTGAAATTGATTTCAGTTTTAATGTTTTCCAGTCAAGATGAAGGCTGTAGTGAGGGCTACGAAGATGCTGAAGTTGCGCGCGGTCTTCTCACGGCGTAGCGCGACGCGTTTGAAGCGTTTCAGCTTGCCGGCAGCCTGCTCAATCCAGACTCGGCCCCTAAATAATTGGGTATAATAAAGGCCCTTTTTGAGGTTTTTCGTCAAGGTACCGAACGCACACATGGGGAGAACAGGATCCATGAAGATCGTTGGCAGGTCTCTCAGTAGAGCTCGCAGTACGAGTTGACCTCTAGCATAAGCATGTGTATTATCTATACACATGCTTATAGGAAAGGAGTAGATAAAGGTGGCCAGAGTTCAGTTAGTGATCCCCGACGAAGACCGTGATCGCTTCGTCCATCAGGCGCGGAGCGAGGGCATGACCTTGAGCGCGTGGCTCAGGGCCGCCGCCCGCCGACGGCTCGAAGAACAACAGCAAGCCCACCCCTTTGAATCCCCAGCCGACCTTGAAGAGTTCTTCAGCGCCTGCGACGCGTTGGAAGGTCCTGGGCGTGAACCGGATTGGCAAGAGCACTTGGCCGTCATCGACGAATCGCGAAAACGGGACGCATCCAAGACGTGATCTTTGTCGATACCAACGTCTTCATGTACGCGGTGGGTCGGCCGCATCCCCTCCGCGATCCAGCGCGAGAATTCTTCGCCGTCTGCACCCGCTCCCGCACGCCTCTGTGCACATCGGCAGAGGTGCTGCAGGAATTGGCCCACGCCTACCTACCAGTTGCGCGAGTGCAGACGCTCGATGCCGCCCTATCGCTAATCACCAAGTCCCGCGTGGAGGTGTGGCCGCTGGAACAGGAGGATGTCACCCTAGCGCGGCAACTCCACGCACAGCATCCCACTCTGGGTGCTCGGGACCTCTGCCATCTAGCTAGCTGCCGCCGACGCGGCGTGAGCGAGATCCAGAGCTTCGATCAGGCCCTCAGCACCGTCGTCGGTGGGGCTGCATGGTGATACTCGGCGCGAAATAACCGCACCTACCCACAGATAGATTCGTGGGATTAAGCCGCGTCAATCGCATAATGGATACAAGCGCGAATGTCGTCTTCTTGAAGGTCGGGAAAATAATCAGAAAGAATCGTCTTAAACGAGATCCCCTCACGCACTAATTCGAGAACGTCAACCACGGGAATCCGGGTTCCTGCAATACAAGGCTTGCCAAAGTGAATTTGCGGATCAACCGCAATCCTGCTTCGATAATTTCCATTGTCCATATCACTTAGCTCCGCCTACTTTTCAGGTAATCTTGATTCTTTTAAGCAAGATAGCCTAACGACAAAACAGTATCAACGAACCATAAATCAACAGAGGGCTACAAAAAAGCAGACCTATCTCCATCAATACCAAGGCGTCGAAGTATTTCCTCGGCGCAGGTTGGCAGATCATTCTTTGCTGTGTCCAGCACAATTTGTTTGAACGGCCATTCGGCCAACAACTCGAAGGCGGCTTCTCCCATCTCATTGAAATAAGTGATGAGATCTCGTATATCGTCGCTGTTACATCTTTCTTGCGCGAGACGCCTCGCCCAGTTCTCACCTCGATCCTTTACAGCTCGTTTGAGGAAGATATCCGTATCACCTGTCAAAAAAATCTGGATTGGATTTAGCTTTGTCATGAGTCGGTTGAGCTGGTTATTGAACCGTCTGATTTGCTGTCTTGTACACTGGGCAGTAACAAGCCAGTCAATACATGGAAGAACGGAATCTACGACATACACTTGGTCGGATTGATTGCATGCATCGATAAAGCGCTCGCACGACAAAAGCAACACCTCAACATTGCCTGGATTGTTCTTCTTGACCTCCTCCACGTAAGGAGCAAATGCATCCAAGTGAAGGACGTCGTTTTCGGCAACATATTTGGTCCTTACACCCCTTTGCTGTAACACATCATGGATATGACGGGAAAGTGTAGACTTCCCAGATCCAGATCCCGGGCCATAGAAGAGGATGAGTTTAGTTCTCATTCGACAGCAACTATTTCAATGTAATTTTAGGATCGTCCTCATACGCCGAATCTATTTGCACCAGACGCTCTAAAATCAGACAGAACAACCCGAACAGAGACTTTAGTAACGCAGTCTCTGTGATAACACCGGCGCATTCAAAATGCAACTCATCAACGCCTTCGGGAAAATCAGTACCAAACAAGCCTTCATCGTCTTTAATCCAGAGATGGATCTCTGGCAGTCTTTGGCACAACTCCCGTATCCTAGCATCAGCGAATAGCAACTTTACTTTCTCTGGGCTGTTGCCTTTGATTAAAAATTGTTCATCAAAAAACGGATCCCCTATTTCTATATCCTGCATGCCGAAGAATTTGCCAATTGAACTGAAGAACCCTTCGTGTGAAATATTGAAATAGAGACCATCCTTGTTTATAAACGGTGCGCGCATCCGGGTGTATGTCGTTGCCGTCGTCGTTGATCCGGTAGAGACTGTAACCGTACAAGTATCGAGTACAATTTGCCACTCGCCATGTTTGTACACGACAACATTCTCGTCCCAAAAGCCCCCATCAATAAATTCACCGCCTATATCTGCAGTAATCTGTTCCCAGATTTCGTCCTTGGACGGACCAAAAAAAGATCTGAGTTTACTCATTTTTCCCTCCCTGCTGAAGTTGAAAACCAAAGCGCGCATGTCGTCCAGCGGCTGGATAGAAGTAGCTATGTCCACTTCCCGATGCATCGGGGTACCCCGTTGTACTGTAGGATCGATCAAAAAAATTAAACACGTCAAGTGTAGCGGCAACTAGACCCACTTGATATTTAAGCCGAACATCCACAGTGCTATAGTTAGGCAGTGTAATCGTATTCGCGTCGTCGAGAAAAATGCGATTCGCAGATTTAATGACGATGCTCCCACCCAAGCCGGATTTATGTGCAGCATTGACGCCGCCGTAGATCACATCACGTGGGATGGCCTTCAAGAATCTGCCGGCATACTCGCCAATTTGAGTTTTAACAGATTGGTGGGTGTAGTTGAGAAACAAATTCAAGTTCTGCTTCACCGTAAGCCTGAGACCCGTTTCAATCCCCTGATGGCGGCTCTTGCCGATATTCACATACTTGAGTTGCTGAAGGTCAAAATCCAACTCATTCTCCATGTCCATGGTATAAGCCGCGAGTGAAAGTTCGCCGTACAGGAAATTCGGGGACAGCACCGCGCGATGATAACCTCCCACCTCAATAGATGTCCCAAACTGCGGGTTTAGGTCACCACTTGAAAGCAAGACTTTGAACGGAGGATTCGGCGGGATCTCAAAGATGATTGAACGCTGGTCATAGAGCTGATCCAGTGTTGGAGCTTTGAACGATCGCGCAACGTTGGCGTACAGGTTGCCAACATGCCGCTCTGTTTTTACATAACGAAAATTCGCCCCTGCCTTTGGACTCAACTCCGCATGGGTTGTTGATTGTTCCTCCCCTTCACTCGGCGATTCAGGAGTAAACTGATCGCGAATTATATCGGCGCGCACTCCCAACACGACGCGCAGCGTTTGCATCGGCGTAAGTTCGTACTGCAGGAACCCAGCAGCTGAGCGCCGAGCGCTATCGCCCTTTTCCTCCAATGCACCGCGCTCAACGGCACTCATCTCACTATAGTCAGCCAATCCACCAAGGAGGAACTGATAGTACTCGGACGAGAGCGAATGCACGCCCGCGTCAATGCCAAGACTGAGGCGATCTTTGCCGAGAAATCCTAGCTGATCGAGCGTCAGTTGCAGCGAACTTGTGAGGCGTGAAGCCGTAAGTAAACGATTCTTGGTGTCGGCAAATTCGGGACTGAGTTGCAATGTCCTGACAGCATCGGAATCGCGGATCTCGCCGGAAATCGCACCGGAGAATCTGGCCCTATCGCGAAGATTATAATCACCTGTTATCGCCGCCCGATGCGTTCGGTCGGCAGTATGGTCAAACTTATAGAACGGCGTCGATTGAGAGCGGTCGTCATCTAACTCAGCGCCAGTCAACGGGCCGGGTTCATCAAATTGCTGGAAGTGATGCGTTGTTGAAACCGCAAGCGACCCGTTGGGTTTTTGCAGCAACGTGAGGGAACCCCCAAGGTTTTCTGCCGCGCGGTCAGCATGTTCTCGAAACCCAGTGTGCCGCTCCCCCGATCCAAAGGCCACATACTCGCGCCCATGCCAAAGGCCGCTCGTTCGTGCCTGTGCGCCAAGCGACCCAAAGTCGCCCCCCGTTGCTGAAATCTGCGTTAGAGGTACATGCTCGCCAGCAGTAACAACGTTGACAACGCCACCAATCGCAGCATCGCCGTACAGCGAAGACGCGCCCCCGCGCAGGAATTCAATCGAGCTAATACTCGCAAGCGGAATGGCATTCCAATTCATCAATCCTTTTTCAAGCTCATTGATCGGCCTTCCATCGATCATAACCAGCAGATACTCTGCTTCGCCGCCACCGTAAAAACCGCGCAGCGTTGCCAACGGATCGCGCCCCAACCCATCGCGGTGCAAAAACGAAATTCCCGGAAAAGTCTCCAGCGCAGCGGCGAGATTTTTCAGTGGCAGGAACTCCATCTCGGCGCTGGTACGCACCGACACAGCAGCAGTAGATTCAAAAAGCGAGTTTTCTAGCCGCTCCGCAGTGACAACAGTTTCTTCAAGTTGATAAATCCTCTCAGAATCATCCTGCGCAACCGCACGGTCTAGAAAAGACAGCGACAGTTGATTCGCGATGCAGATGGCAGCCAAGACGACTAACCTGAAACGCAGATTAAACATAAATCAATCAAGCCCCCGAGTTTTGTTCTGCGATTACAGATTTATAGATTATAGATCGCAAGTGCTTACTCTAACTCTAACCCAAAATCCAAACTCATGCACCTACCTATCCTCCGCGCCGGCCAGCCCTACACCAGCCTCGACCGTCTCACCGTCGCCCACATCGCCACCGGCCAACCCCTAGCTCAAGTCAGCCAAGCCAATCGCGGCCTAATCGCCCGCGACTTAGCCGCCCAAGAGCGCAACCGCCAAGCACTGCAAGCCCTCACCGTCGCCGAACTAGTCTCCATCTGCCAACGAGCCGCCGACCTCTTCTTACACGCCGAGTTGCCTTTAGGCGACGATGGCCAAACCCCGGACGACTACGTCGCGCAAGTCTCGGCTACCACCGGCCTGCCGCAGTCGCTGGCCCGCGCCAACATGGACAAAATCCACCGCGTCGGCATTGAAATGCCCGCCGTGCTCAGCGGCCTGACTCGAGGTCTAGACCTAACCGTCCTCGACGACGGCCCAAGTCCGCTTCATTTCTCGTCCCACGCCCAAGCCCTCGGCTGCATCCTACCGAGCAACTCGCCCGGCGTCCACGCGCTGTGGCTGCCAGCCATCCCGCTCAAGACCCCGCTGGTGCTCAAGCCGGGCCGCGAAGAACCGTGGACGCCCTACCGCATTGCCCAATCCCTGATCGCAGCCGGCTGTCCACCCCAAGCCCTGAGCTACTACCCGACCGACCACGGCGGCAGCACCGAAATCCTGCTCCGCTGCGGCCGCTCGCTGCTATTCGGCGGCGGTCCCACTGTCGCTCCTTGGCGCGACGACTCTCGTATCCAACTGCACGGACCAGGGCGCAGCAAGATCATCATCGGCGCGGACAAAATCGACCAGTGGGAAGACTACCTCGACCTCATGGTCGCCTCAATCGCTTCCAACGGAGGCCGCTCCTGCCTCAACGCCTCCGGCATCTGGGTGCCCGCCCACGGCCACGCAATCGCCGCCGCTCTCGGCGAGCGCCTGAGCCAAATCCAGGCCCGCCCCTTCGACGACCCCCAAGCCCAAATCGCCGCCTTCTCCAACCCCGCAGTAGCGCACCAGATTTCAGCCCTAATCGACGGTCAACTCGGCGACGCGGTAGACACGGCCAGAGATCAAGGTGAACGCGTCGCCGACATTGGCGGCTGCACCTTCCTCAACCCGACCTTGATCCACGCCCCCGACTGGCAACACCCACTGGCCAATACCGAATACCTCTTTCCGTTCGCTTCGGTAGTAGAAGTCCCGCAAGAAGAAATGGTCGCGCGCATCGGCCCGACGCTGG
>JAPPHK010000195.1 GCA_028820795.1 Nitrospinota bacterium | reverse complement strand
GGCTCGCATCCGAAGGTGATGGACAGGACCATCACCATGATGGTGGGCGGAAAAAGGGATGTTTTCGAGCGCGTCCGGCCCATATTCGAGCCCATCACCGCCGGCTTCGACTACACGGGCGAGAGCGGCACCGGCGCCACGATGAAAATCGTGACCAACCTGTTCGTGAACGCGTCGGTGGCGCTTCTGGCCGAGGTGGTCCTCACCGGCGAGCGGGCCGGACTCTCCCATGAAACGATGATGCGCTGTCTGGGGAAAGGCTCCGTACGCGGAGCGATGTTGGAGCAGACGGCGCCGAGGATCTTCGAGAGGGATTTCGCGCCGAGGGGCGCGGTGGAGATTTTCGTGAAGGACATGGGCATGGCGATAGACCTGGCGCGGGAAAACGGAATCGACCTGGAAATCGTCCAGGCGGGCCGCAGGATGTTCCAGCGCGCACTGGACGCGGGCTGGGGCAAGGACGACGCCGCCCGCGTCATCGAGGTCTACGAGGGAAAGGACGGGGGGTAGGATGGACGCGGCTTCTCGTCCCCTCCCCCCCGCGCGCATAGCGGGGAAGATGGCGATGTGTCCGACGTGTCGATTATTTGTTCAAAATCTCTTTCTTTCGGCGCTGAAGGTAGACGCTGCGAATCAGGGTGTAATGGTCCAGTGCGAGGGGGTCTTTCTTGAGCAGTTCTAAGGGTTCGATCAAGCGTTCGCGGGCGTCGATGCCCTCCAGAAGCCTTATCCCGAACAGGATATCCGCCAGATCGTAACGATGTCCGAAGAAGATTTTCTCCACGTCGTCACCGGCGGCGCCCGCGTAGTTGAGCGGGTTGATGAAGGCGTCTCCCACCTTGCCCAGGGCGTCCCGGACCGTCGAAGGCCCGATGATGGGCAGCACGAGATATACCCCTTCTGCTACATCCCAAACACCGAGGGTCTGGCCGAAATCCTCTTCGTGATACGGCACTCCCAAGTTTGTCGCCACGTCGAACAACCCCACCACTCCCAGGGTGGTGTTGATAAAAAAGCGGCTCAAGGTCATACCGGCCCGCTCTCCCTCCCCCTGAAGGATGTCGTTCGCCAAAATGAAGGGGGCGTTCAGGTTGCGCATGAAATTGCGGAACGTATCGCGAATGGGTTTGGGGAATATGGCACGGTATATCTGAGCGAGCGGCAGGAAAATAACGGCGTCGAGGGCCTCGTTGAAATCGAAGACCGCGCGGTTGAAATCCTCGAACGGGTCTATGGATTCAGTCGTTTGTTCCTCCTTCTCCAGGTCGTGGTCAGAGCACCAGGCGAGGGGAGCCGGAGTGCTCAGGAATGCGAGGCTCAAAGCCAGGGCAAGCAGCACGTGCAGCCATGGATATTGTTCTTTGTTTCCTCTCGTCGGGCGAGACAATGAAATTCGCTCCGTTTTCGCGTCGTGTCGCAGCCCCGGAAAATAGCGCATTCGAGGTAATAGAATCAATCGCACAAAAACATCATAACTTGATGGTTGAAGGGTGACCAGAGAATTTTTCGGAAATGGCGTCCTCTAAGCCAGAGAACCTCCGCAGGAGGAACCGGCCCCCGCCGTGCAGCCGAAGCAATGATCGCCCAGCAGAATTTCCCGGCCCAGCAGATCGGCGGGCGCTACGTCCCACAGTTTCAGGGGCGTCCCGTTGCCCAGGGACATGTCGAGCATCTGGTTGAAGTCGCAGTCATACAAGACGCCGTCCCACCCCACGCTGATGAGGTTTCGGCACATGAGACCGGGGAGCGTTTCGGGGTTGTAGGCCTCGCGCAGCGTAGCCATGTAGGAATCCAGCTTGCCGTTTACCTTCAGATAACTGGCGAAACGGGTGATGGGCATGTTCGTGATGGTGTAGAGATGATGAAAGCGGATGCCGTAGCGCTTGAGGAGCTCGCGTTTGTAGTCCGCCTCGAGCGCCTCCTGGGGTGGCGGGAGATTGTCGTCCACGGGGTTGTAGACGAGATTCAGTTCCAGTTCTCCCGGAGGGCCGAAACCCGCCTCGTTCAAATCCCGAAGCGCGCGGATGGATTTCTCAAAGACGCCGTCTCCGCGCTGGGCATTTACGTTTTCCTCGAGATAACAAGGCAGCGAGCAGATGAGTTCCACGCGGTTCTCGCGGTAGAAGTCGATCAGGTCTTCCTGGCCCGGCTCGTAGACGACAGTGAGGTTGCAGCGAACCATTACGTGACGGCCCTTGCGGCGGGCGTGAGTGACGATGCGCCTGAATTGGGCGTTGAGTTCCGGCGCGCCTCCCGTGATGTCGACGTTGGGGATCTGCGTATCTTCGAGCCATTCGATGATGCGGTTCGCCGTCTCCTCGGTCATGATCTCCTTGCGGTGCGGCCCCGCGCCCACATGGCAGTGCGCGCAAGTCTGGTTGCAGTACTTGCCCACGTTTATCTGAAGCGTGGAGAGCTCGGTGCGATCCAGGAGAGGAGCGTCCTCTCGGATGCGGTCTATGAAATTCGCGGCCCCGTTCGAGGACAGAGGCAAGGATATGTGTGCGGGCATCGTTTCTCCCGAGGCGATCGCGTCATTCGATGACGCATTCGGCTTAAGCGGTTCGCACCAGTTTCCTGCGAAGCGATTTAATGCGTCTTCTCACGCGCTTGAGCTGAACGCCGTCTTTCGCCTCGATATGCTGATCCCGCGTGTTCTTGAGAGCCTTGATCTGTTGCTTCACGGCGCTCCTGTCGATTTTCGAGGTGCGTTTCGCCTCGACCAATGGAATGTTGTTTATCTCTTTGAGCGCCCGGATCAACTGGGTCTTGTCCATACCGTGGACGCCCGATATCTTTCCGCCGTACGTCAGAGCGGCCTCCTTGAGTTTGGGGACGTTCATCTTGTCGATCTCTTTGGCCGACAGAGCGGGACCCTCCTGCTCCGGGGCCCCGGTTTCAGTTTTTTCTTCTTCCGCCATTTCCCTCTCCATCGAAAAACGATTTCGCCCAGATGCGCATTCGCGCGCATTCTTCGGGGAAGAACTCTCTGAATGATTCCCGCGAAAACGGGTTGACCGCCAAACCTAACAAAACGAGGTGTGATGATCAACGCCCCCGCGTGAGTGCTGTCTGCGTTGGAGGGAGAGAAGAAGGAACCCTGGGTGTGCTCGATCCGGGCGGGGGTCGGTTCTCCGATCAGAGGCGGGAGACGGATTTTCCAAGTGCGTCGATGGATTCCATGAGACTTGCCCGGCTGTGGCCGCAATGATAGAAACTGGATATACGTTATTTTGCAGTTCGGAATTTCACTGAACAAGAGAGGCGTGGCCGTGGCCGAGAAACTACTCGAAGTAAAAGACATGGTGAAGCACTTCCCGGTGCGCGGGGGCGTATTCTCCCGGGTTCGCAACTACGTGCGCGCCGTGGACGGGGTGAGTTTCGATCTGGAGCCGGGCGAGACGCTCGGGCTCGTCGGGGAGAGCGGGTGCGGTAAATCCACCACCGGCCGCGCCGTCTTGCGCCTCATCGAGCCGACCTCGGGCGAGGTGAGCTTCCAGGGCACCGACGTCTGCGCCCTGAACAGGGAATCGATGCGCAGGCTGAGGCGCGAGATGCAAATCATCTTCCAGGACCCGTATGCGTCCCTGAACCCGCGTATGACGGTGGGCAGCATCGTCGGCGAGCCGTTGACCATTCACGGTATCGCGAAGGGAAAGGAAAAAGAGGAGAAAGTCGCCTCGCTTCTCCACCGTGTGGGTTTGAGGCCTGAGCATATACGGCGCTATCCGCATGAGTTTTCGGGCGGACAGCGTCAGCGCATCGGAATCGCCCGCGCCTTGGCGCTCAACCCCAAACTCATCATCGCGGACGAACCCGTCAGCGCGCTCGACGTGTCGATTCAGGCGCAGGTGATCAATTTGCTCGAAGACCTGCAAAAGGAGTATGGAATCGCGTTCGTGCTCATTGCGCATGATTTGGCCGTCGTCCAGCATGTGAGCGATCGAATCGCCGTCATGTATTTGGGCAAGATCGTGGAGATGGCCTCTGCCGACAAAGTGGTGATGGAGCCGAAGCACCCCTATACCGAAGCCCTGCTCTCCGCCGTTCCGATTCCGGACCCGACGCTCAAGAAAAAGCGTATGATCCTGACCGGAGACGTGCCCAGCCCCGTGAACCCTCCCTCGGGGTGTCGTTTCCATACGAGATGTCCCTACAAGGAAGACAGGTGTGTCATGGAGGAGCCGCCGATGCGGGAGATCAACACGGGTCATTTCGCAGCGTGTCATTTCTCGGAAAAACTTTATGGCGTGGGGCCGAAAACGAACGGGGCGCCCGCGGGCTAGGCGGTTCTGAACGTCGTCCGGTGATTCGCGGGTGCATCGCTTTTCCTCGGGCGGGGCGTAACGCCCGGATTGGGCATCGGCCAACGTGTGATGGATGAGAAATCCCCCAAATCAATTTTCCCTCTGTTGCTGTTTGCGCTCATCACGGCCCTTTTTGCAGCGGTTGCGACTTATTTCGCCCATCGGGCCGTTCAGGGTGTGCTCCTGAGTCGATACGAGGAGCGCGACGCGAGGCGCCTGCAGGACCTCAAAGCCAGAATGCGGGGCCGCGTCGACTCCCTGCTCGGGAAAATTCAGGGGGCCGAGCTTCTGATGGCGGCGGTCTCGGGAGTCGCCAACAGGGAGGGAAAAGCCCTTTCGTTCCTCCTGGGCGGGGAATCGAGAAAAGCTTTCGCCGCCTCGGTGCTGCTCGATGAGCAAGGCGCTATCGTGGATTCGCGAAGGGTGGGGGACATGCCGCCGCCGGGAGGCGAGGAGAAGGGGCTCTGGTCGGGAGCGAGGCGTTCGCTCCTCTCTCTGCTGAAGCGAGAGGGAGGGGCGGGACCGACGAGGAAAAAGTTCGACATTCAATCGAGCACGCTGGGCGGCGCGCCGGTGGTGTCGATGCTGGCGCCCTCGCCTGCGACGAAGGGTTTTTGGGGCATCGTCTTTGCGGCGGAATCGCTGCTGCCCTTGCGAGAGGGCGAACCGGCCCCCGGGGAGAGCGTTTTTCTGTTGGCGGAGCCTGAGCAGAAGGTTCTCTTCGCCAAGCGGGGGGATAAGTTTTTGGCCGAGAGTATCGCCGGGGCTTTCAAGACGGAACTCGCCTCGACCCTTGGTGTTGCAGTTTGCTGCGACCCCGCTGCGTTCAATGACGCAAACGAGAACGAACGCTCGATGACGCAGGCCATATTTTATCTCGGGATGAGGCGATTGCGCCTCGTCCACCTGACGAAACGCTCGAAGACGGACTCTGGTTTGACAGTACTGGCCGGTGTGATGGTCGCGGGCTGGCTCGCGTCGCTCGCCTTGTTTTCTTTTTTGAAGCCCGGCCGGGGGAGCGAAGCCGAGGTTCCTCGAACGAGAGATGTCGGGGCGGACGAGGAAGCATTCGGACGGCGGCTGGATGCGGACCAATTCGCCACCATCTTGAGGGTGAGTGAATCTGTAGCGGCGGGCGCGCACTTCCGCGAGGTCATCCTCACCGTCGTGGAGGAGGTATCGCGGTTTTTCTCGACCAGGAGATACTACGCCGCGTTGTACGACGAAGCGGCGGAGCAGTATCTCGAGGTGTGCTCCTCGCGCGTGGGCGGAGCCTACCTGCGCGCCGTCACCTCCCCCGACTCCGGCCTTCCGGAGAGGATCGCTCTCAGGGAAAAAGAGATCGTCGAGGTGCCGATTACCGATGAATGGCATGGCGCGCCAGACGTGCTCAAGGCGGAAAAGATGGGCGGAGCCGTGGTCTTTCCTCTGGTCGCGCTGGGAAATGTGGTGGGATTGGCCTCGTTTTATTTCGATACCCCCCGGGAGATGTCCGATGACGAGGTCGACTATTGCGCCATACTCTTTCATCAGGCCGCCATCGCCATATCGCGCGCCCTGGCCGCCTCCTCCAGTGCCGCCGCTCCTCGAACGCACCCGGCGCAGTCGCACGGGGATGATGCGTAACGGGAAAAGATGAAGGCGACAAGACTTCGGCCGGAAGATTTCGAGACGCTCTACGAGGGCTTTGCGAGTCCGCCGGCGCGGTTCGACTGCAGCAAGAAATGCGCGCCCTTCAAAGAGGGGGTTCCTTTTTGCTGCGATTCTGGTTGGGTGGTTCCCGTCGCCTGTCATGAGGAGTGGAATTATCTCGAATCTCGTACGAAGCTCTGACACGAGTTCGGGCCGCGTACGTCCTCTGAATTCGTGATGGCCGAAGAAGTCGATGCCGAGCAGAGCGTTTTCATCGAGTGCCGCGGCGTCTCGCATTGCGAGCGGGAGAACCGTTCCGTCTCGTGCCGCACGTTTCCCTACGACCCCTATTTCGATAACGAGGAGAATCTTCTGGGTCTGGTCTACAACCGGGTGCTGGAGGGGAAATGCTACCTCGTGGATCGCCACCGCGTGGCGACGAAGAAGTTCGTCGGTGAATTTCTGCGCTTTTTTTCAATCGGCTGATCGAGCTATCGCCCGGCGAGCGCGAACTCTATGTCACCCAAAGCGGGCGCTACCGCCAGAAGATGAGCCGAAGAAAAAATCCCCTCGTGGTCTTGACGCCGGATGGCCCCTACGAGGCGGCCTACCGGGGCGGGAAGCTGGTGAGACCCTGGCGGGGCCCGGACCCTCCCGAGAGCGCATACCAGCCTGGGGAGTGATCACCGTCATTCCGGCGTATGCCGGAATCCAGAACCGATGTGTTTCTTGATTGTCTGGGTTCCGCTATCACGGAAATGGTGCTCAAAACAGAAAGCTGGTGGGAACGGGGGCCCGCCCCTACGGGGGCGTTTCTAAACACAGGGTTTGGTAGGGACAGGCCCCCGTGCCTGTCCTGACGAGGGACAACCACGGGGGGTTGTCCCTGCAAAAGCAGCGCTCAGCCTCCCATCTCTTCGGCCACGTCGGCGATGGCGCGGCCGATCATCAAAGACGCCGTAGCGCCCGGCGAAGGGGCGTTGCACACGTGGACGGCGCCTTCGGTCCGGATGATGGAGAAATCATCGAGCAGTCCGCCGGCCCGGTCCACCGCCTGCGCGCGAACGCCCGCGCCTGCGGGCGCCAGGTCCGATTCCCGGATCTCGGGTATGAGCTTTTGCAGCGCTCGCGTGAAGGCGGATTTGCTGAGGGAGCGAACCATCTCGCCCAGCCCCGTCTTCCAGTATTTAAGAGCCAGCTTCAGGAAGCCGGGGTAAGTGAGGGTCTCGAACAGATCATAGGGGTCGACCCGCGTTTTCGTATAGCCCTCTCTCATATAGGCCAGGACGGCGTTCGGCCCCGCCTCGACGCTCCCGTTCACGCGGCGTGTGAAGTGAACTCCCAGGAAGGGAAACGCCGGGTCGGGCACCGGGTAAATCAAGCTCTTGACGAGCGAGCGGCGCTCGGGCGTGAGTTCATAATACTCGCCGCGAAAGGGCACGATCTTCATGGGCGGCGCTCCGCCAGCGAGCCTGGCGATCCTGTCGGCGTATAACCCCGCGCAGTTGACGATGAATTTGCCCCCGAAATCTCCCGCCGTCGTCTCGATGCGCTTTTCACCTCCCGATACGGCGATGCCGGTGACTTCCGCGGATGTCTGGATGTTCTGCCCCGCCTCGGTGACGATGCGCGCATAGGCGCGCACGACGCCGCCGTAGTCGATGATGCCCGTTGAGGGGACCCGAAGCGCCTTGACGCCCCGGGCGTGGGGTTCGATTTCCCTGAGTTCCTCTGGTCCCAGAACCGCGATGTTCTCGATGCCGTTCGCCGCGCCACGGCGGTGGAGTTCCTCCAGGCGTGGGACTTCCACCTCTTCGGTGGCGACGACCACCTTGCCGCAGATTTCGTGGTCGATCCCGTGTTCCTGCGCGAAGCGCACCATGGCCGCTGCGCCCTCCACGCAGGTCTTCGCCTTGAGCGAGCCGGGGCGGTAGTAGAGCCCTGCATGGATCACGCCGCTGTTGTGGAGCGATTGGTGGCGGCCGACCTCGGCTTCTTTCTCGAGGACGAGGACGCGCTTGCGCGGGTGGCGGCGGGTGATCTCCATGGCGGTGGAAAGGCCGAGTATGCCGCCTCCGATGACGATGACGTCCCACGTGATCTGGCTCATTAACTAAATCACCTCGATATCAGAAAAAGAAATATGGAATAAGATAAATTGTGCAATTATTCAGGCGATGAGGATACCCCAAAGTTGCGAATACGGCTCCCCGGAGATTAGTTTTCGGTTGACATCGGGCTAGTCCCTTATTATCCTTTTATTTGGCGATCATCCCGAGAACAAAGAAACAGCAAATGTCGACATGTTGGGGTTTTACCTATAATTAACCATCCGCAGGGACTATGTGTGGGTGTCGTTAAGACGGAGGAAACGCTCATCTGCAATGCTTCGCAAGTCAATTACCCCCCTCAACTCACTCAAGGAGAAGACCCAATGAAAAGGACAATGAAATTCATACTCGCATCCGTCGTGGCGATTTCACTGGCGGGAGCGGCGGTTCCGGCGAGCGCCGCGAAGTTCCTCGTGGTCGGCGGCGGCTCCACCACGGGCGTGTACTACCAGGTCGCTCTCAACGTCTGCAAGCTGGTGAACAAGAACCTGAAGGGCAAGGGTTATAACTGCATCGGCCGACCCGCTCTGGGTTCGGTGTTCAACATCAACGCCATCAAGCGTGGTCTCCTGAACTTCGGCGTCGCCCAGTCCGACAGGAACTGGCAGGCCTATAACGGCGCGGCCGACTGGAAGGGCAAAGCCTTCAAGGGCCTCAGGAGCGTCTTCAGCGTTCATCCGGAAACCGTCATGCTCGTCGCGCGCGCGGATTCGGGCATTATGAAGGTGTCGGACATCAAAGGACGCCGGGTCAACATCGGCAACCCCGGCTCCGGCCAGCGCGGAAATGCGACGGACATCCTGAAAATCTACGGCATCAACAAGGACAAGGACATCAAGGCCGAGGGTCTGCAGCAGGGCGGGGCGAGCCGCGCGCTGGTGGACAAGAAGATCGACGCGTTCTTCTACACCGTCGGCAACCCCTGGGGCGGCGGCTTGGAAATATCCAACAGCACGGCGATCCGGATGATCCCCATCAACGCCATGGGCATCCAGAAGCTGGTGGCCGGCAAGCCCTTCTACGTTATGACGAACATCCCGGGCGGCATTTACAAGGGCGTCGACAAGGACGTGCCGACCTACGCGGTGAAGGCCACCTTCGTGACCGGCAAAAATCAGCCCAACGACGTCGTCTACAACGTCGTGAAGATCATCTTCGATAATCTCGACCAGTTCCGCGCCACGCATGCGGCGTTCAAGTACTTGACGAAAAAAGACATGCTCGGTGGTCTCTCGGCTCCCTTCCATCCGGGCGCCACGCGTTACTACAAGGAAACAGGCTTGATGAAGTAGTAGTTTGCCAGAATATCCGCCACATGGACCGGGGGGCAGCGACCCCCCGGTTTCGTGTGGTGCTTCGGAATATCAATCTTTCAGCGAAGTGAGGTAATGATACGAGGGGCGATTGAATGAGTGAACCGGGTGATTCCGCAGACGCCTTGAGCGCCGGGATCGACGAGGAATCGAAGCGGGCAGCGGAGGAAATCGCCGCCGAGGCGGAATCCGGAGGGCGGCAGCCCAAAAACCTCACTGCCTGGCTCGTCTCGGTTCTCGCAATCGCCTGGTCGTGTTTTCAACTCTACATCGCCTACACCCCCCTGAACTCCATTATCGCCAGAAGCATCCATCTCACCTTCGCCATCACGATGGTCTATCTGGCTTTCCCGGGGGCGAAAAAGCCCGGCGAAAGCTGGGTTCAGCGCATGTCGCTCCAGCTTTTCCCCGGCTTCATGCGGCCCCAGCGCTCCACGCGGGAGGTCATCCCCTGGTACGACTATGCGCTTGCTGTTATCGCGGGCATGGGCGCGTTCTACATGGCCTGGGACTACGCGAACATCATCCAGCGCTCGGGTCTCCCCATAACGCGCGACGTCATCGTGGGGGCGATTCTTGTCGTTCTTCTTCTGGAAGCCGCACGCCGCGCGCTCGGACCCGCGCTCCCGATTCTCGCCATCTTGTTCCTGCTCTATTGTTTCGTGGGTCCCTACATGCCCTCGTTCATCGCGCATCCGGGCGTCCCGCTCGAATTCGTCGTGGACCACATGTACCTGAGCGACAGCGGCATCTGGGGCGTGCCCATCGGGGTGTCGACGAGCTTCGTCTTCCTCTTCGTGCTGTTCGGCTCGCTGCTCGACAAGGCGGGGGCGGCGAACTATTTCGTGCAGGTGGCCTTCGCGGCGCTGGGCCGCTTCCGGGGCGGACCCGCCAAGGCGGCCGTGGTCGCCTCGGGCATGACGGGCCTTGTCTCGGGTTCGTCCATCGCCAACGTGGCGACGACGGGAACCTTCACGATCCCGCTGATGAAAAAAGTGGGCCTGCCCGCCTACAAGGCGGGCGCCGTGGAAGTGGGCGCGAGCACGAACGGACAGCTCATGCCGCCGGTCATGGGCGCCGCCGCGTTCATCATGGCGGAATTCTTAGGATTAGCGTATCTCGACGTGGTGCGCGCCGCCATATTGCCGGCCCTGCTGTCTTACATCGCCCTGTTCTACGTGGTGCATCTCGAAGCGCTCAAGCTCAACCTGAGGCCGCTCAGGGAGGATGAGCTGCCCTCGTTCTGGCACACGCTCATCAGCGGTATCCACTACGTCGTTCCCATCCTGGCGCTCATCTACACCCTGGTCATCCTGCGCATGTCGGCCGTGGCGTCGGCGTTCAACGCGATTCTGCTGACGATGGCGATCATCGTGGTCCAGCGTCCCATGCAGAACACCATCGCCGTCCTGGGCGACATGAAGCGGGAGAAGGGCGTCGCCCACTTGCGGGAGTTGTTCGGCGAAGCGCACTTCAAGGAACTCGAAGAGCGCCTTTGGAACGGGGTGCTCTCCGGCTTCGGCGAAAGCTTCGGCGACGTCTGGCAGGGGTTGATGGCCGGGGCCAAGAACATGATGGGCATCGGCGTGGCGACCGCGGCGGCGGGCATCATCGTCGGCACCGTTACGCTCACGGGGCTCAGCGGCCGCTTCATCGAACTCATCGAAATCGTCTCACTCGGCAACGTGGTGCTCATGCTCCTGCTCACCGCGATTTGCTCCCTCGTGCTCGGCATGGGTCTTCCCACGACGGCGAACTACATCGTCATGGCGACGCTCACCGCGCCCGTCATCGTGAGCCTGGGCGGCAAGGCGGGCCTCGTGGTGCCGCTGCTCGCGGCCCATCTGTTCGTCTTTTATTTCGGCATCCTGGCCGACGACACGCCGCCCGTGGGTCTGGCCGCGTTCGCCGCCTCGGCGATAGCCAAGTCCGACCCCATCCAGACGGGCGTGCAGGGGTTCGTCTACGACTTGCGGACCGCCGTGCTTCCGTTCGTGTTCATCTACAACCTGGAGTTGTTGATGATGCAGGGCGTCGGGCCGAAGGGCGAGATCATCTGGATCAACGACGTGATGAAAATCGTTTGGGTGTGCCTCGTCTCCCTTGTGGCGATGTTCGCCTTCGCCTCCGCGCTTCAGGGCTATTTCGCCGATAACTGTAACTGGGGCGAGCGGGCAGTGCTGATGGTGGTGTGCGTCGCAGCATTCAGGCCATCGCTCATCACGGATCTCACGAGCGGGCCGCGTCCCGTGGTGCAGCTCATCGCGGTGGCGATTTTCGCCGCCTTGTACTGGTATCAGCACACCAGGCGAAAAGGGCAGACGCCGCAGCCGGCGCCCGCCTGACCCGCCGGGGCCGCTCGGCCCGGCTTCATTTCTGTATATTCCCCCAGGTTCCAGAACGAGATTGTGTTGTGGTACGCTTGGCGGCTTCATCGGGGCGTGGCGCAGCCTGGTAGCGCGCCTGCTTTGGGAGCAGGAAGTCGGAGGTTCAAATCCTCTCGCCCCGACCAGAAAATTCCCTCTGTGCGCCCTTTTCTCGCCGATAGAGATGCGCGCCCTGAAATCGTGAAATTCACCCCCTCGCCCACTGCGCAAACGCGCTCGATTCTGCTACCTTAT
>JAPPHK010000196.1 GCA_028820795.1 Nitrospinota bacterium | reverse complement strand
CCGCAGACGCATCAGGCGGCGCGGCTTCTGGGTGCTGGCGCTCCTGTGGCTGCCGACCGGGGTGTTCGCGACCGCCGCCGTGTTCTTCTGGACGGCGCCCGGTGCCTGGACGCCGATGCTGCCGGAATCGGCGGCAACGCTTGCGCCGTGCGGTCTGCCCCTCGCCCTGGCGTGCCGGCAGATATGGCGGCTGGGCTGGCGCCGCTCAGCCTGGGCGATGGGGGCGGGGTTCGGCGCGGTAACGGCGCCTTGGGTGGCGGGACTGTCCGACCCGCTCGCGATAGCCGTCTGGGCGGTCGTTCTCAGCCTCCCGGCCTGGCTGGTCTGGTGGTGGCTCCCCGTGCCGGACTGAAACCGGCCGGCGGCGCAGCAGGGTGGCGTCAACCCCCTCCGGTCGGGTCCGGCCCCCGCCGGCGTCGGGTCGGCTGCGCAGCAGGGCGGAGTTGATCCCCCCCGCCGGCGGCGAGCCGGCTGCGGAGCAAGGCGAGCGGACAAGGAAGGCAGTGCGCAATGATCAGGGTGGTGAGCTGGAATATCGGCAGGCACATGAAGCCGTGGCACGAGCTCGCGGAGATGGCGGGCCGGGGCGAGGCGGACGTAGCGCTTCTCCAGGAGGCCGGAAGCCCGCCCGGCGACCTGATCCCATCTGCTCCCGGACGGGGACGACGTGTTCTGGAGCCGCCACCTGTATGACCGCTGGTGCCTGGTCGTGGGGCTCTCCGAGCGTGTCCGCGTCGAGCCGTTCCGTCAGGTTCCGCCGACCAGTCATCTCGGCGAGCGCGACATCGGGGTGAGCGGCATCGGCACCATCGCCGCTGCTCGGGTGGTCCCGCGCGGGAACGAGGAAGAGGCTTTCGTGGCGGCCTCGATGTTCGCGCGCTGGATGAAGCCCCATCCCTCGACCCGAAGCCCGTTCAGGGTCGGCGCCTCCGACGTTTCGGCGCACCGGATAATTTCTGACCTCTCGGCCTTCATCGGTCACGTCGACCCCTCCCGTCACCGCATCCTGGCCGCGGGCGACCTGAACATGTTCTATGGCGCGGAGGGCCGCGTCCTCTCACTGCCCGAGCGCGAGCGCACGGTCTGGGACAGGATGTCCGCGCTCGGGCTGGAGTTCCTGGGACCGCAGGCGCCAAACGGCCGCTCATCGGCGACGCCCCAGCCCGAAGTGCCGGCCGACACGGGGAACGTCCCGACGTACTACATCATCGGGGAATCTCCGGCGGAAGCCGACCGCCAGCTCGACTACGCCTTCGCCTCGCGCGGCTTCCACGAGGGGGTGAAGGTCCGCGCGCTCAACGGGGTGGATGAGTGGAGTTCCAGCGACCATTGCCGCCTGCTGATCGAGGTCGCTACGGGTGAGGCGTCCAACCGGTCGGCGTTCAATACCCGGTGAGGGTCATCATCGCATGCGCGTCTTCGATGATCTCGACCTCATTGCGCAAGAGTTTCTCGAAGGCGAGGCACATCGCGACCTCCTCCCAGGAGTCCCAGGGGCCGTGTTCCTCGCCTGTGGCGAGCTCGACCACGGTGTAGCGCGGGGGATAGACGGGCATGCCCTTGTGTTCGCCCGAGGAGTGCCAGGAGCGCCTCGCGCATGGTTCGCACCGCGCCGCAAGGCCCGCCGGCCGGGCGCAGTCCACGCAGAGCCTATTTGCGCGCCTTTTTGCGTAGCGCGCCCTGCTCGCTGCGTTCTTCTTCGGAGCGCGTCCCTCCTCGAGCGCGGCGCAGGGACCGCATTGCGCGGCGCCTGCGAACGTCGACCCCCCGCACCTGCCGCAAAGGCCTTTCGCTCTCCTGGCGGCGTAGAGCTTTCGCTCTTCAGCGCGTCTCGCTTCCCGGCAGGCCTCGCAGACGACACTGCCCTCCGCTGGTGGTAGCTCGCCGCAACGGACGCATAACCCGGCTTCCTTGCGCTCGCGCCTGCGCCTCTTGTTCCTCTCCCGCGCCATGCGACGTCGGCCCTCGGGGTTCCTTCCCCCGTAGGGGTCCCCGGCGGCCTTGCCTCTCGCGTAGCGGGCGCGCTCGGCGGCCCGTCCCCTTTCGCCGCAGGCTTCGCACAGGCTGCGCTCGGGCGCGGGGGGATTTTTCCCGCATTTGATGCACAGGCCGTTCGCGCGGCGCTCGGCGGCGCGTCGGCGGTGGCGTTCGCTCTCTCTCTGGCGTCCCGTTTCAGGGTCTTTGTACGGCATCCTCTCTCCTCCCCTAGCGTCGCCTGCTTCGGCCAAAGAGCCCGATCGAATAGACGCCCCAGTATTGGACCCCGCTGTCCCTGGTGCGCAGGCCCGTGCAGACGATGATCTCGTCGCGCGCGGGCCGCATCTCCCGGACGGCTTTCCGGGTGGCCGTCGCGCGTCTCGTCCTGCGTCCGCTTCCGGTCTTCGCTTCCGCCGCGGGCACGGAACGGATCTCGCCGTCCATCGTGGACTTGAACCGCTCGACGGCGTATCGCTCGTCCTCCAGCCCCTGGCCGAAGGTGTGGGTGAGGAAGGTGTTCGACTCACTCATGGTCGTCCGCATCGCGCGCCTCCTTTGGTGGGATGGGTGATGGCGGCGAAGAACGTCCTCTCCCGGACGCCCCGCCGACGCCCCCTGACGGCCCGGCTCTGCCTCTCGCCGGCGCCGGGCGGGCCCGGGAGACGTGCGCAATGAACGGCCGCGCAGCCCCGGCGGCCTTCGAGGCCGGTCGAGGCATACCGCGGAAAAAATTTTTTTGTCATACCCCCGCGCAGCCGCTCGTATGCGAGGGCGCGTATGCGCAAAAAGCGCTGGAAACTAGCTATAGAAAATGCTTGCAAATGGGCGGTTTTTACTTTATTTCAGTCCCGTGTTCGGACGGTGCAGATTCCCGCCTAAATGCAGGATGAGCAAATGAGACGAAAGGAGAGACGCGCATGAACAATAACGTTGGGAGTTGCCCGATCACGTCGGAAGCGACCCTTGCGGAATCGATGTTTCACTTTTGCGCCGCGCTACTCGCCGGGGTCTGCGCTCACGGGAGTAAAGCGGGAGGTCTGCCGCGAGCGGAACGCGCCCGCCTCAAGTATCACCTCAGCTAGGGTCACCCGAGCCAAGCGCGAAGCGCTATGCTAGCCGACATCCTGGACTGAGGCCAATGATGAGCTTGCGATTCCTGATATTCGCTACAAATATCGGCCAACTCGGCAGGCCGGGGCAGGATAGCGTAAAACAGCTTGGCATCATTGGAATATAGGCAAATGACATCGTATATTCACGCTTGGCTCCAATTGTCTCCCAAAAGTGAAGGAAATGACCTGCTGCGTATCGGTTTCGATAAATGCAGATAGATTGGTATGCTTCAAGGGTGCTTCAAGCATTGAGTAGTTGATGACATAAGGTTTGATGCGGTCCACCATATGCTGTTCGGAGATCTGTACTGCCAGATCAACCAGCAACAACCTTGACCACCAGAGCACGGAAGCCTAATGATCAGGCCGTAGCGCCAGTCAGGCAAATTTGAATACCAATCGGGACACTCCCCCCGGAAGCTGGTCGCCGAGGAGGATATGTTATGAAGCTGGAATCGATTGAGATCGATGGTTTCAGAGGCATTCAGAATCTGAAACTCGATTTCTCCGAAAAGGTCAACGTATTGGTGGGCATCAACGGCGCAGGCAAATCAGCCGTACTGGACTGTGCCGCCATCATGCTTTCGCGCTTGATTGGCAGGATACGTTCGTCTGCGGGTACTGGACGTTTCTTCACTGAGTCCGACATTAACAACAGTGTCTCAACTACCTTGAATCAGGTCAGGATTTCCTTTCAAGGAAAACCCGTTCAATGGAGCATTTCCAAAACCCGTAGGGGACGACGGTCGCAGAGAATCAAGGGGCTAAGTGAGTTAAACGAGCAAGTGGAGTTAATTCGCTCCAGATTGGAGGAGGATGAATTCGCAAGCCTACCGCTCGCCATCTACTACCCTGTCCATCGCGCGGTTCTGGATATCCCGCTACGCATCAGAAAAAGGCATCAATTTGACCAACTGGCTGCTTACGATCAGGCGTTGTCTGGAGGTTCGGGCAGCTTCCGGATATTTTTCGAATGGTTCAGAGAACGCGAGGACTTGGAGAATGAGCGCCGTTTGGACAATCGCAGATTTCGCGATCCGCAACTTCGGGCAGTGAGAAGTGCTATTGAAAGGTTCCTTCCTAGTTTTAAAGGGCTCAAGGTAAGACGAGCGCCGTTACGCATGGTTGTGAAGAAAAGCAGCGAGGAACTGATCGTCAACCAACTCTCGGATGGCGAGAAATGCACTCTCGCGATGATCGGTGACCTGGCCCGCCGTATGGCCATTGCAAATCCGAAATCGAAATCTCCACTTGAGGGGGAGGCTGTCGTCCTAATCGATGAAATCGATCTCCATCTGCACCCGGCTTGGCAGAGACGTATCGTGCCCGCGTTAAAGGAAACTTTTCCACAGTGTCAGTTTTTGCTGACCACACATTCCCCGCAAATTATCGGCCACCTGGATCGGGAGAGCATTTGGATCCTTGAGAGAATCAAATCGGTAACTAGAGCAATGCGTCCTGCTCAAGCATTTGGCCAGACTTCAGGCAGAATCCTTGAGGATACTATGGGCGTTCCTGAACGACCGGAAGAAATCAAGGGAGAGTTGACCAAGCTATTCCTAGCGATTGAAGAAGAAAAGATAATTGAAGCCAAGAATTTGTTAGCAGACTTGCAGGACAGGATCGGTGTAGAACCAGCTCTTATTAAGGCGGAAGTTCTCATCCGCCGCAAGGAAATTTTGAATAAATGAAGTGGATCGATAAGGGCCATGAACCTCACGCATTCTCGGAATGGAAAGCATCTGACAAAATGGCCCGTCGGCCCAGATGGAACAGGGTGGATACGAAGATCAGGAAGAAAGTTCACGAGTCTCTTATGTGCGAGCAAGGGTTTATCTGTTGTTATTGTGAGGTAAGGATTTCTGAGTCTGACAGCCACGTAGAACATTTTCGACCCAAAGGAAAAAAGGAATACTCTGATCTTCAACTCGATTACGACAACCTTCTCTGTTCTTGTCAGAGAGAAACGTCGAAGGACGAGCCGCAGCACTGTGGATATCTTAAGGGTAGCTGGTTCGATGAAGACCTGCTTGTTTCGCCATTAAATCCGGATTGCGAGGAACGATTCAGATTCACCGCCAACGGAGATATTTTACCCCGGCAAAATAACGATGCCGGGGCCGAGAAGACAATCCAGCGTCTAGGGCTGAATTTGGATAAACTCCGCGAACAGCGTGCCGCAGTGATAGAAGGATTAGTCGAATTGACTGAGGACGAAATCCTCCAGCTATTGATTAGAGGGGAGGATGGACATTTCTTGCCTTTTCACACGACGATCAAACAAGTCTTAACATGAATCGCAGTTAGCCGCACGACATTTGCGCTCACGCCTGCAGATTCTTCGTGGTGGGTAGCGAGAACGCGCCATCGCGCGTTAAAACGTTGCCGAACTCTCTTACAAGTGGAGTGAATTCTGCAGTGGTCATGTTTGCTCATTTCATGGTAGGAAAAAGCGGTATTAGCAAAGCTCTGCAGAATTGTATATTTGGCACTGCCAAGCATCTCAAGCGATTTGCTCACACGAATTACAGGGCCCAAGGTTGCATGCCGGTCCACGTTCAGGAACTTGACGCGCGCTATTCCGAATGTAATAGCTACTACCCCCTCTCTTAGCATGGTTTACCGTGTGCCCCACAATTACCGGCCGATTCACCCCTCTGCATCATGAAGACCGAATCACTAAGCCGTTTAGTTTCATGCTTTGCGCCTGTCTGTGCGCCGAGTTAATTGAAAAATGAATAGTCGCTTTTGTGGATTAGGTCGGGCAGTCTTTAATATTAAGCTGAAGGTATTTCTCAATGCCATCTAATGTGCAGTTAGACCGATGAAAGTATACGGTTCGATTGTTTTAGAGTTTCCGCTGTTTTGAAGTAGCAGACAATAGGCTAGCTCCCTGAATAAATCGTGATCGAGACAGTGGTAAGAGTTACACTGATGTGAGGAATTCGTCGGCGCATTTTGTCCAGCTTAAGGGCTTCGGGTCTTCATTGTGATGGTTGATGAATGTGAGGGTGTTTACTACGAGGGTTTAGACCGGGGCATGAACTCCACACTGTAATTGTTTACAGAGCAATTCGGCGAACCACCGTTCGAACTAATTAATCGACAGCCCCAAGGTGGGGTTTGGTCGCTGTCACGTTCTCAATGAAACGCTTGAGTTTGAAGCGGTCTTCTGCAGCGAGAACAAATCCCATGGTTGGATAGTCGTTCTGAATAACCGTACGCGTTCGTTTGTCTGAAACGAACGGCATAAGCCTCGCAACGGCGGGGTTTAGGCGCCTTTTTGGCCAGCCCAGTTTCTCGTGTAGCACAGGTATTGAGGCCATATTGTTGTCATCAATCATTAGTTGAGCAATAGCCGCAGCGTCGGCTGTGGGGTTGGTGCCAATAGAGATAGGATCAAATACCCAAAAGAGATCATAGGTCGGACGTATTAACCTCACGGGATGCCCAAAAGTGGCAGAAAGCGAAGCAAAATTTAAATGTTGCAGTTCATGACAAGCTTCCTCAAGTGTCTCTTTACCCGTTTCGGGAAAAGCCGACAGCAGTGCGTCGAAATTCAAGGGCGTACTCATTCCGTCTTCAGAAGTTTCGGCTAACCACAACATCAGTTCAAGGGCGTTCTCACTGACGCGAAGACGTGGTTCGATTTTCTCCTCTAACCGACGCAGACTGGCGTCATGCGTGTTGAGAGCATCACTGACTTGGTCACGCCATGACGCCACCGCACGCTCCATCTCTGACGGGTTCGAAAAACGGAAAAGATGTGCCAAACTCGCTGTAACTGGCGTCGCCTGGGCCAAGGCCTCAACGACCACTCGTATCCCCGATTTGAGTTTACTGCTCTTGGGCGGCTCTATCACCGTATTCTCCTTTGCTCGAATGCAAATCAATTTAATTGAAAGTGGCACCATATGTACGCGTATGATCAATGGCCAACAAACACTTCAGAGCATTCCTAAGGCCTGCTCCGCTAAGTGGTACAGTCTGATTGTTAGCACATGGTAGGCCTTTGAGCCATTGAGACGATAGTTTCCAGACCTACGCTCGGTGGTCCTGGCGTTGTCTGGTCGTTTCGCGTTTTCGTGTCTCATCCATTGTTCTATCGGAATCTGCTCTTGCGCAAGTTGTAATATAATTTCCCTGTCGAGCAACCGGTAACCATGCAACGCACCGCCGACAGGCTCATCGCCTGGCCCCCGCTTATCGAGAGGGGGTTCACAACCTGTGAGAACCGTCCCGGACCGCAAGTGTTCTCCGTCCCCTTCAGTTTGTCCCCGGACACGGGTGTGCCTGGAAAACCGCCGGGGGGTCGGAACGGGCCCGCCCTTCTCTCCCGGTACGGGGTCCTGCTCGCCGGCCTCGTGGTTTATTCCGCCACACATGCGGGATACGACCACGCCGCCCCGGTAGGCGGCTTCTACCTTCGAGCTGGGATCGGTCTCGATCATCCGCCCGATATTCGCTTCACGGACGTGGACTGCTCGAGTGCGTCACCGGCGGCGCTGGACGGCTGCGGCACGGGCGGCGACGGCGCGCCCTGCCGCTCTATGGGTGATTTCGAGACGTCGTCCGCCGTCTAACTCGGACTCGGCTTCACCCCGCGTCAATTAGGTAACGCCACCTGGGGGTTGGAGTTAGGTCAGGCTCGGCGAAGAGGCCAACGCAGCCCTGGACCGTAAAGACTTGCCGGTCAATGTCCGTCCGCAATGGCTGGTCAATGCCCATAGCGCTCTCGATCTGCCCTTAGCAGCAATGTACGGGTGGGATGCTGACATCCCGACGGAAGAAGCGCTATCTGAGACACTGAAATTGAATCTGGAATCCCGGCCGTGACTGTATCCGAGGGAGAGCAATCTATTGTAGATTCAGGAACGCAGGTCTGGAGTGAGAGGAAATGATTTACGAATCAGAAAAGACATGTCGGCAAATGAAGTGAGTAATCATGGACTGGATGAAGCAGACAGTTTTGATGATTGGTGGAATCGCGGGCTTTAGTGGGATCGTTGGTATCATTATAGGTTACGTACTTGGTATTTCACGGGATCGGCTTTCGGCAATTCGGTCCAAGAAAATTGAAGCGATTACTCAATTACACGAGCGTGTATTGCAAATTGAAAGAAAAGAACTATCAGACGGAAGAAGTATGACCTTGGCCATAGTAGTCGAGGGTGGCACCAAGAAACGAGACGGCCTTTTGGATGATAGCGAGGTAGACTATCAGTCGAAGTTGGGCAAATGGCGGCAAGACCTGTATGAAGAAGAGAACAGAGCCAGATTGTGGATTGATAGAAGGACAGTGCGTCTTGTCAGCGCTTATTTCATTCTGATGATGCAGTGCAAGAGCTGGGAAGAGTTTGGGCAGGGGAATATCATGGAGGATGAAGATTTTCTGAAGAATTTACGACTTATCTTTGGTTGCACAAATGGTGTGTTGAAGAAAATAGTCATAAGGCACAGCGAGACCGGGCATCCGAGACTTGTGGACTGTCTTTTGCTTTCTGACATGTGTTTAAGTGTGATTCAGCGGCGCGTTCGTCTTGAAATTTCAGCGCCGCTTTGTTTTCGCGTAATGTCCGTTTGGTGGAGATTACTGGATTGGCGATACGAAACCGGAAATCTGGAGAGATGATCCTCGCCAACGCCGCAGCGGACAACCCTCCCGTTAACTTGCAGCCATAACTGATGAGTGCGGGCTGCAGGAATTGTCGGCGCTCGGGATGGAGCGATAGTTCTTCATACGTCTTCAACCTTTGAGATGCTCTCATCTTTCCACCGTATGATTTCTCTCGGTTCCAAAACGACAACAAAATCCCGGAGGAACTCCGAAAGCGACATCAGAGTTTTCAAGCTGATGCGTTCCAAGTCACTGCTAGGTTCAAAAGGGTATCGCGTTACTACAAGCGCATTGTCGACAGCCATAAGGTCAGATTTGAACTCGTTGCCCCTTACTTTGGCGTAAGAAGTTTCCAGGAGAGAACGAATATCTTCATCAATTGCGCCTAAAATCTTTCTGTAATCGTGGCCTCCGGCGCTCGCTTGGGCGTGCACCCTTTCTGATTTGAATTCACCGAGTGGTGATATGCCGGCCGCCATACCCTCACCTTCCGATATGTGGACTACCTCTCCGGCAAGGCACTTGAGATAGAGTTCTATAGCCATTGAAGCGGTGTTCATCAATGGCAGAAGGATGCCGGTACCTAGTGGCTGCAAGCTTAGGATCTGTCGTGCTTGCTCGTATTGATCCGCCACGTCCCTGATCTGGGGATTCGGGATTTCGCGTCGGTTCTCCCATTCTTGAGGAAATGTTTGGGTCATGTTTGCAATTCCTTGGTATGTTAATGGTCAACGCGCGAGTTACTGTCGATGGGGCGGATCAAGGAGAAACGGGCAGGAGGGCCGCCTGATTCACGACGGCCATACACCAGATTTGCAGTAGCTCGTTCTTGCGAGGGTGTAATTCTAGCAAGCGCTAGGGACAGCATCAAACCCGAACGGAGAGGGGGCTGGGCTTCCCGGGGAGGCAAGCCCAACTCTCCGCCGATTTAGGGCTTAAGCTCAGGACGTCCACCTCAATGCTCGCGGCGACCCGCTCGGGCGCCTCCTGCGCCGATTCGCGCGCAAGGTACGCGTAGCGCGCTGTGGTTTCCAGCTGACTGTGGCCCAAGTGTTTCCCGATCACGGGCAGCGCCTCGCCGAGCGCGAGGCGTGCGAGTGGCGCAGATCGTGCAGCCTTACGTCTACGTGTCCCGCACACTCCCTGATCGCCCGTCAGGCCTCGTCGACGTTCCCGAAGCGCGTCCCCGGCTTCCTTCCCGGCAAGACCTAGGGGTTCCCGTCGATGCGTGGCAAGCATGAGAAGATATCGACGGCCTCCGGCGGGAGCGGGAGCACCCGCGCGCCAGTCTTGAAATCCGGCAGGCGCAACTCGCCCGCATCCAGCGCCATATCCTCCCAGCGCAGTTTTAGGACCTCGCTCCTGCGGCACCCGGTCAGGGTAAGAAGGCGGAACGCCGCCACCGCAAACGTGAACGCCACTCCCTCGGCCTCCATCTCGGCGAGTGTCTCTCCCAGGCGGTTGAATTCCGCATCCGGCAGAAACCTCTCCCGCCTGCGCTCGGGGTATTTGACGAGAGCCTTGAGGGATTCGATGATCCCTCGGAAACCATTCCCCAGCCCGCGGCCAGCTTGTACATCGAAGAGAGGATGCGGAGCACCATATAATAATGACCGATTGATGACTTATGACGAAATGCTCGGGCGAACCAAGAACTCGTACAAGGACTTCCTGAAAGCCGAGGAGAAAAGGAACACCTTGGTTAAGTTGCTGGAAAAAATTGCATCTGGGGACTATGCCCTATCAAATACGGAAGATACCGCCGATTGAAACGAAACCATCGCCGGAGCGCAGTGCGGTCATGGCACGCGTCGGCCAGAAGAATACCAAGCCGGAGTTGATCGTTCGAAAGTTGCTGCATGGCCTCGGCTACCGCTATCGCCTCCATCAAAAAGACCTCCCCGGAACATCCGATATCTGTTTCCCCTCTCGCAAGAAGGCGATTTTCGTCCACGGCTGTTTCTGGCACAGGCACGAAGGATGCCGGCGGACGACCATTCCGAAAACAAGAACCGACTTCTGGAAAGAAAATTTCAGGCAGAGCGTCGCCCGTGACAATCAGAAAATGGACGATCTCCATCGACTCGGCTGGAATGCGCTTGTCGTGTGGGAGTGCGAAACGGAAGATGAATCCAAACTCGAATCCCGACTCATCGGTTTTTTGGCGCCCGAAACGAACATATAACTTCCGCCACTCTTAGCCCCCCTACCCACCTTCCCCCTCATCCTCTTCTTCTCGCTGCGTTCGCGTTTATCTCGGAAGCGTTTTTTATCCGATGTAAGGGTAGGGAGCGTGGAATGACGCGGTTTCGGAGTCTGCGTGCCTGCCAAGGTGACTGAGCTAGGCAAAGCTCATGAGTTGTGAGCAATGAACAATGTGGCGATTGTGAACTTCACGTTGCATGGGATATACCTTTTGGCATGACGCACTATGAACTTCATGAGAGGTTACAGCCATATGGACGGGGATGATCCTCGCTTGAGACTGGAGAATCCATTTCCGGGAAGCCTCTTCGCTGGCGATTTTCTTTGTGAGGCTATCTGTGAACTGAACGAATGGCAAGAATTCGATAATTCCGCGATCGATGCTCTGGAAAACACGCTTCGAGAATTTTTCGGCGGTTTCCCGCTGGGCGGCTCTCCCAACGAAAGCCAGACGGAAGACGACGTCATCTGGCCCGTGCTCGAATATCTCGGATGGAAATCGAGTCTTCGCCAGCAGAATCTCTCCGAGCGAGGACGGGAGGATGTGCCCGATGGCCTGATGTTCAAAAGCGAAGAAGCGAAGGCCCATGCCAACGGCTTCCCCGAATGGGAACGCTACGAGTTCGGCCTAGCCATGGTGGAATCGAAGCGCTGGATGCGGCCCCTCGATCGCCGCTCGGGAAGCCGGGGCGAAGAAACCGCGCCATCTACCCAGATGCTTCGCTATCTGAGGCGTGTGGACGATTTGACAATCGGCAAGCTCCGCTGGGGCATTCTCACCAACGGCGCTCACTGGCGGCTTTATTTTGCAGGGGCACGATCAGTCTCGGAACAATTTTTCGAAATAGATCTCGCGCGAGTCTTGAATCTTCCCGGATATAACGACGATTTGTTCGTCCTTCCCAAATCCGTTCGCCGTCACTGGTTGAAGGTGTTCGCGCTCATGTTCCGGTGTGAAGCATTCCTGCCGACCGAGGAGCATTCGCGCACCTTTCATGAACGCTCCATGTACGAGGGACGCCGCTACGAAGAGCGAATCGCCGATGATCTTTCCGAACTGATATTCCAAGAGATTTTTCCGCAGCCTCCTCGCCGCCATCGCCGCCGCCGTGCCCGGCGCGCCGCTGCC
>JAPPHK010000038.1 GCA_028820795.1 Nitrospinota bacterium | reverse complement strand
GGGGGCCCAATGGTGTTTGCGGGGCGGGGCTAAAGCCCCTCCACCTATCCCGCCCCCGCCTGGGGGGCGGCCGAGCGTCTGGTGACTTCGGATAAGGTGAACGCCATCGTCGGCGGCGACTGCTCGGGCGTCACCATCGCGGTACTGAAAAACGTGGCCCTGCCCAACGGGATCGTGATGATCTCCCCCTCGGCGACTTCGCCCGCTCTTTCCACCATCAAGGACAACGGCCTCTTTTTCCGCACCGCTCCCTCCGACGCCCGGCAAGGGCAGGTCATCACCGACGTTTTGAAGGACAAGGGCGTCAAGTCGGCGGCCCTGACATACACCAACAACGACTACGGCAAGGGTCTGGCCGACAGCATCAAGACCAACTTCGAGAAGGCCGGCGGCAAGATCACGATTTCCGCGGCGCACGAAGACGGCAAGGCGGACTACACGGCGGAAGTCGGCGCTCTCTCGGCCGCGGGCGGCGACGTTCTGATTGTCGCCGGTTACCTGGACCAGGGCGGCAAGGGTATCATCCGGGCGGCGGTCGATACCGGCGCGTTCCAAACCTTCTTGCTGCCCGACGGCATGATCGGCGAGAGCCTGCCGAAGGCCATCGGCAAAGCGCTCGATGGTTCTTACGGCACCGTCCCCGGCACGGACAGCCCGGGCGCGGCGAAGCTCGGAGCACTGGCCAAGAAGGCGGGCTTCAAGGGGGGCACCCCGTTCGTGCCCGAGGCCTATGACGCCGCTGCTTTGATTCTACTGGCCATGCAGGCGGCCGGCTCCAGCAAGAGTGCGAAGCTCAAGGACAAGGTGATGATGGTCGCCAATGCGCCGGGCGAGAAGATTTATCCCGGTGAGTTGGCCAAGGCGCTCAAGATTATCGCCAAAGGCGGCGACGTCGATTACGTGGGCGCATCGGCGGTCGAGTTGATAGGCCCCGGCGAGAGCGCAGGCAACTACCGCGAGATCCTCGTGAAGGGTGGGAAGATCACCACCGCGCGCTACCGCTAGACGGGTTGTTTGTCGGGGGTTCGCTCCATGCGAGGCGGCCGGGCGACGAGGCCGGGCGTTCTTGGTGGATTTCATGATCTCGGTTGTTGATCTCCACATGCACTTTGGAGGCATTCGCGCCGTCGATGGCGTTTCCCTCACCATCGACGTCGGCCGCATCACCGGTCTCATCGGTCCCAACGGCGCTGGCAAGACCACGCTGTTTAACGTCATCGCCGGGATGCATCGTCCCACCTCGGGCAGCGTCTACCTGGACGGGGAGAACGTCACCGGCCTCGAACCTCACGAACTCTGCGCCATGGGCATGCTGCGCACTTTCCAGATTGCGCAGGAATTCCCCACCCTGACGGTACGCGAAAACCTCATGATGGTGCCCTCGGGCCAGTCGGGAGAAAACCTTCTCGGCGCCTGGCTGCGGTCCGCGCTCGTGCGCTCGGAAGAAGAACGCGTTCGCGCCAAGGCCGATGAAGTCATCGAGTTTCTTCAAATCACACAGGTGGCAGACGAGTTGGCCGGGAACCTCTCCGGCGGCCAGAAGAAACTTCTGGAGCTTGGCCGCACCATGATGGTCGACGCCAAGGTCGTTCTTCTGGACGAGGTGGGCGCCGGCGTCAACCGCACCCTGCTCAAAACGCTGGGCGACGCCATCCTGCGTTTGCAGCGCGAGCGCGGCTATACGTTCTGCATGATAGAGCACGACATGGATTTCATCTCGCGCCTTTGCGATCCGGTGATCGTCATGGCCGAGGGCGCGGTTCTCGCACAGGGCACCGCCGAGGAAGTGAAAGCCGACGAGCAAGTCATCACGGCCTATCTTGGCGGGCGCCGCAAAGACAAGCCGAACCGAGCCGATGACGATGAATGATTCGGAAGATTATCTCATCGGCGAGAATATGACCGGCGGCTATGGCGGGCCGGACATCATTCACGAGTGCACCATCGGCGCCCGACGCGGAGAAATCACGGTCATCGTCGGCCCCAACGGCTCGGGCAAATCCACGGCAATGAGAGCCATCCTGGGTATGTTGGAAATGCGCGAGGGGTCGGTTCGCCTGAATGGCGAGGACATCACCGGACTCAAACCCCAGGAGCGCGTCGCCCGAGGCATGAGCCTGGTGCCTCAAACCGGCAACGTCTTCACCTCCATGACGGTGGAGGAGAATCTCGAGATGGGGGCCTTCATCCGCGAGGATGACATTGCGGACACGATGGGGCAGGTATTCGACCTCTTCCCGGTCCTCAAGGAGAAGCGCCGCCAACTCGCCGGCGAGCTTTCCGGGGGCCAGCGCCAGCAGGTGGCGGTGGGCCGCGCGCTCATGACCCGCCCGAAGGTGCTGATGCTGGATGAGCCTACGGCGGGGGTTTCGCCCATCGTGATGACCGAGTTATTCGAGCGGATCCTCTACATCGCGGGCGATGGCATCGCCGTTATGATGGTGGAGCAGAACGCCCGCCAGGCGCTCGCCATCGCCGACAGGGGTTATGTTCTCGTGCAAGGGCGGAACCGTTATACCGACACGGGCCCGGCGCTGATGATGAACACCGAAATCCGCCGGGCGTTCTTGGGCGGCTGAGGCGATGGACGGTTTCCTGAGCGCGCTGATCCTTTTGTCGAACTTCGTTATCGTTCCGAGTATGGCTTATGGCAGCCAATTGGCTATCGGCGCCCTGGCCGTCACCTTGATATACGCCATCTTGCGTTTTTCTGACTTCGCCCAGGGAGACACGATGGCCTTCGGGGCCATGGCGACCATACTGCTCACTTGGGTGCTGCAATACTGGGACGTTTCGATCTCCCCGCTGCCGACCGCCCTGCTGGCCCTGCCGTTCGGCGTCCTCTGCACGATTGTTCTTTGCCTGTTGATCGATCGCTGGGTGTATCGTTTCTATCGCCGGGTGAAAGCGAAACCCGAGGTGTTGATGATCGTCTCGGTCGGGGTAATGTTCGTGTACAACAGCGTAGTGCGCTTCATCATCGGGCCCGGCGATAGGTGGTTCGTCGACGGGGAGCGCTTCATCATCACGGCGCCGGCCTTCAAGCGCCTGAGTGGTCTTGATGAGGGCGTCGCCTTCAAGACCACGCAGGGGCTGACCATCCTGACGGCCGTCATCGTCGTGGCGGCCCTTTTCTGGTTTTTGAACCGCTCGCGCACCGGAAAATCAATGCGCGCTTACTCGGACAACGAGGACCTGGCCCTGCTCTCGGGGATCGACCCGGAACGGGTCGTGCGCACCACCTGGATGATCGCGGCGACGCTCGCCACTATCGCCGGCGTCCTGTATGGCCTCGACAAGAGCTTCAAGCCGTTCACCTATTTCAATCTTCTGCTGCCCATCTTCGCCGCCGCCATCGTCGGTGGTCTGGGTAACCCGTTGGGTGCAATCGCCGGCGGCTTCACCATTGCTTTCTCCGAGGTCGCGCTCACCTACGCCTACAGGAAATTCCTTGCCTACCTCACGCCGGGAGAGTGGGCGCCGCAAGGGTTGGTGCAACTGTTGTCCACGGATTACAAATTCGCGGTTTCCTTCGTCATTCTGGTGCTGGTGTTGCTGCTCAGGCCCACCGGCATCTTTGGAAGGAGATCTCCATGAACCCTGCTGCCCGCAAGAGAGAGAACATACGCACCATATGCATGTTCGCCGCTATGTTCGCGGCTCTAACTGTAGTCGGTGTGATCCAGAGTTGGCCCCTGGCGCTGGCGATTCTGAACCTCTGCCTCATATCGGCTGTTATGTCTCTGGGCGTCAACATACAGTGGGGCTACGCCGGACTCGTGAATTTCGGCATCCTGGGGTTTGCAGCGCTGGGTGGGGTGACGGCGGTTCTCGTCTCCGTCGCGCCGGTCCCTGCGGCTTGGAAAGCGGGCGGAGCCGGTGTCATCATCGCCTTGAGCGTCGCCCTGACGACAATTCTGACCGCTGTGTTCGCCGCCAGACGCGCTCCAGCCGGTTTGCCGCGAAGGCTCATCCTCGCCTGCGTCATCCTCGGTGGCTATTTTCTCGCGCGGGCGTTCTTTTTTCCCGCGGTAGAGGCCATCGAGGCCGTGGATCCGACCAAAGCCGGGTTCCTGGGCGGCTTGGGGTTGCCTATCCTGCTCTCCTGGATCGCGGGTGGTTTGTTCGCCGCCGTTGTCGCCTGGGTAATCGGAAAGATCGCCTTGGGGTTAAGAGCCGATTATCTGGCAATCGCCACGCTGGGTATTTCGGAGATCATCATCGCCGTCTTGAAAAACGAGGACTGGCTGGCCCGAGGCGTGAAGAACGTAAGCGGACTGCCTCGCCCGGTCCCGTATGAAGTGGATCTTCAGCAAGCTCTCTGGTTCCAGGACTGGGCCGCCCGTTTGGGCGCATCGCCAGTCGAGCTTTCCTCGCTCTTCGTCAAGTTATGCTACGCGGGACTGTTCGCCATCGTACTCTTCGTCCTGTTGTGGCTCTCCGAACGGGCGCTCCATTCCCCGTGGGGCCGGATGATGCGCGCCATAAGGGACAACGAACTCGCAGCCTCCGCCATGGGCAAGGACGTCACGAGACGCCATCTGCAGGTGTTCGTCCTGGGTTCAGCGGTGGTCGGCGTCGCCGGGGCCATGCTCACTACCCTGGATGGACAGTTCACGCCTGCTTCCTATCAGCCGCTCCGCTTTACTTTCATTATCTGGGTGATGGCCATCGTCGGCGGATCGGGGAACAACCGGGGCGCGGTTCTGGGTGGTTTCGTAATCTGGTTTTTCTGGGTCGAGGCCGAACCCATCGGTTTGTGGGTCATGGACCTGCTGACATCAGGCCTCTCGCAGGATAGTCCTTTGCGTCGTCATCTGATGGAGAGCGCGGCTCACATGCGTCTGATGATCATGGGGGTGATCCTGCTGCTGGTTCTGCGCTTCAGCCCCCGCGGCCTGATCCCGGAAAGATAGGGCACGTCCCCAACAGGCTTGGGAGCCGTCGGGCGCGCACGAGCATGGAATTTGCAGTTTCATGATCTCGTGGGGAAATTTTCACCCGTAGGGGTGAAAGAAGGAGTTCTCCCCCTGGAGCGTTCTAAATTTGATGAGCCGCGCCGGTTTTGTTATCTGGGATCGCTGTGCTAACGTCTGGTTTGATGATCGCCGATCGGCGATGATTCAAATATCGGGTCGCTAGCTCAACTAGGCAGAGCAACGGACTCTTAATCCGTGGGTTCGGGGTTCGATTCCCCGGCGACCCACCAGTTTTTACGCACTCATAGGAGAGTCGGTTCCATATGAAAACGTTCATGATTATTGTAGTGATCCTGGCGGTTCTCATTTTCGCCTGGAAGGTGCTGCTCAAGGATCCTTTCGGGATTTACCCCAAGAAATAATTTTTTTTCGCGCTTTGAATCCAAGGCGTTCCGCTTGCCTTTCCCAAGGATTACCGTTTCGTCCGCGATTTCTCTCAACAGTCAAGTGCAACTCACGTCTGCCTGACTCTCAGCACCAGAATAAAGGGGATGACGAAGACGAAGCCCCACCCCATGAACCAGTAGATGTCGTTGTAGGCGAGCATGGTGGCTTGTTTGTCGATGGTCTGCTCGATGAGGCCCATCGCCTTTGTTTGCGCAGTGTGCGGGTCGATCTGCTTGCGAACGAGCATTTCCGTGAGCGTCTCTTTGTACGAGAGAAAAGTAGCGTTCGACTCGGTGATGTTTCCCACCATGTTCACGCGGTGAAGGGCGGTGCGGCGCTCCAGCATTATCGCCATGATAGCGAATCCGAGATTGCCGCCCAGGCGGCGCGCCAGGTTGTAGAGGCTCGTGGCGGAGTTGATGTCCGCCACGGGCGTGGTGCTGAAGGCGACGGTCGTTAGAGTGACGAAGACGAAAGGCATGCCGAATCCCAGGATGACGAGACGCGATACCATGCCCCAGTAATCCGTCTGCAATGAGAGCCCCGACATCGCGAACATGGAGATTACGGCCAGCGTGACACCGCCGCACATCAATATCCTGTAGTCCACCAGGTTATACAGATGACCCACGATGGGCATCATGCAAAAAAGCGCGATGCCCCTTGGCAGCATGACGAGGCCGGTTTCATACGGGCCATGGTCGAGCACGTTCTGCAGGAATTGCGGCAAGATGAAGGTAGTTCCGAACATCACGATACCGAAGATGAGCACCACGAAGCACGAAGCGCTCAGGTTCAAGTTCATGAGAACCCTGAAATCGACGATGGGTTCTTCCGTACGCAACTCCCATAAGACCAGGGCCGTGAGCGTGATGACGGTGAAGATCGTCATCACGATGATGAGGTTCGAATCGAACCAATCCTCGTCTTGTCCGCGCTCGAGGACGACCTGAAGCGCGGTGAGGCCGATACCAATCAGGATGATGCCCATCCAGTCCACCTTTTTGATTCCGCGTTTCATGTGGGGCGGGTCGTACACGTAGACGGTGACGAGGGTGAGTCCTACTGCGGCGACTGGCACGTTGATGTAGAAAACCCAGGGCCAGCTCAGCGACTCGGTGAGCCACCCGCCCACCACCGGACCCATCGCAGGCGCTATCACCACTCCCGCGGCGAACATTGCCATCGCCCAGCCTTGTCTGTTCGGCGGATAAGTTTCACGCAATATCGCCTGTGCCACAGGAATGAGCCCGCCGCCGCCGAGTCCTTGCAGGATGCGATAGACGAGCATCTGGGTGAAGGTTTGCGAGGTGCCGACGAGAATCGACGCCAGGGTGAACAAGATGAAGGAGATGAGGAAATAACGTTTTCTTCCCAGAAGGGTGCTCCACCAAGCCGACATGGTGATCGTGATGATCTGGGCGATGGTGTAGATGGTCGCCACCCAGGTGATGGTGGACAGATCGACGTTGAACGAACCGCGCATGTGCGGCATCACGACATTGACGATGCTGGCGTCCATCACGGAGATGAATGCGGCCGATACGACAGCGAGCGTGATCATCGCTCGGTGGAAGGGGGAGGGATAACTCATCTGCGAGGCTGCTTCCCCTCCGCTTCCGGGAGCGGGCGAAGTGGAATTTTCGTTCAAGGTTTCTGGATTTGTGGTTTATTGTTCGCGGGGTACGCCAGCAGGCGGGGGCCGCGCCGTATCTTGGTGTCCACGGTCACGTAGGCGGACATGCCGACCAGAAAGGGGAAGTTTTGGGGAGGTTTTTCGTCAAGCAATATTTTCACGGGAATGCGTCGGGTGACCTTCACCCAGTTGCCGGTGGCGTTCTCGGGTGGCAGGAGTGAGAAGGTCTCACCCGTGCCCGAATACAGGCTCGCGACATGGCCCCTGAACGTTCGGTTGGGGTAGGCGTCGAGAACGATTTCCGCGGGTTGGCCCACATGGATGCCTTCGAGTTTGATTTCCTTGAAATTCGCCCGGATGTATGCCTTATCGAGTTGAACGATGAGCAGCAGGGGACGCCCGGGCTGCACGTAGGTTCCCGGATCGACGGACTTCTCCACGTAGCCGGACACCGGCGCGCGGACCTCGGTGTAGGAGAGGAGAAGCTCTTTTTCCTGATAGGCAGCCTGGGCTTCTTCAAGTTCCGCCTTTAGAGAATCGGCGTCATGGCTTTTCACGCGCAGGGAGCGATCCTCGTTTTCGGCCAGCGCCACGGCGGCTTGCGCCTCTTCGATCTGGTTGACGATAGCCGAAACTTTGTTTTCCTCGACGTTGAGCGCGGCCTGGGATGCGTCGTAATTCGCCTTGGCGACGTCATCAGAGGCGCGTGCGAGCGCCAAGTTCTCATCGGAGATGATTTTCTGACCATGCAGGCGAAGTTTTCGGTTCAAATCCTCGTGTGCCTGTCTCATCGTGGCCGCAAGGGCGCGTGCTTCGTTCTTCCTTTGAACGAGCAGAGCGCGGGCTGAGTGGAGAGTGCGCTTCAGGGTTTCGTGACGGGCGCGGGCTTCCTGCTGAAGGCCGCTGGCGCGACCCATGGAGTGAGTGACGGATTCTTTGCTCGCTTCATACTTCGCACGGGCGACGGCCACGGCGGCCTTGGCTTTCTGGAGAGCCACCTCGTGGCGTCGCTTGTCGAGGACGAGGAGAAGGTCTCCTTTCCGGACCGCCTGGTTGTCCTTGACCAGGAGTTTATTCACCACACCCGCGATTTCTGTGCTCACCGGCGTCAATGTGCTCTGGACGTAGGCGTTGTCCGTCGAGACGAATCGCTCCCAATTCTGCCACCAGAAATATCCTGATTCGACGGCGAAGAACAGGCCCACGCCGAGGGCCAGGAAAAGGAGGAACTTTCTGACGAAAGATAGCGTAAAGCGTTTTTTCCGGGGTCGCCGGTTTTCACCGGGCGGTGGTCCTTTTTCCCTTGGGGAGGGACCGGAAACGGAGGGATTTTCTCCATCAGGCGGTTTGTCCGTCATAATAAAGTCCGTGGTTCAAGGAGTGCGCCCGATTCGTCGAGAAGCGCGACATTCCAAGATAACCTGCTTAAACTACAGCAATTAATGCGGTTTTGTCATCGCGCACGGCGAAAAATGACATGATGCGGAGCGTTCCACGTTCATGGGTGCGCCCTGTATTCGCGGTGTGTTTATAATCATCCTGTATTGTGATCGAAGAAGTGTCTGGAGGAAGCCGTATGTTCGCCGTTGCGGCGGCCCATGAAAGAGCGGTGGAAGCGGGTTTGCGCGTTGTTGAAGAAGGAGGAGACGCCTGCGATGCGGCGGTGGCCGTTTCACTGACCCTGGGGGTAGCGGAGCCGTTCTATTCCGGACTGGGCGGCGGCGGCGTGGCGCTCATCTGGCGTGAGGAGGAGAAAAGAGCCGGGTTTGTCGATTTCAGCAACGAGTGCCCCCTCGGAATGGAACCCGGGATTTTCGAATGCGATGAATACGGTAAACACGCTGGCCTCGCGCACAGCCGGGGCCATCGTTCCATTCTGGTTCCGGGTCTGCTGCGCGGGCTCGAGGCGATTCATCGCGAATTCGGGTGTCTGGCCTGGAGCGACTTGTTCGGGAGCGCGATTCGGCTGGCGGACGAGGGTTTCGAGGTCGGCTGGTTCTACCGCCTGCAGCAGGAAGTTCCGCGCTTCAGGAGCCTTTGCGCAGACTATCCCGAACTCGGCAGGGTCCACGCGTCATCCGGGGAATTGCTTCCAGAAGGCGCGCTCTTGCGCCAGCCTGATTTGGCGGGAACGCTTCGCGAGATAGCGGAAAAAGGAGCGGACGCTTTTTACGAGGGCGCGCTCGCAAAGGCCATTGTGGCTGAGGTGAGAAGTTGTGGCGGTTTTCTGGGAGCCCCCGATCTCAAAAACTACCGCGTGCGGTGGATGGCGCCGCTCGCATCGCGTTACCGGGATTTGCGTTTCCTCACTGCGCCGCCGCCTTCTTCCGGCCTCATCCTGATTCAGATATTGAATTTCCTCGAAGTCCTGCTGCCCGAATGGGATGCGGCGAATGAGCCAACGCGCGGTTGGGCTCTGATGCAAGCGATGCGCGCGGCATTTCGTGACAGGTTCTCGGTTTATGGCGACCCGTACCATTACGACATGCCGATAGATCGTCTCCTGAGCAAGGAATACGCCGCCGCCATAAATGAGGAGCGGGCTTCTGGCGTTCATATTCACGACATGGAGCCTGGTTCCACGACCCATTTCACGGTTGTGGACGCTAAAGGCAACGTGGTCTGCCAGACGCAGACCCTGGGCACGGGGTGGGGGTCAGGTGTTGTACCCCCGGACACAGGCGTCATTCTGAACAACCATACGAACTGGATGGATCCCCGGCCGGGGCGAGGGAATTCACTGGGTGCCGGCAAGCGTCCGATGGCGGGTTATGCCCCCACCCTCGTTTTCGAGGGGGAGGGATTGAGGCTGGGATTGGGAAGTCCCGGTTCCTACCGTATCCCCACGGCCGTGGCCCAGGTGATACTGAACCTGTTTTACCGGAACAAGACCCTTCAAGAAGCGGTAGAGGCTCCCCGCATCCACCTGGATATAGGCCCCCTGCACGCTGAGGATTCGGTGGACGGGGCGGTTTTGGATTCAGCGCGACGGAGCGATATTGAAGTTTCGACCTATTCGTATCCCCACCACTTCTTCGGTGGTGTGCACGCCGTTGAAGTGGACGAAGGCGGCCGCCTCAAAGCATTCGGCGACCCGCGCCGCGCCGGATGCGCGGGAACAGGAGATTAAGCGGTATCTGCTCGCTTGGTAGAGCTGGTCGGATGAAGCCCGCTAGGGGTTTTCTACTGAAAATCGAGCGTTTTCGCTTCACGGCCCAGTGCGATTTGTCCGATGGTTTCGAGGCAGCGGTCGTTGGCGGGCGGCATGACGATGCCGGCCACCGCGTCTCTCAAGTGACGTTCGAGCGGCAGGGAGCGGTGAAGCCCGCGTCCGCCGCACAGGCGAATCCCCTGCTCGGCGAGTTCCTTGGCGGCTTCTGTCGCCAGGTATTTCGCCTGGTTGAGGATGAAGGTCAGCTCCATCTTCCCTAGGTTTCCTCTGAGCGCGCCCAGCTTCTCGGCGGCGCGGCGCGCGTTCTCGAGCAGCATGGCCATCTCGCCAATCTGGCGCTGCGTGCGGTCCAGTTCTCCGAGGGGAACCCCCATGCCCGATTTCGTCTTCTTCACATAATCCACCGTGAACTGATAGGCAGCTTCTGCGATGCCGATGTATACGGCGGTGTAGCCCAGCGACCACATGCTCATGTCCTTGCCCAGAATGCTGCCCGGCTCCCCGATGATCTCATCCGGCATCACGGCGACGTCGTGAAACATGAGGGAGTTCGACGCGGTTCCCCGCATGCCGATGGTGTGCCAATCATCGAGGATTTCGATGTTTTCTCTCGCCGAGGGAATCATCACGTTCAAAAGTCCCTCCTGCAGGGTTTCCGCGCCGTCGAGGTAGCTCCAGGTGAAGTAGTACGTTGCGCCGGTGGAAAGGGAGCAGAAATGTTTCTTGCCGTGAAGACGATAGAGGCCGTTGTCCTCGCGAATGGCGGTGCGCACCGCCAGCTTGTCGCGAAATGAGCTGCCCGGCTCGCTCGTGATGGAGGCGAAGATGGCGCCGTCGTTCACCACTTCGGAGAAGTAGCGTTCCATCTGTTCTTTCGAGGCGATTTGACCGAGAAAATCCACGACGGCGCTGTGCATGTTGAAGGTGAGGCCCGTGGAGGCGCAGCCTTTCGCGATCTTCGAGAGTACGGTGACGTAGGTGAGAGAATCCGCTCCGATACCGCCGAATTCCCTGGGCACCATGAGGGCGAGAAGGCCGGCGTCGGCCAGGTCCTGATAGTTTTCGGCCGGAAAACGCGACTCCTCGTCAATCTCTTTCGCGCGCGGCGCGAACTTCTCCTGCGCCAGCGAATCGGCGATGTCGATCCATTTTTGGGATTCTGCGCTGAGCGCAGCAGTGGAACTGTTCATCGAAAAATTCCTCTTGCTGTTGCGGTAGCTGCTTATCCTCTCTTCAGTCGTATTCCGCAAGAGCAGGCAGGGGCTGCTCCAGGGTGATGGGCTCCGTATCCTTCAGCAGCGGCATGATCTCGCGTCCGAATATCTCCACTTCCTCGACGTGCGGCCAGCCGGAGAGGATGAACGTGTGGACGCCCACGTCCACGTATTCCTTGAGCGCCTTGGCGATCATGTCGGGCGTTCCCACCAGAGAGGCGCCCGCTCCGGCTCGAACGGTGTTCACACCCATCCACAAGGTGTCGGTGATCCAGAGCGACTCGCCCTTCGCCAGTTCGTTGACGCGCGTCTGGCCGGTGCTCTCCGTTCTGGTCTTCATGTCGGCCCAGGCCTGCACGTTCGAGATGTCGCTGCCTTCGATTAGCGACTCCGCCGCTCGTCTCGCCTCCTCCTTGGTCTCCCGGCAAAGGATGTGCATCCGCACGCCGAATTGTATTTTATCCTCGCGCCCGAACTCCGCGGCCCGCTGCCTCATGTCGAGTACGTCCTCGGCGATGGTATCCACGTCGACGGCGTACATCATGTGCACGTCGGAGAATTTCGCTCCCACCCGGCGGCCGGGCTCCGAGCTTCCGCCGAGATAGATGGGCGGCCAGGGTTTGGAGACGTGGATCGGGAAGAAGGCGGCTTCTCGTATATCGAAATACTTTCCCTTGTAGGTCATGGGAGCA
>JAPPHK010000078.1 GCA_028820795.1 Nitrospinota bacterium | reverse complement strand
CCTTCATGATCACCGCCTCATGGGCGGTCAGCGACACGAGCGGCAGCGCGGCCGCCTGCTCGAAAGTGGCGTTTATGGGCTTTTTCACGACAAACGCCTGGTGGATGCACACGAACTGCGCGTATCCGTCCCCGCCGCTGTCGCCGAATCTCGGCAGATAGGCCATCACCTCTTCGCCGGGGGAAAACTCCGTCACATTCCCGCCCACCGATTCGACCACGCCCGCGGTATCCCTGCCCAAAATGATGGGAACCGCGCCCTGGTTGCCGCCCCGCCTGGCCTTGAAATCGGTCGGATTCACCGAGACTGCCTTCGCCCGGATCTTCACCTGATCGGCATCGGGTTCCCTCTCGGGCCAATCCGCGTCCTCGAAATTCTCCACACCGCCAAACTCTGTAAGTACGACTACTTGCATTTTTCCCTCCGCTATACCATCCACGCCCCGCCCGCGACGACCATTCCCTGTCCCGTGACGTTACGGCTCTCATCGCTCGCGAGATAGACCGCCATGTGGCCCACGTCGTCGGGCGTCTGCTCGCGGCCCAGGGGAACCGTCGCCTCGACGTACTCGTCGAACACGCGCCTCGCGGGCCTGTCCGTCGCCGCACCGATGATGACGCCGTGGCCCTTCTCCCAGATGTTCGTCCACAAAAGACCCGGGTTGATCGCGTTCACGTTCACGTTGAAAGGGGCCATTTCCCTGGCGAAGCTCATGGTGAAATTCATGCACGCAGCCTTGGAAGCGGAATAATGCGGCACGTCCGCGTTCGCGCGTCTCGCGGCGAGTGAGGCCAGGTTGATGATCTTCCCGTACCCCCGTTTACGCATGTGAGGAGCAATAGCCCGGCACATGAGAAAAACGCCCGCTGCATTGACCGCGAAGACGGCGTTCCATTCCTCGAGCGTTACCCGGTCGATGGGCCTTCCTACCAGCGCGGCCCCCCTGCCGTGGCAGTTCACCAGAATGTCGATATGACCCATCCGATCGATGGCCGTCTGCACGATGTTATCGGCGTCCGCTTCTCTCGATACGTCCGCCGCCAGGGCGAAATGCGCCCCCTCGCCCGCGACGTCGAGTCCTCTTTGAGTTATCTCGTCATTGACGTCGACCACGCAAATTTGCGCGCCCTCTCGGGAAAAAGCGCGGATGATGGCCCGGCCGATTCCGCCGCCGCCGCCCGTTACGACCGCTTTTCTCCCCTCCAGGCGCATTCACATACTCCCTTCCTGCAAGTCTCATCCCATTACGCCAAGCGAAACCACCCGGGCATGTTTTGAGGAAAAAGGACTTTCACTAGACCATCCAGGCCCCGCCGGCGAGCAACAGGCCCTGCCCCGTAACGTTTTGACTCTCGTCGCTCGCGAGATAGACCGACATATGGCCCACATCGTCCGGCGTCTGCTCGCGTCCCAGTGGGACCGCCGCCTGGACGAAATCGTCGAACACCCGCCTTGCGGGCCGATCCGTCTCCGCGCCGATGATGACGCCGTGGCCCTTCTCCCAGAGGTTCGTCCATAGCAGGCCCGGGTTGATCGCGTTCACGTTCACGTTGTAGGGGGCCATCTCCTTGGCGAGACTCATGGTGAAGTTCATGCATGCCGCCTTGGACGCGCAATAATGCGGCACGTTCTCGTTCGCGCGCCTTGCGGCGAGCGAGGCCAGATTGATGATTTTTCCGTACCTGCGCTCGCGCAGATGAGAAGCGATAGCGCGGCACATCAGGAATACGCCCGTTGCGTTTACATCGAAGACGGCGTTCCACTCCTCAAGCGTGATGTTGTCAATCGGGTTTCCCATCAGCGCGGACGCCCTGCCGTGACAGTTCACCAGAATGTCGATGTGCCCCATACGCTCGATGGCCGTTTGCACGATGTTCTCGGCGTCTGATTCGCTCGTCACATCCCCCGCCAGAGCGAAATGCTCCCCCTCGCCCGCGTCGTCGAGTCCTTGCTGGGTTACCTCCTCGTTGATGTCGACCACGCAAATTCGCGCGCCCTCGCGGGCGAAAGCGCGGATGATGCCCCGGCCGATTCCGCCACCGCCGCCTGTGACGACCGCTGTTTTTCCTTCCAGACGCATTCTACTCCCTCCATGAATGACGCCCTTGCTATTCGCATCGGGCAATAACCGTTCACGTACCTTTTAAGGCTGATAATTTGTTCCATTCTTGAAACGCAATTTCAGCAGATTCTAGCAACTTTCGAACGAGGTGAGTATCTCTTAGCCCCAACACCTGAAACTCACACTCAGGGGAGTTTCCCCAAAAAGTTGAGAATGTTATCCTCCACCCGTTTCGAAACCCTTTACAGATCAACCGCGGACATCCCGGATATGTCCCTCAAAACGACAGGAGCATGAAATGTCTCTGATTAAAATGGCGAAAGAATCCATCGACGTAGGCATCGTGGTGAAGGATCTGGACGTCGCCGAAAAATTCTACGGTGGCGTGCTGGGTCTTCCGATCGTGCGTGAAGTCGAGATTACGGCGGATAAAGCATCACAGGCAGGTTGCGCATCGGGCAGGTTCGAGTTCAAGGCGTTTCAGGCCGGCGAGGTGCAGCTCAAGGTGGTCCAGGCGGATTCGGACCCGCCCCCGGGCGGCGGTATCGTGGACGCCTCGACCGGATACCGCTACCTCACGTTCACCGTGGAGAGCGTGCAGGAAGCTCATGACGCCCTCGTGGCGGCGGGTGTGAAGATGATGGGCGATATCACCGAGGTCGTGCCCGGCCGGTTCATCATCTTCTTCCAGGATCCCGACGGCAACATGCTGGAGTGCGTGGGTCCCAGATAAGTTTTGTATGCGCGAACACCCCGCCCACCCTGAAATACGACACAGGCGGCTCCTCTAGCAAAAGCCCTGCCGCGTAGCCGGAGTTACGAGATGTACGGGTTTCTCCAGGAGTATCTGGTGGAATTCGCCTATGGCGGGGTGTTTCTCGTCCTGTTGCTTTGCGGCCTGGGGCTGCCCGTGCCCGAAGACATCCCCATCATCACCTCGGGCTATCTCGTGCATCTTGGCACCATGAGTTTCTGGCCTGCGCTCACGGTGAATCTGCTTGGCATCATGCTGGGCGACCTGATGATTTACGGCTTCGGCTATTGGATGGGACCGAAGGCACTCGAACACCGCTTGCTCCGCCCCGTCATGACGCCCGAGCGTATGGAGAAAGTCCACCGCTTCTTCGATCGCCACGGGAGGAAGGCCATCTTCTTCGGGCGATTCGTCGCGGGTCTGCGAGCGCCGTTGTTTCTGGCTGCGGGGATCACCCGGCTTCCACTTCGCATATTCTTCGGGATGGACCTTGCAGCGGCTCTCCTGAGCGTGCCGCTGCTGCTGGTGGCGGCTTGGTATTTCGGAGATCACATCGACGAGTTTCGCAGGATGGTGGGAACGGGCAAGGCCGTCTTCATTCTCGTCTTAGGAGTGGTAGCAATTTGGGTGGGAGGCAAATTTCTGTGGCGAAAGTGGCGGTCGAAAGACTCCCGCCCCGCCTCAAACTGACGCCTGGGCGAGCGAGGAGACGCCCGGCCCGAAAACGGAGCCCGGATCGACCGCATGCGCGCCGCGCGGGTCGATTCTGAGCACGTGCATCCGGCACCCGATGCCGTGTGACTCATAGACCTCGCGCATCGCGTTGCCTACCCTGCCGGGGTGATCCCGGCAAATCGCCAAGATGCAGGGTCCCGCGCCGCTGATGCACGCCCCCAGCGCGCCGGCCCTGTACGCCGCCTCGAATACCTCCTCAAGCGGACCCATCAACTCCGCGCGGTAAGGCTGGTGCAACCTGTCCTGCATGGCATCTTTGAACAACTCGTCACGCCCGGTGGCGAACGCCGCCATGAGCGTACCCACCCTCTGGACGTTGAAGATCGCATCGCCCATGGAAACCTCCCCGGGCAGTTTCTGTCTTGCAGCTTGCGTGCTCACCTCGAAGTCGGGGATCACGATGACCCAGCGGTAATCCTCCACAACGGGCATGCGTGTGTAGATGGTCTTTCCGTTCGTGGTAGTCGCCGAGATGCAGAACCCCCCTATCAGCGCGGGCACGACGTTGTCGGGGTGTCCTTCCATTTCGACGGCGATTTGCACGAGAGCGTCCATTCCCAACGGGCTGCCGAGCAGGATGTTCGCCCCCACGATCCCGCCAACGATGGCGGCCGAACTGCTCCCCAATCCACGCGCCAGCGGTATGTGGTTGCGCTGCTTCATCCATAAACCGTTGAAGGGCCGGCCGACCCGATCGAACACGCGCTTCACGGCCTGCACGCAGACGTTCGACTCATCCTTGGGGATGACGTCGCGGCCTTCTCCCTCGACTTCGAGAGCCACGCCCCAGGGAAGGATGTCCAGTTCCATACGGTTATAGATGCGAAGCGCGACGCCCAGGGCGTCGAACCCCGGACCAAGATTCGTCGTACTCGCAGGAACCTGCACGCGCACCAAAGCCAAGACAATCTCCTCAGACAGGCTTAATTCGAACGAATTTCCGATGAGAGCGCGAAAGCGCAGCCCGCCGCACGCATCTCCTCGATGGCGGTTTCTCCGTCTTTGGGCTCGACGTTCACCGCCCGGATGGCGTCTTCGACCACGACGACCTCGAACCCCTCGCGTCTGGCGTCGAGCGCCGTGGCCTTCACGCAATAATCCGTCGCCAGACCGCAAACGAAAAGACGCTCAATCCCTGAAGCTCTCAAATCATCAGCCAGCGCAGTGCCGTCAAACCCCGAATACGCCTCCGCGTCGCGTGTCGTGGCCTTCGACACGACCATCTCCACATTCCCCGACTTCATCTGCGGATGAAATGCAGCACCCCTCGTGTCGGCCACGCAGTGGACGGGCCAGATTCCGCCCTGCGCCTGGAACGAGGTGTGGTCGGCGGGGTGCCAGTCGCGCGTCGCCACCTTCGTCCAGCCCGAAATTTCCAGAAGCCTGTTCACCGGCGAGACGATCTTATCCCCTTCGCTGACGGCGAGCGCGCCGCCCGGACAAAAATCCACTTGCAGATCGACGACGATGAGGCCGTCTTGCGCACCCGGTGAGTATTCAGCCATCGTATTATTTCCCCTCTCCCATCTTCAGGCGCCATTTTTTTCCTCCAGAACCCCTCCGTATGGAAACCTCTATCTCCAGCGGATTCTCCAGAAAGACTTTCTCGAAAAAATCAACCGACTCGATTTTCTTCCCCCCCGCCTCGAAAATGACGTCTCCGCGCCGAAGGCCTGCGCGCGCCGCCGGAGCGCCTTCCTTCACATCGGACACCAATAGCCCGCTCGCCTCTCCTCCGCCAAAAAAGCGCGCCAGCGAGGGCGTGAGTTTCTGTAGCACGAGACCCAGCCTTTCGGGGTGCATGTATTCGCGCGGCGCCCGGAAACCATGCTCCATTACGACGGGCTTAACATATATCGGGGATTTCATCCGCAACGCCAGCGCGACGGCGTCCGAGGGGCGGCTGTCGACAGAAAAACGCTTGACCCCCTTCTTCATATCAATATAGGCGAAATAGGTGCCCCCTTTGACCTCCGTAATGACCACCCGGAGAACTTCCGCCTGGAGGGTTCTTAGCAAGTTGCGCATCAAGTCGTGCGTCATCGGGCGGTGCGGCGTGGCTTCTTCGAGTTCCATGAAAATCGCCCGCGCCTCGGCCGGGCCAATCCAGATGGGCAGTAGTTTGCCCCCGTTTTTCTCCTGCAGCAGCAAGACGGGCTGGTCATTCCTCTGATCGACCAGGATGTCCTTTACCTCGACCCGGCGAAGCCCGGAAGGCGCCGCCTCCACGACCACAAAGTACGGGTGAGCGATGAAAGCGACAAGAACGAAAAGAAAGCCAGAATACACCTTTTTCAGCCGCATGACTTCGATTCCTGATTGTTTCGTCCGCTCACGTGAAGAAGGCGGGCTCCTCTCAGCGCGCAGACTCCGACGATACCCGGAACACGCACTCGGGAATCGGCATGTCCACCGGTTGCTGACCCGGTTTTTCCTCCACCTTGGTCTCGTAGATTCCATCGCAATCCAAATCGAGCAGCGTGATGTCGTATGGATACCTGTTGTCCACGTCGATATTGATCGCGAAAATCCGGTTGTTGATAGTGAGCGTCTCGAACTGGAATTCCCACTCATCCAGATATTGCTTGATCAGGGTCTCCTCTCCGGGAATGCGCCTGCTGAGGTCGCGCCGGACCCATCCGAGAAAACGAGAGCGGCTGAGTTCGGGCGTATCGAAACCCTCGGGTCTTTTCTCGATGGGACCGTCCGTGTCAGCGGACGCTGCGAAAACGAATCCAGACCCTACGAGCGTCATCGTCAGCAAAACAAGACCACAGATTCGCGCGAAACGCATTATCATGGAAATTACCCTCGGAATCGACGTAAATCCCGGCAAGCACCCGGATTGAAAAATACAAACCGCTCACGAAGAGTAGCACTCGCCGCGCACAGCCTTCAAGAGAAGTGTACGCGCCCCAGGGAGCGCAATAAACGATCCGTCCGATGTGCTTTCAAATTTCGGGCAAGCGGATTATCCTTTGCATATCGACGAATAATCATCCCGAATATAGGGGCGCGAGATGCGCGCGCCTCGAGAAAGACCATCACCAATACTATCGAGGAGAGGCTCACATGACGACGAGAGAAAGAAAAGCCCGGCTCATCCGGCCCGATGAGCGTGAATCGGAAGGCATGGCGGGCGGCGCAAGCCACAAGGCCATCGTATCCAAAGAGGGTGAGGGCACCGACCTCACCGTGTACTACTCGCTCATACAGCCGGGACAGACGCACGACTGGCACCACCACGAGGAAGATGAGGTCATATTCTGCGTGAGCGGCACGGGAAGATACGACCTGGAAGACGGTGAGATCAACTACGGCCCCGGACAGTTCATCTTCATGCCCAAGGGCACGCGCCACTGCAACAACTGCGTGGGCACAGAAGACGTGCGGCTGGTGGCCATCTTCCAGCCGGGCCGCGAGTAAAAGCGCAACTCTCGTTCCAGATCAAAAGGGATACGGAGACGAAGATGGACCCCATGCAGAAAATCATCGCGCACTACGCGAATCTCCGCTTCGAGGATCTGCCCGAAGAGGCCGTCCGCGCCACCAGAAACCTCATCGTCGATTCGATCGCCTGCGTCATGGCCGGCTCGGCTGCGCCTCTGAACCCCGAGATCATCGAGCGCCACATCCGCTGGGGCGGCGCGCCCGAGGCCACGGTGCTCGTCTTCGGAGGACGGGTGCCCGCTCCTACGGCGGCCTGGCTGAACGCCGCCATGATTCATTCGAACGATTTCGACGACACGGAAGACGTCACCCAGAACCACATTTTCGTGACGATTCTTCCCGCGCTCCTCGCCGCTGGCGAGAGCAGCGGACGGGCGATGCCGGGCCGCGAGGTCATCGCCGCCCTTGCGGGAGCCGCGGACGTGACTTTGCGGCTGAACGCCGTCGTGCACGAGAGCATTCACCCGGGCTGGCTGCCCACCACGGTGTTCGGCGCGGTATCCGCCTCCATGGCGGCCGCGCGGGCTTTGGGACTCGGCGAAGAGGGCCTCGCCAACGCGGCGGGATTCGGCTACGCGCAATCACACGGCAACCGACAGGCGCTTCTCGACGGCACGGTCGCCAAGCGGCTCCAACCCGCCTTCAGCGCGCGGGCGGGCGTGCATTCGGCAGTATTGGCGCAAACCGGCGCCACGGGTCCCACGCGCATCGTCGAGGGGGCCGACGGCGTGATCGAACTCTTCGGCGGCGGCAAAGGCGACCCGGACGCGCTCACGAGAGAGCTGGGCGATACCTTCCACGTCACCCGGGTCGGTGTGAAGCCCTATCCGAGCTGCCGAGTGTCCCATCCCCACATCAGCGCGGCTCTGGAGGCGCGCGAGCGGCTTGGGCTCTTCTGCGCGCAAGACGTCGAAAGCGTCGAGGTATGGGCCACGCCCATCGGCCATTCGATGATTGGGCAGCCGTTTCAGATCAGGGAAAACCCCCAGGTGGACGCGCAGTTCAGCGCGCAGTGGACGACGGCGTTCTCACTCTTGAAAGGAATGCCGCGAATCGCGCACTTCGAACCGGCTGCGATCGTCTCGGGAGCCGAGGTGATCGAACTCGCGCAGAAGACCAGGGTACACATCTGGGAAGAAGGCAGCTTGCTGCTCGTGCCCGTGCGCATCCACGTCAGGCTCAAGGACGGGAGAGAAGCCGACGTCACGCACGACAAGATAAAAGGTTCTCCCGAATGGGCCATGAGCGAAACGGAGAGAAAGGAGAAATTCTTCTCCTGCGCCGAGGCCGCAACAGTCAGGCTCGAACCCGAACGCGTTGAGCGCGCTTTCGGGGAACTCTCCTCACTGGAGGATTGCGCCGACGTCCGGCCGGTTCTCGCCCGACTTACAACATCGAAAAACCCGGCCTTCGCATAGAATTCAAACTCAGACGGCTCTATAATCTCCTACCCATGAGCCGAGAGAGCGAACAAGCCATACACCCGGGCGCGAACATCGCCTGGGCGGCGAAGAGTTACGGCCCGCGCGAGGCGGTGGTGGACGGCGAACGCCGCCTGAGCTTTTTCGACGTCTACGACCGCAGCAAGCGAGTGGCGAACGCGCTCTTAGCGAACGGCCTCGAGCCGGGTGACCGCGTCGCCAAGCTCATGCAAAACCGCGCCGAGATCATCGAGATCAACTTCGGCGTCGCGACGGCGGGCGGCGCGTCCTTGAATCTCCACGGACGCAACGTTCTCAAAGAACACGTCCACATGCTGAACGACTCCGAATCCGCGTTCCTCCTCCTGGATGATGTTCACAAGGAATACGCCGAGAGGATCAGCAGCGAATGTCCGGGTCTGCGGGGCATCATCGCCGTGGGCTGGGCGGGCGCAGGCGTTATCGCTTACGAGGAGTGGCTGAAAAAAAGCTCGAGCAAAGAACCCGGCGTCGTCCTCGGGCCGGATTCCCTCTTTCATCTTCATTACACCTCGGGCACGACCGGGGAGCCCAAGGCGGTCGTCAACACGCACCGCACGCACGTCGCGTGGCTGGCGAAGTTTTTCAGAAACTTAGACTATCGTTTCAACACGCTGGACTCCATGCTCCATACGGGACCCATGACGCACGCGTCATTCAACTTCATCGAACCCACGTTCTTAAGAGGCGCGCGCAACATTATCATGCCAAGATTCGAGCCGGAGCTTTTTCTTGAAATGGCGGAAAAAGAGGGAGCCACGACCACCTACCTCGTCTCCACGATGGTGCAGCGGCTCATCGAATGCGGGAAGCTCGCGAGCGCGGACCTATCGAGCCTGCACACGATCACCTACGGAGCCGCCCCCATCTCGGAGGAGAACTTGAGCCTCGCCATCGAGCACGTCGGCCCCATCTTCCGGCAGACCTACGGGCTGACCGAAGCGCGCCAGCCCATCGCGATTCTCGACCCGTGGGATCACGCCGTGGACGGAACGCCCGGGGAACGTGCGCGTCTCGCCTCGTGCGGAAGGGTCGCGGCGGGCGTGGAACTCGAACTCCTGGACGACGATGACCGCCCCGTCGCGACGGGCGAGATGGGGGAAATCTGCGTCCGGGGGCATTACGCCATGGCGCGCTACTGGAACAACCCCGAAGCCACGGCGGAGACCATGAGAAACGGGTGGGTGCACACCGGGGACCTCGCGGTGGCGGATGAGGAGGGTTACCTCTACATCGTCGACCGCAAGAAGGAGATGATCATCACGGGCGGGTTCAACGTCTATCCCTCGGAAGTCGAGCGCGCCCTGTGCCGCCACCCCGCCGTCCTGGAAGCGCTGGTGATAGGCGTGCCCGACGAGCGGTGGGGCGAGGCCGTCAAGGCCATGGTGGTGCTGCGCCCGGGAGAATCGCCCGAGCCTTCGGACATCATCGACTTCACGCAGCAAGAGGTCGCCGGCTACAAGAAACCCAAACACATCGAGTTTCTGAATGAAATCCCGAAAAACGCGCAGGGAAAAGTCTTAAGGCGTGAGATTCGAGAAAAACACTGGCAGGGAAGAACGCGGCGAGTGAATTAGAAAACCCGCCGCTTTCATCGTCGTTTACTGAAACGACCATTTTCCGAGAGGGGAGAGACGCCAATGGACCTGACGCAAGAGTTCGGACTCAAGACCGTGAAATACCGCAAGGAAAACAAGATCGCCTACGTTACCCTGAACCGGCCCGACAAGCTGAACCCCTTGAGCTTCGCCACGGCGATGGAGCTTCTCCAGTGCTGGGAGGACGTGAACGACGACAAGGAGGTGTGGGTGGCGATCCTCGCGGGCGAGGGGAAATCGTTTTGCTCCGGGTGGGATCAGAACCTCGAAGAAGATGAACTCAAGATGGGCGCCGTCCGTCCCAAGGGAGTGCTTTACTGTGATCTCGACTGGATCAAGAAGCCCATCATCTGTGCGGCGCAGGGCTACGCCATCGGCGGGGGGATGAGCCTGTTCCTGGGTGCTGACGTCCGCGTGGTCTCCGAAGACGCCAAGGTCGGCTATTCCCAGCCCAAGATCGGCATCATCAGCATCGGCGGGGCCATGCGCCTGCCTGCGGTGATTCCGGGGCTCGCCAGATGGTACATGTACTCGGGCGAACTCATCGACGCGGAAGAAGCCTACCGCCTGGGCCTCGTGGTGAAGATCGCCAAGAACGGGGAACTCCTCGACACCGCGACCGCCATGGCGAACCAGATCATCGAGTGCTCGCCCATGACGGTGCAGCACACCAAAGAAGAGATCGCCGTGGCCGCGAACGTGTCGATGTACGAGGGCTACCGTCTTTGCCGACCCATCATGAACCGCTTCTACCAGACCGAGGACTACCGCGAGGGCAAGAACGCGTTCATGGAAAAACGAAAGCCCGTCTGGAAAAACTGCTGATTCCAAGCAGGGTGTAACGGGAAGAATCGCGCGTTCCGCCACTCAGGGTTGCGGGATGGCCCACTATGGAGGATAAGCCTTACCGGTCATCCAGAACCCAGGAGCGCGCATGGTTTCGTCCAGGAAAGAACGGGAGCTCGGAATTCGGGAAGGCTGGCTGATCATCCTCACCTGTTTCATCACGATATTCATCGCCTACACCACGGCTTTCATTCTCGGGCCCATGCTCGACGTCATGGGCGGTGACATGAACCTCTCCCTCACGGCCATGGGGCAGCTCGCGGCCATCACCTTCATCCCCTGGGGGGTGGCCGCACCTTTGTTGGCGCCCGTATCGGACCGCTATGGCCGAAAGCCGGTACTCATCATCGGGGTGATGGGCCTGTCCCTATCCAACATCGCCACTTCTTTCACGGACGGTTATCTCGCGGTGGCGGTCTGCCGCTTCATCGCGGGATTGAGCGGCGCGCTCGTGCCGCCCACGGGGGTGGCGGTGATCGGGGACAACTTCACGGGCCGCGCGCGCGGACTCGCCATCGGTTTCGCGACGGCGGGCGTGGCGATGGGCCTGCTCGTCGGCGTCCCGAGCGTGGCCTTTCTGACGGATCACCTGGGCTGGCGCAACGCGCTTTGGATAGCGGGTCTTTTCGGCGCGGCGTTTTGCTTCTTCATGCTCCGCGCGCTTCCCTCCCGAAGGCAAACCTATGTGCCCTCTTCCTACCTTGCAAGCTTCGCGTGGATGCGCCAGGGCGCCTCATGGCTCCTCCTGAGCGGCAACGTCTCCGAGCGGCTCATGACATCCGCCTTTCTCACATACGTATCCGTTTTTCTCATGCGCACCTTCGACATTTCTCTCTCCACCGCGGGAAGCCTGATCACGGCGATGTCCGTGGGCGCGCTGATGGGCGGACTCCTGGGCGGCGTTCTCGCCGGCGTGAGACGGCGCTATCTCATCATCACCGCCCTGGTGCTGCTCCAGGGAGAGCTTCTCGCGTTTCATTTCTCGGGCTTGGGTTTTCTCACGCTCGCGATTGCGGCGGGCTTTCTCTTCTCGTTCTTCAGCCACCTGAGCCGGCCCGCCGTAATGGATGACCTCATATCCATAGCCCCGCAGGCGCGCGGCGCGATCATCGGCTTCTATTCGACGAGCAACCAGGTCGGCCTGTTTCTGGGAGCTTCCCTGGGCGGGTTCGCCATACAGTGGGGCGGCTTCG
>JAPPHK010000010.1:1161-12205 GCA_028820795.1 Nitrospinota bacterium | reverse complement strand
TTCTCCATGTTTCGTCTCCAATGCGTAGTAACGAGGACAATTCCAACATCCCGGATTTCAGTTCCAGGAAACCCTGGACTTCGCCCGGGAAACGGTGATTGCGTGGATGCGCGCGATGGCGGCTGCATCATAGCCTTGTCCCGCAACGTCCGCAATCGAATTTGCGTAAGCGCCTTAGCGGCCGTAGCGACAACCCCTTCTCGGGGTTGTCCCACAGTTCGCGAACCGCTCCTGCGAGGCGCCCATTATTTTTTGTAGCGCGACCTCGGACAGGCACGGGGGCCTGTCCGGCTGCGGGTAATGTGAACGACGCACGAGGACAGGCGCAGGGGCCTCGGACAGGCGCGGGGGCCTCGGACAGGCGCGGGGGCCTGTCCCTACTACGGAAACCGCACGCATCGTAATGAACCCGTTGAGGCCGGGACACTGGTGTTCGATGCCATGAAGCGCGCCCGCGAACGCCTCCTTCGGCTCGGATGCGACTGCTCGAGCGAGGACGGCAGGCTGCCCGCTGGTCGCGCCGCTCCGCTATCATCGATGCGGGCGGCGGCCCGCCCCGCAACTTTCGGTGTAAAAAGCTTGTCAGTATGCGGATGCTTGGCTTATAATCGCAATACAGATTTCGCAAAAAGCGACCGCCACAGAATCTCTCGCTTACCATTTCCGGAAAAGGAGCACAGACCCATGTCGGAAACAAAAGAACGCATCAAGAAGGTCATTGCGAGCACTCTCGACCTCGGCCGTGAGCCGGATTTCAATGTCCAGCTCGGCGAAATAGAGGTTACCTCGATGGAGGCGGTTGCTTTCTTCAAACTCGTCAACGAGGAGTTCGGCCTCGGGTTGGACATAGAGGACTTCGCGAAGTTTCAGACCCTGCAGGAACTTGCAGATCATATCGACGCGCAAGGCTGATCGGCGTCCCTCGACGCTCGGGCGCTACAAGGCCGCCTGAAATGACGCAAGAAGCGCTTTGGACGATCCCCGAGCCAGTTTCGAGGTGTGAAGTCCGACTCGACGAACACGCTGTGACCACGGTGCGGCGACACGGCAATCCGGCCGGTCCCCGGCTCGTCCTGACCCACGGCAACGGTCTCGCGGTCGATGTCTATTATCCGTTCTGGTCGCTGCTCGCCGACGATTTCGACCTGATGGTCTACGACCTCAGGAACCATGGTTGGAACAGCGTCGGCGCGCAGCGGGATCACAACATCCCGGCAATGATTTCCGACCATGACCTCATTCTCGACGCCATCGCCCGGGAATACGGCGAAAAACCGACCGTGGGCGTGTTTCACTCCTTTTCGGCGCTCGTAACGCTCCTTTCCTTCACCGACGCCTATTCCGCGCTGGTTCTGTTCGATCCGCCGCTGTGCAAACCCGCCAGGAGAGAGGCGGAATGGGACGCGGCGGCGGAACGGATAGCGGCGATGACCCGGAAGCGGGCGGACCGGTTCGAGAGCCGGGAGCAGTTGGCCGAAATCCTCGCCATCGTTCCCGGATACAACCGCGTCTTACCGGGGGTGCGCGATCTCATCGCACGGTCGACCCTTCGCAAGAGCGCCGACGGGGAGGCTTACGAACTCCGCTGCCCGCGCGATTACGAGGCCCAGATCGCGGAATATATAAGGAGCTTCTCGCCTTTGCTGGATCTGACGATACTGACCTGCCCGACGAAGGTTATCGGAGCCGACCCCACGCTGCCCTCCGCTTACCTGCCGACTTTCGACCTGAGTCACGCAGCGGCCGTCGACTACGACTTCGTGCCCGAGGCCTCGCACTTCCTGCAGGTGGAAAAGCCGGAGGAGTGCGCCGCGATGGTCCGGGAATACCTGGCAAGCCACGGAATTCGTTAGGCCGCGCGCGAAGGACCGTTGAAAAAGCCATGGTTTTGTGATTCGGAATATGGGGCCGACCGGGGAGGGGGGCTGTAGGGACAACCCTTCGTGGTTGTCCTTTGTCTTCATCGAGGCGAAGGCCTGCACCAGGACAGGCACAGAGGCCTGTCCCTACGGTATTTCTATGTCATTGCGAGAAGTGCGGTTTTGATCGTCATTCCGGCAATCATTCTCGCCCGATGAGGAAGAGAATGCGGAATCCGGAAATGTCCCACGCGGGACATTTCACCTTGCCTTTGTTTTTTTATTTCTTCTGTATTCCCGCCAATGAGTGGGGGATGAAAAACCGGAGCGTCGCCATTCTTCTCGGTTCTGGATTCCGGCATTCGTCGGAATGACGGCAATCTGCGTTTGCAGGCGAATACGCGGCGGCGTCTCATTCCCCTACCTCTCCGCAAATCCCGTGAACGCCACCGGGATCGTCTGGATGTCCTGAATCAGATCGGGCGGCAGGTCCCTGTCCGCCGTGGGAAGTATGCCCGCGTAGAGGGTATCCACGCCGTTCGCAAAGCGCGCCTCTATCGCTGCCTTGATCTCCCCGTGCACGCCCACCGCGGCGAAAAGATGCACGAGGTCGTCCGGAATCTCGCCCGCGAGTTCGCCCCATTTGCCCTGGACCGCCATCAGTCTCAGCCTCCTGCCCAGTTCGCCGTAGCCGTGCATCTCGAGCACCGGCCAGTAATTGGGCGTCGAGCCCAAATAGCCGAGGCGCATTTTCACTTCATCCATCCCGCGCCGGATGGCCTCCTCATCGCGCCCCGTAACGATGTAGCCGCCGCCGGTGATCTCGAATTGCTCGCGCGTTATCCCGTTCTCCTCCAGGCCCTCCAAAAGCCTCGGCAGGCAGAATTCCTCGAAATACCTGCTCGTGCAGAAAGGGTGCAGCCGCACGCCGTCGCACCGGCTGCCCGCGACTCTCAGCATCCCCGGCCCCACCGCCGCGATGGTGACGGGCGTCATGGGCCGGTCGTTTCCGGACGGCGTGAAGGGGGGCGTCAAGAGGCTGAACCGGTAGTGTTCGCCCCGATAATCGAGTTTTTCCCCGCTCCTCCAGGCGCGCCATAACGCGCGCAGCGATTCCACGTATTCGCGCATGCGCGCGACGGGCGCGCTCCAGGGCACGCTGAAGCGCCGCTCGTTGTGCGCGCGGACCTGCGAGCCGAGCCCCAGTACGAAGCGTCCGTTGGAGGCGACCTGCAAGTCCCACGCGGCGTACGCGCACACCATGGGGCTTCTGGGAAAGGCGATGGCCACGGCGGTCAGAAGCTCCACGCGCCTGGTCTCCACCGCCGCAATCGCCAGGGGCAGAAACGGGTGGGACGCATGCTCCATGGTCATGGCGCCGTCATAGCCGGCCGCCTCGATCGCCCGCGCGGCGGGACCCACTTTGTTCAAATCATCCATCGGCAGGTCGGTCAAGATACGCATCTCGAAACTCCCCTCGTCGATAAAGAAAAAGCCGCCGGGCGGATACGCGATGGTTCGGGAATACCTGGCAAGCCACGGAATTCGTTAGGCCGCGCGCGAAGGACTGTTGAAAAAGCCCTTCTCGACCGGAATTGACCACCGCCGTCATTCCGGCGAAAGCCGGAATCCAGAGCCGATGAGGATCATGGCGCTCCGGCATTTCATGTTCTCACTGCCCGGATGGGAGAAGGCGAAGAGCAAAGTCGAAAAGGCAAAGTCCCTGGATTCCGGCATTCGCCGGAATGACGGCAATCTGCGTTTGCAGGCGAATACGCGGCGGCGTCTCATTCCCCTACCTCTCCGCAAATCCCGTGAACGCCACCGGGATCGTCTGGATGTCCTGAATCAGATCGGGCGGCAGGTCCCTGTCCGCCGTGGGAAGTATGCCCGCGTAGAGGGTATCCACGCCGTTCGCAAAGCGCGCCTCTATCGCTGCCTTGATCTCCCCGTGCACGCCCACCGCGGCGAAAAGATGCACCAGGTCGTCCGGAATCTCGCCCGCACTTTCATCCCACTTGCCCACGAGCGTCATCTGCCTGAGTTTCCTGGCCAGATCGCCGTAGCCGTGCATCTCGAACACGGGCCGGAAATTGAGCATGGAGCCGTAAAAGCCGAGGCGGACCTTCACCTCGTCCATCCCGCGCCGGATGGCCTCCTCGTCTTTTCCCGTGACGATGTAGCCGCCGCCGGTGATCTCGAATTGCTCGCGCGTTATTCCGTTCTCCTCCAGGCCCTCCAGGAGCCTCGGCAGGCAGAATTCCTCGAAATACCCCCTCGTGCAGATAGGGTGGAGCCGCACGCCGTCGCACCGGCTGCCCGCGACCTTCAGCATCCCAGGCCCGACCGCCGCGATGGTGACGGGCGTCATGGGCCAGTCGTTTCCGGGCGGCGTGAAAAAGGGCGTCATGAGGCTGAACCGGTATTGTTCGCCCTTGTAATCGAGTTTTTCCCCGCTCCGCCACGCGCTCCATATCGCGCGCAGCGATTCCACGTATTCGCGCATCCGGGCGGCGGGCGCGCTCCAGGGCACGCTGAAGCGCCGCTCGTTGTGCGCGCGGATCTGGGGGCCGAGCCCCAGGACGAAGCGTCCCTTCGATGCGACCTGCAAATCCCACGCGGCGTTCGCGCACACCATGGGGCTTCTGGGGAAGGCGATGGCCACGGAGGTGAGAAGCTCCACGCGTTCGGTCTCCACCGCCGCAATCGCCAGGGGCAGAAACGGGTGGTGCGCGGTTTCCAAGGTCAGGGCGCCGTCATAGCCCGCCGCCTCGATCGCCCGTGCGGCGGGACCCGCTTTGTTCAGATCGTCCATCGGCAGGGTGGTCACAATGCGCATCTCGAAACTCCCCTCGTCAATAAAGAAAAAGCCGCCGGGCGGCGGCGCGAATATCGGCCCTCTGGAGGGCCTGCGCCGCCCGGAGACGCTGACTGCGCGTCCATCGCGCCTTTGCGCGCCGATTGGGCTTGCTCTGCGCCGCCGCGTGAACCGCCACACCTCCCACTTCCGAAACGGGGTTTTTCAACAGCCCCTCGAGGGGTCGGGCATCCCGAGGGGAATGCCCGATGGAAAAATCCTTGCGGGTCTGTCGGGATTCCAATGTAGGGGCCGCATATATGCGGCCCGTGCAGTGGATGAAAAAATTCAGGGTCGCATGTATGCGACCCCTACACATCCCCTCGAATGGCGACCGTAGGGGCGGTTCGCGAACCGCCCCTGCAAGAGCGAAGGCGCCGCGGCCGGTGCCCGGGCCGGGCACCCCATCGAGCATCCCGCTCTCGCCCACTTTAAGCATGCGCCAGAACGCGGGCAGGCCACAGGCTAGGGGCTGTCTGCGGTGGTGGCGTCCCGCGCGGCCAACCTCTTGCCGACTTGCTCCTGAAACAACTTCACGAGTCCTTCCTCGAGACCCAGCAAGTGGGTTTCGTTGACTCCGTTCAACAGGTTGGCCTGAACCCGTTCCGCCATCTTGTAATCTTCGTCGTCCAACGTGACCTCCGTGTAAAGGAGTAGGTTGCGCAACTTTTTCTGCCCCGACTCCCCGACGTATTTATCGGGAATATAGAGCATTTCCTGCGAGCAGAGCGTTCGATCCGGGGCCAGCGGCATGAACCTGCCGATTAAAATGGTGTTTTCGCGCACAATGACAATCGTGTTGGGGAACAGAAGATAAAAAAGCGATACGAAGTCGACAAGCTTTCTCTGTTTCTTGGGCACGTTTTCCGCATCCGGCAAGTTTGTTTGTGCAGCCAGAATGCGCAGATGAGGCCCCTCGGCGTCAAAAGAAAGAAAACCATCGCGGAAATTCGGAGCAAAGGTTCCCTTGTGAAGATGCGCAACGTGGTAGCCTTCCAGGTTAATCTGAACAAGAAGCTTCCAGTTGGCCTTTTTCTCCGTCACGACCTTTCGGTAGCTGACAAAACGCTCAAGATTAAACTCCGCTAAATCTTCCGCGAAAGCGCCCAGATACTGCGCCGGATCGAATGATTCCTGCCGGGCCGGGTGAACCCATACCAATCCCGTGCTCTCCGCCACCGAGCACTCTTTCAGGCCGTAGTCCCGCTTGTCGATACAGGGAAAGGCGAATGCCCGCGGTATAGCCTGCAGCGCGCCGTCCAGGCCGTATGTCCACCCGTGAAACGGGCAAACCAGCGCCCGCAGCGGTTCGTCTTTCTCCTTCACAATAAGCGGTGAGCCCCGATGGCGGCAGGTGTTATGAAATGCCCGGAGCACGCCGTCTTCGCCCCGGACGACGAAATACGGCTGGCGCGTCCAGTCGCCGAGCATGTAGGAACCGGGCTCACGAACGCCGTCCACGTGCCCGGCCACGAGCGGACTGCCTGAAAACAGCGTTTCGATCTCGCGTTCGAAGACCTCCCGGCTGGTATAGACGTCCAGGGGCAGCCGAAAGACCGTGTCGCCGAGTCGGTATTCGCGTCGCCTGCGAAGCTCGAGCATTCTGTCGAGCAACGCCATCTGACGGCCATGTTTCATCGTTCCACGCTCTCTTTTGATTCAGGTCGAAAGCGTCGTTCGCGCCGGAATTGCTCTTTATGTTCGGGGGTGATTTGGAAATCGGTGTCGAAGGGATGACCCCTCATGACGCACTCCTCTCATGAGTAGCCCACCCTCGTAATAGGCTGTTGAATAATATCCGAAGGATCAGAACAACAACATAGCACATCGCGGGGCAAAGGGAATAGTTTTTTCTGAGGAGGGTTGATGGGCGGTTGTTTTTTCTTTTCCGATTGGTTCGCGCCAATGACCAGGAGATGAAAAGCCAGCGGGTAGGTCGGGATTCCAATGCACGGGCCGCATATATGCGGCCCGTGCATTGGATGAAAAAAATTCAGGGTCGCATGATATGTCGGACATATATGTCCGACCTACAACGGAAACAGCAATGCGCCGGAATGACGGCATGGTGGAGGAGGGATTGTCACTACCAAAGACGTCTCAACTCCCTCCCCCTAACTCTCCGCAAATCCCGTAAACGCCACGGGAATCTGCTGGATGTCCTGGATCAGATCGGGCGGCAGGTCCCTGTCCGCCGTGGGGAGCATCCCCACATAGAGGGTATCCACCCCGTTACCAAAGCGCGCCTCTATCGCCCCCTTGATCTCCCCGTGCACGCCCACGGCGGCGAAAAGGTGTACGAGGTCGTCGGGAATCTCGCTCGCGAGTTCGCCCCACTTGTCCTGGAGCGTCATCAGTCTGAGCCTGCGGCCCAGTTCGCCGTAGCCGTGCATCTCGAGCACCGGCCAGTAATTGGGCGTGGAGCCGTAAAACCCGAGGCGGTACTTCACCTCGTCCATCCCGCGCCGGATGGCCTCCTCATCTTTTCCTGTGACGACGAAGCCGCCGCCGGTGATCTCGAATTGCTCGCGCGTTATTCCGTTTTCCCCAAGCCCTTCCAGGAGCTTCGGCAGGCAGAACTCCTCGAAATACCTGCTCGTGCAGAAAGGGTGCAGCCGCACGCCGTCGCACCGGCTGCCCGCGACTCTCAGCATCCCCGGCCCCACCGCCGCGATGGTGACGGGCGTCAAGGGCCGGTCGTTTGCGGGCGGCGTGAAGGGGGGCGTCATGAGGTTGAACCGGTAGTGTTCGCCCTGGTAATCGAGTTTTTCCCCGCTCCGCCAGGCGCGCCATATCGCGCGGAGCGATTCCACGTATTCGCGCATACGCGGGGCGGGCGCGCTCCAGGGCACGCTGAAACGCCGCTCGTTGTGCGCGCGGACCTGCGGGCCGAGCCCCAGGACGAAACGTCCTTTCGAGGCGACCTGCAGATCCCAGCTTGCGTGCGCGCACACCATGGGGCTTCTGGCGAAGGCGATGGCCACGGCGGTCAGCAGCTCCACGCGCCCGGTCTCCACCGCCGCGAACGCCAAAGGCAGGAACGGGTGGTGCGAGCTTTCCATGGTCATCAAGCCGTCATAGCCCGCCGCTTCGATCTCTCGCGCTGCGGAACCCGCTTTGTTCAGATCGTCCATCCGTAAGGTGGTCATGATACGCATCCCGGAACTCCCGTCGTCGATAAAGAACACTACCGACGTGGATGCGTCGCGGCACCATGATACACGATCCGCATGAGACGCACATCGTGATATGATGGCCGCATCAAACAACACCAAATCTATTCCTCGGAGGAGCCTCCATGGCCCAGCCGCGCCGTCTCGAATACCGGGGCTTCCACCAGCTCGAACTCGTGCGCCACGGCGGCGGGGAAATCCGTATCGGCGGGCGGCTGCGGAGGCCCCCCCTACGGGTGAATGCGGTTTTGATCGTCATTCCGGCGGTGGTCAATTCCGAGCGAGGAGGGTTTTTTCAATAACATCGCTAGGGATTGTCTGCGGTCGTGGCGTCCCGCGCGGCCAACCTCTTGTCGATTTGCTCCTGAAACAACATCACGAGCCCTTCCTCGAGACCCAGCAAGTGGGTTTCGTTCACTCCGTTCAGCAGGTTGGCCTGAACCCGTTCCGCCATCTTATAATCTTCGTCGTCCAACGTGACTTCCGTGTAAAGGAGTAGGTTGCGCAACGCTTTCCGCCCCGATTCCCCGACGTATTTATCGGGAAGATAGAGCAGTTCCTGCGAGCAGAGCGTTCGATCCGGGGCCAGCGGCAAGAACCTGCCGATTAAAATGGTGTCTTCGCGCACAATGACAATCGTGTTGGGGAACAGAAGATAAAAAAGCGATACGAAGTCGACAAGCTTTCTCTGTTTCTTGGGCACGTTTTCCGCATCCGGCAAGTTTGTTTGTGCAGCCAGAATGCGCAGATGAGGCCCCTCGGCGTCAAAAGAAAGAAAACCATCGCGGAAATTCGGAGCAAAGGTTCCCTTGTGCAGCTGCGCAACGTGGTAGCCTTCCAGGTTCAACTGAACAAGAAGCTTCCAGTTGGCCTTTTTCTCCGTCACGACCCTTTTGTAGCTGACGAAACGCTCAGGATGGAACTCCGCGAAATCTTCCGCGAAAGCGCCCAGATACTGCGCCGGATCGAACGATTCACCCCGGGCCGGGTGAACCCATACCAATCCCGTGCTCTCCGCCACCGAACACTCTTTCAGGCCGTAGTCCCGCTTGTCGATGCCAGGAAAGGCGGATGACCCCGGAATACCCCGTAGCGCGCCGTCCAGGCCGTATACCCACCCGTGAAACGGGCAAACCAGCGCCCGCAGCGGTTCGTCTTTCTGCTTAAGAATAAGCGGCGCGCCCCGATGGCGACAGGTGTTCAGAAATGCCCGGAGCACGCCGTCTTCGCCCCGGACGACGAAATACGGCTGGCGCGGCCAGTCGCCGAGCATGTAAGAACCAAGCTCACGAACGCCGTCCGTGTGCCCGGCCACGAGCGGGCTGTCTGAAAACAACGTCTCGAACTCGCGTTCGAAGACCTCCTGGCTGGTATAGACGTCCAGGGGCAGCCGAAAGATCGTGTCGCTGAGTCGGTATTCGCGTCGCCTGCGAAGCTCGAGCATTCTGTCGAGCAACGCCATCTGACGGTCATGTTTCATCGTTCCACGCGGTCCTTTGATTCAGGTCGAAAGTCCCGTTCGCGCCGCATCGTGCGGCGCTCGCGGTTATCGAAAAAGGCGCATTCCGCGAGAACGTCGCCGTCGCGCGCTCCGGCTTCCGCGATCTCCATGTGGAAACGGGTAATCGGTTTATACGGCAAGAGCCCCTTGCCGTACTTTTCCGCGGGGTATTCGAGGTTTCTCGCCCGCTCGAGATCGTAGTGCGAGCCCACATCGATAAAACGCATCGCGTAGGCGGCGCGCCTGGGGAGCGCTCCTTCACCGAGCATGATGCTCCGGTGGACGACCATCTTGTTGAACAGGAGCGCGTCGCCGGGCTCGAAATCGTCTTCGACCTGGTGGTTCTCCAGTATCTCGCACATTGTCGGCGAATTGAGAGTCCCCTCTCGCAGGGCGAAGTAATCTTTTACGCTCGTCCTGATACCGGCTTGTTCCTTGGCCTCCAGCGTCGAGACGACCGCCGGCTCTATCTGGCGGAAGACGAAATCGCCCGATATGACGTTCTGGGGGACATAAGCCATTCCGCCCCGCTGGCCCTTCGTATCCACGGGATGCAGCGGCGCCCAAATGGTGCACGCGAATTCCCCGGCGGGCTGAAAGCCGAAACTCTGCACGCCGACATGCCAGGGAAGCCCCTTGCTTACGTTCTTTTCGATTTCAAAGCACAGTTCGGCAGTCAGAAAGAGGTCGCGTTCGGCCAGATCCGTCAGAGCCCGCCGGAAGTAAGGACGTTCCATCAGTTCATAGACTTCCGATTTATCGGTCTCGAAGTCATACGTCGTTCGTATGTCGAGAAGCGCCGCCGAACGAGACTTGTCGAAATTGGTGGCCCCCTCCCCGCTCAATTCGACTTCGACACGATTCAGCAACGCCTCGACCACCGTATCGTTCAGGAATCCTTCCAGTTTGACGAAACCGTCGCGCCGGAATCGCTCCCTGTGCTCGGGGGTGACGTGGAACTCGTTGTCGAAAGGATGGCTGCTCATCATATGCTCCTACGCGTTTCCGCCGGCGATATTCAACCGGCCCGGGGAGTGCGTTCGCGCCGGACCGTACGGCGCTCGCGGTCGTCGAAAAAGGCGCATTCCACGAGCAGGTCGCCGTCGCTCGCGCCGGCTTCCGCGATCTCGATGTGCTGACGGGTGAACGGTTTATACGCGAAGAGCCCCTTCCCGTATTTCTCCACGGGGAATTCGAGCATCCGCGCCCGCTCCAGATCGTAGCGCGAACCCGCGTCGATAAAACGCATCACGTAGGCCGCGCGTCTGGGGAGCGCTCCCTCGCCGAGCATGATGCTCCGGTGGACGACCATCTTGTTGAACAGGAGCGCGTCGCCGGGCTGGAAATCGTCTTCGACCTGGTGGTTCTCGAGTATCTCGCACATAGTCGGCGAATTGAGTATCCCCGAGCGCATGTCGAAGTACTCTTTTACGCTCGTCCTGACCCCGGCTTTTTCCTTGGCCTCCAGCGTCGAGACGACCGCCGGCTCGATCTGGTCGAAGATGAAATCGCCCGATATGACGCGGTCGGGGACATAGGCCATTCCGCCCCGCTGGTCCTTCGTATCCACGGGATGCAGCGGCGCCCACAGCGTGCAGGCGAATTCCCCGGCGGGTTGAAAACCGAAACTCTGCGCGCCGACGTGCCAGGGAAA
>JAPPHK010000010.1:0-1151 GCA_028820795.1 Nitrospinota bacterium | reverse complement strand
AAACCCCTTGCTGACGTTCTTTTCGATTTCAAAGCACTGCTCGAAGGTCAGGAAGAGGTCGCATTCGACCAGATCCGTCAACGCCCTCCGCAAGTAAGGCCGTTCCAGCAGTTCATAGACTTCCGTTCTTTCGCCCGCGAAGTCGTACTTCGCTCGATTGAACATCGAATCGGTCTTTAAACCAGCGGCCTCCCCCCGGTCCATTTCGGCTTCGACGCGCGCAAGCAGCGTCTCGACCACTTCAGGGTTGTAGAACCCTTCGAGTTTGACGAAGCCGTCGCGCCGGAATTGCTCCTTGTGCTCGGGAGTGAGAACGAACTCGTTGTCGAAAGGATGACTGCTCATGGCCTGCTCCTCCCTGAACGGGCTGTTCGAATACATCCGGCTGCCCAGGATTGAAAAATAGCACAAAGCAATGTGGGGGAGAAGTTTTTTTTGAGGGATAGATATGGAGCAGGAAGGGTCGTTCCGCTGCGGTTCGCCGGATGCCCGCGCGCCGGAGGAGCGTCCGCCGGGCCGATTCGAGACGAGGAGAGCGTGGGCGTCGTGCAGTACCTCGGGGAGCCGACGGCCGGGCGCATCCGTTCCGTGTACAAGGGAGGTGTTGAAAAAGTTCAATAATGAGAATTCTGTCTATCCGATGAGAGAGCAAGAATCACTCCCGGCAAACGGGCAAAAACAAAGCCCCCTCTGCCCGGCGGGGTTCCATCGCCTTTTTATACCCCCCTGACAAGGGACTGTGGAAAAACCCGGCCACGCTTGGTCGATCCCTTCCTCATCGGTCGGAATCGCTCACTGCCGTCATTCCGGCGAAAGCCGGAATCCATTTTCATCCACCGATGGAATCGACCACGCGCCGTCATTACCTCTGCGCAGATACCGCATTCAGGTGTTGCGCGCCAACAAAGTCGTGGCCGCTCCGCCCGGTGAAAAGTCAAAATGGATTCCGGCTTTCGCCGGAATGACGATCAAATAATTAATATAAATCTCCCTGTATGTCAATCGTACGATTGACTGCGCATGTGTTGTATAAATGACTGTATTCATTCATATTATTTTGAATCCGTTCATATTTCCCCCTTGCGTTTTCGTCAGACGTATGCTTGAATGCGCCTGCAATTGAAGCCGGACGTATGCGATTTGATTACGAT
>JAPPHK010000012.1 GCA_028820795.1 Nitrospinota bacterium | reverse complement strand
AAGGCGGCGTGGCCTGGGTGGACGAGCGCGGGGTGGTGAACATCCGCGTGCCCACCCAGATGATAGAGAACTACCAGAACGTGGCGCGGACGCTGGACTTGCCGCTCAGCCGCGTCCGCTACGACTGCCCGATGCTGGGCGGCGCTTTCGGCGGCAAGGAGCACCCGCTGCTCGGCGCCTTCATGGCGCTATTGTCGATCCGCACCGGGCGGCCCGTGCGCATGGCCTACTCGCGCGAGGAGACCATGAACACCGGCAGCAAGAAGCACCCCTTCCTCATGAAGTACAGGACGGGCGCCACGAGAGACGGAAAACTCACCGCCACCGAAGTCGACATCATCGGCGATGCGGGCGGCTACACGGCCAACAGCAAGGGCCTGCTCCTGGGCGCGCTCGTGGTGAGCGGCGGCCCCTACGAGATTCCCAACGCGCGGGGCCGCGCGCGCGCCGTCAGGACGAACAACCCCTTCACCGAGGCGATGCGCGGCGTGGGCGCGAACCAGGTGTGCTTCGCCTACGAGGCGCAGATGGACGAGCTCGCGGCGCGGCTGGGGATGGACCCCCTGGAGTTTCGCGAGAAGAATTTCATCGCGAGGGGCGAGACCCTCATGCAGAACCAGCCCGTGCCCTCGCGCGTGATGCTGCCCGAACTGGTCGAGGAGACGAAAAAGCTCATCGGCCGCTCGGCGGGCCGCGTACCCGAGAAGGACCACGGCCCCTGGCGCGTAGGCGTCGGGTACGTCGCGAACATCGGCGGTTACGGGAGGCCCAGGAACGAGGGCGAAGTCTACGTCGGCATCGATGAGGACGGCAGCGTGAACGTGCGCACCGGCGCATCGGACGTGGGCGCGGGACAGACGGAGACGAACCGCCAGATCGCCGCCGAAGCGCTGGGCATTGCCTTAGAAGACGTGACGGTCACGATGTCGGATTCCCACGTCACCCCGCTCGTGGGCGTCACGGCGGGCAGCCGCCAGACGATGATCTCGGGCGGCGCGTGCTACCGCGCATCGGCGGAGCTGAAAGACAGAATCCTCAAAGGCGCCGCGGAACTGCTCGAAGCGAATCCTGAGGATCTGGATATCCGGGAAGGAAGGATTTACGTCAAGGCGGCCGAGGAGCGCGGCGTCTCTTTCGGGGAAGCCGTCGCCCAGTGCAGGAAGATGGGGGTGGACCTCCACACCGTGGGCAAGACGAAACTCGGCGTCCACGAGTATGAGGGCAACGAGCAATACGGCGACGCGGGCGGCTGGATGGACTACGTGTTCGGCATCCATGCGGCCGAAGTCGAGGTGAACGTCGATACGGGTGAGCTTCGCGTGCTCAACTACTGGTCGGGCCACGACGTGGGCCAGTCCATCAACGTACAGCACGTGGAGGGCCAGTTCGAGGGCGGCGCGATGATGGGCGTCGGCCACGCCCTGACCGAAGAAGTCCTCACCCAAAAGGGCGCGCTCCTGAACAACGAGTTCCACGGCTACCTCATCCCCACCTCGGTGGACACGCCGGAGTGGGACAACGTGATCCTCGAATCGGGCGAAGGCCTCGGCCCCTACGGGGCGAAGGGCATCGGCGAGCCTCCCTGCACGGCGGGGGCCGCGGCGGTAGCCTGCGCGGCGGGCCAGGCGATAGGCGCGCGCATCACGCGCATCCCCATCACGCCGGACCACGTGCTGGAGGTGCTGGGACGGCTCAAGACGAACGGGAGCCAGAGCTAGACGAATATATCGAGTAGATATTTGGCACGCCTGAAACGCCCCGCACGCGCTGCGGGGCGTTTTTGCGTCGACCGTTGAGAGAGAAGAACCACTCCCCCCTTGAGGACTGTTGTCGATTTTGTGGTAGGGACAGGCCCCCGTGCCTGTCAGAGGTCCCTGTGCCTGTCCTGACAGGGGACAACCACGGGGGGTTGTCCCTACGCCCCCGGTTTCTGTTTTTAGCCGTCATTCCGGCTTCGGTCCCGACCGGGCGGGAGGGTTGGACGGAATCCAAACGAGACCCTCGTCCGTCATTTGCGGCGTTTTGATTTGGCTTCAATGGATGCGAGGGAGTGTAGGGGTCGCATATATGCGACCCTGTTTTTTGCCGTTCAGCAATGGGCCGCATGTATGCGGCCCCTACATTTGATTTTCCCGGCGGAGGGGACTGGTTTCGCCAGTGCCTGTGTTTGCAGTGCAGCCCGGAATTTGAACGGATGGAACCCGACCCCGTCGTAATTCCAGACAGGATGAAATGCAGGAAGACGCGAGCAGGGCTGTCGTATGAGAAGGAACGGCAGCACCGCGTGTCGAGCAATACGGAGGAGATTAGCGCCGCCGGGACGTGAGCGAACAGGGAGGAAAACGCCATGTACACCAAACTGTCGAGCGAAGGCCCGGTCCGCCGGGCGTGGGCCGCATCGGGAACGCTCCGGGCGTACGGCGCCGCCGTTCTGGCCGTCTGCGCGGTCGCAATCGGGCTGCCGCCGGCGACGGCCAATGCTACAGCAGGGAAGGACTACCGCCTGAGCGGCCCCTATTCGCGTGAGAATCTCGCCATCTATCTGATCCACCGCGAAGGCCGAAAAGGCGGCTCCACGCCGATCATCCTGGGCGAGGCGATGCGGAAGGGCCTCGTCAAGGTGGTCGAAACCGGCAACGTCAGGCGGCTTATGGTCCGAAATATGGGGGATCGCGAGGTCTTCATCCAGGCAGGCGATATCGTCAAGGGCGGCAAGCAGGACCGCGTCCTGCTCACCAGCATGGTCATCCCTCCGAACTCGGAATTTTTGCCCATCGGCGCCTTTTGCGTCGAGGCGGGACGCTGGGCTGGTCGCGGCCGGGAGAAGGTGGGGGAGTTTTCGACCTCCGCATACCGCATGCCTTCAAGGGCCGGCAAGATTGCGATCATGAAAAGCATACGGCGCGAGAGAGCTCCCGAAACCCGTCAAAGCGCAAGGTTGGGGTATGAGCTACATGGGTTGAGAATTTTGGAGGGGGCGCGTCGGCGGTCGAGAGGTCCATACCTTCAGGGCGAAGTATGGCACTCGGTCGCGCTGATGCAGGACGCTTTGGGCCGGGCCGTGCGGGCGCAAGTCGCCGACCGGCGCTCGCGCACGAGCCTCCAGCTATCGCTCGAGAACAAGCGCCTCGCCTCGGCCCTGGCGGGCTATGAAAAAGACTTGAGCGGTCTGCTGGAAAAACACCCGGACGCCGTGGGCTATGTCTTCGCGGTGAACGGCGAGATCAACAGCGGCGATGAGTTCGGAAGCGCCGGGCTGTTCCGAAAAGTGTGGTCGCGGCAGCTTAAGGCGGCGGCGACGGAAGCCATCGCCGGAAAAAGCGCGCCGAAGCGCAGACGGCCGACGCTCGCCGAGGTCGCCGCGTTCATCGATTCCGCGCGCGCCGCAAAGCCCGCTTCGAGAGCGCTGCCGGGCGACATGAGTCTGGTGACGCGCAAGGCGGAAGGGTCGTTCTACATGGAAGTCCGGCGCGGGAACGACCATTGGGTGCACCGGAACTTCGTCGCCCGATAGCCCCGGAGGCGGGCGCCGCTTATTAACTATTGCGTTTGAAAATCACCCCCCCTTGGGGTTGTTGAAAAAGCCGGCCCTGGGATCGGGCGGTATGGAGGTTCACGCGGCGCGGGCGGGCGCGATGGTTTTGTAGGGACAGGCCTCCGTGCCTGTCCGGCCCTTCGTGGTTGTCCTGATTGTGACCATCCTGCAAAAGGACAGGCACGGAGGCCTGTCCCTACGGTGGACAATTCGACGATCGGGATTCTCTCCCTCCAGGGGGTATTGTGGACGCTCCTCTCGACGGAAGGACCACCCACCCCTACACCCCTCATTGGCTAAAAACCCAACCCCCTCCACCCCCCTTGTCAGGGGGGCAAGAAAAAGCAAAGTCCCCTCTACACGGCGTGGCGCCATCGCCTTTTTTTACCCCCCTGACAAGGGGGGTGGGGGGGTTGATTCCGACGAGGGGGTTCGTGCGGAAGCGGCCTTCCCGCAAAGACGATGCCCACTCAGGGGGTCTTCTTCGACAACCCCTCATGGGTCACCCGGTCGCCTGCGAACCACCGGAGAGCAAGCCCGGACAACGCGCATGAAGAGCGAACGCCCGCAGTCGGCGGGGCGCTTTTGCGTTTCGAGGCGCGTGGGTGGGTGTATCGCACCTTCTTATCCGTGTAGGATGCGCGCAAAGCCCGCCCATTCGTAGAGACATGCGCCATGCTCTCGACTCTGGACTGGTCGCTTATCCTCGCCTACGTCGCGTTCGCGCTGCTGGTCGGCGCGCTCACCTCGCGCTCGGCGTCGCGGAGCCTGGCTTCGTACTTCGTGGCCGGGCGCAGTCTGCCCTGGTGGTGGATTGGCACCTCGATGGTGGCGACGACGTTCGCCTCGGACACCCCCCTCGTCGTGGCCGGCATCGTCGCCAAGCGCGGCATCTCGGGGAACTGGTTCTGGTGGGCGTGGGTCATCGGCAACGTGGGCGTCGCGGTATTCTTCGCCCCCCTGTGGCGGCGCGCGGGCGTTGTGACCGACGCCGAGCTCATCGAACTGCGCTACGGGAGCGGCCCCGGCGCGTTTCTTCGCGGCTTCAAGGCCGTCTATTCCTCCCTCATCGTGAACCTGATCGTCCTGGGCTGGGTGTTCCGCGCCATGGCGAAGATAGCCCAGCCCTTCCTGCGGTGGGAGGAGATTCTGCCCCCGAACCTGTGGACGGCAATCGAGGGGAACTGGCCCGCCGTCCTCACGATGGGAAGCGTGAACGAAAGTTTTACGGTCGCCCTGCTCGTCTCGATGATTGCGCTTTATGCGAGCGCGGGCGGAATCCGGGGCGTCATGCTCACCGATCTGTTCCAGTTCGTCATCGCGATGGCGGGCAGTTGCCTGTTCGCCTGGTACGCCGTCGAGGCCGTAGGCGGTCTCTCGGGCATGAGCGCGAAACTGGGCGAGATTTACGGGGCCGAGGGCGCCGTGGATATCCTCTCCTTCCTGCCGCCCGAGGGCGCGGGATGGGCCGGGGCGCAGGTGATCCTCATCTACCTGTTCGTGGTCTGGTGGGCGCACAACAACGCAGACGGCGGCGGTTACATCGGCCAGAGGCTGTGCTCGGCGCGCACGCCGAGGGACGCCCAGGCGGGCGCTTTCCTCTTCACGGTCGGGAACTACGTCCTGAGGCCCTGGCCGTGGATACTCATCGGCCTCGTGAGCCTGATCCTCGTGCCCAAGGGCATGGACGCGCTGCCAGGCTCCATGGAGGCCAGGATTCTCGCCGACCGCGAGGCGGCATATCCCCTGCTCATGGAGAAACTTCTGCCGGCGGGGGTCTTGGGCCTGGTGATCGTGGGCCTTCTGGGCGCGTTCATGAGCACCGTGGACACCCACCTGAACTGGGGAATGAGCTATCTGGTGAACGACGTCTATGCGCGCTTCATCAGAAAAGGAGCAGGAACGCGGGAGATCGTCTTCATGAGCCGCCTGGGGGTCCTGATCATGGCGCTCGGCGCGTTCGCCGTTGCCGGACAAATCAAAAACATCGAGGTGGCGTGGAAGTTCCACATCGCCCTTGGGGCGGGTTTGGGGCTGCCGGTGATCCTGCGCTGGCTGTGGTGGCGCGCGAACGCGTGGACGGAAATTTCAGGAATGCTGGCCGCAGGCGCAACCGCCCTCTATCTCCACTGGGAGGGGGAGCCGCCGTCTTTTCCCGTATTGCTGGCCGCGGAGGTGGGCGTCGGCTTCCTGGTGATGCTGATTGCCACATTCGTCACCAGGCCCGTGAAAACGGAGGTTTTGAGAGATTTCTGGACGAAAGTGCATCCGCCGGGCGTCTGGGGGCGGGTGCGCGGTCGGGATGCGCGCTCCGCACCCGTACTTGCCCTCGCAAGTCTGTGGATATGTTTGAGCGTATTCGTTTTCGCGCTGATGTTCCTGGTCGGGGCGCTGCTCGTCGGCACCTGGGGGCAGGCGGGCGGACTCGCGCTTCTTGCCGGGTTCTCCCTCTGCATGGCGTGGGGGATCGACAGAAGGTATCGGTACGGAATCCTGTTCGTGTAGGGTTTGTTGACCCCCATCGGGAGCGTTCACCGTCATTCCGGTGTCGGAGCCGACCAAGGCGGGAGGGTTCGCCGGAATCCATTTTTACGCCTTTTGCCTTTCGTCAGGGTTCCCGCGCATCCGCAGGGAATGAAACGCCGCCGTTCATTCACCCGCATCCGCAAATGGATTCCGGCTTTCGCCGGAATGACGAACAAAACCACACCGCATCGTAGGGACAGGTCGCGACCTGTCCCTACGGGGAGGTCCTAAATCAAAAGGGCGGACACGCCGGTCCGCCCCTGCGGGCTTGCCATCCTCCACGAAGAAACATCACCGAATCCACGTTTGAACCCAACACCGGGATGTGGGATAAAATGGTCGTGTGCTGCCGCCTGTGCGTCAAGGACATTCTGCAAGTGGGGGAAGAAGCAACAACCGCAAAGTCTTAGGAACGGCCGGTCGAATTGTAGACCGTCTGGTCCCGGCGGCTTCCGAACAGATAGCCCACGATGTCTTTCGGACGGCGGAGAGAGAAACCCTGCTTCGGAACGAGGGGATGAAGCAATGGAAGGCAATATCTGGATTGGATTCATCGTGGTTGTAATTACTATCGTGGGTTCCCACACATGGCTTCACAGGGACATCGCCGAACTCCGGGAGCGCATGGCGAAACTGGAAGGGACTTTCGAGGGTTTCATGACCTCGCAGCGCAAGCCTGCGGACTAGCCGGTTCATTCCACTGTAACCGCCGCTTTCCTTGAAAACCTATTAGGGTAACCTTTGCCTGCCTCGATTGTAGGGGTGGTTCGCGAACTGTGGGGCAGCCCCGAGGAGGGGTTGCCACTACCAAAACGAAGGCGCAAAACGGTGGTAGGGACAGGCCCCCGTGCCTGTCCAAGGTCGCGACCTGTCCCTACAGAGAGTCTCCATATTTTAAGGGCTCATGCACAGGCCCGTTTCTACTCGTCCACCTCCTCGAACTCGGCCGTGTATTCGACGGCGATGCCGCGCTGCACGCTCTGGCTCGCCGGGCAGCCCTTCTCGTGCACGGCGAGGGCGCGCTCGGCGTCTTCTCGCTTGCCTTTGGGGATTCGGCATTTGTATTTGACCTTGATTTTCGTAACCAGGGCCATGCCGTCCACGTTCTCGATGATGCCTTCCACCTCAGCCACCAGGTTGTCGGGGCTGCTCTTGATTCCGCGCGCATCCAGCGCGCCTCCCATGTTGCCCGTCAGTCAGCCGGCGACGGCGGCCGCGAGGTGATCCAGCGTGGCCGGCCGCTCTTCTTCGGGTTCGGCCTTGTAGAAGTTCTTGATGCCCCCGTGGATGCCGTAGGGAATCGGTTCGTCGGGGAAGGCGTCGAGATAGCCCGTCTTCATTCCCCTGCCGGGTTCCTTGACGATGCGGGCCTTGGTGACGTGAATGACTTCGCCCATGTTGCGCTCCTTTTCATGATGAGGTCTTGGAAAATTCCCTGAATGATAAACACGGCCGAAGAGTAGCACCCAACTGGAGCGAGGGGAACTCTCTCCAGCCCCTACGTGATGACGAATATGGTGCCCGCAACGGCCAGGAGCGCGCCCAGGACGAGCCGGGGGGTGATGTTTTCCATCTCGCGCAGGAAGAGCCAGCCCAGCACCAGCACGATGAGCGGCTGGGCGGAGATGAGGGCCGTCACGCGCACGGCCAGCGTGTGGACGAACGCGAAGTTGTAGAACGGCACGGCGACCGACTGGCAGACGGCTGCGGCGAGAATCCATCTCCAGGCCGAAGCGGGTATGGGGCCGCGCGATTCCTCGCCCCTGTCGAGCGCCATGAGAAGCATGGCGGTGGCGGACCCGACCCAGAGCGCTATCGCGGCGGTGGCGAGCGGATGCAGGTTCAGGGACGCCTTCTTGAAGAAGATCGCGGCCACGCCCCACAGCAGCGAGGTGATGGCGGCGGAAATCCAGCCGAACAGTTTCCATCTCGCGCCGTGGGCTTCGGCTTCCGGCTCCCGGGATGGTTCGGCCTGAACGATGAGCGTGATGCCGACGAGGAGAATCGCGAGGCCTGCGATGATGGAGAGCGTAGGCGTCTCCCCGAGGGTGAACGACGCCCCGAGCGCCGTGACGGCGGGATACGTCAGCGCGATGGGTATGGAGCGGTTGGGCCCGATGCGGTGGATGGCGCGGTAGTAGAACGAGCGCGCTATGCCGATGTGGAAAAAGCCCGCCAGCAAGGCGAAAGCCAGAGTAGCCTTGGTGACGCCCCGGAAATCGTCGATCGAGATAAAGCCGATGGCGATGATCGTCACCATAGCGGCGTTGACGGTCGTGACGGCGGCGGTGACCTTGAGGACGGGCGCGTTCATGAGCGCGCGCTTGATGAAATAGACGAACACCGCCCATGCGGCCGAGGCTATCGAACCCAGTAAAACGCCGTAGGCGTTCGACTCGAGGTTCATCTCAGCGAAGACGCGCGGGCGGATACGCCGGGCGTCGCGATTTTCGGGAGGTCGCCAACGATGTTATTTGTCGGAATTGATGCAGAGCACTGCGCGCCAGTAGTCGAAGATGTTCACGCGCTCCTGGCGCTCGAGGGTCAGGTTGTTCGCCTCGAGCAGGGGTTCGAGGTCCAGGGTGGTCTCCCATCCGAATTTCTTGCAGACTCCGTTGATGAGTTCTTCGAACTTCGCCAGCAGGAATTTCTGGCTCTTGAAATGGTTGATGAAGACGACGCGTCCGCCCGGCTTGCACACGCGGCATATCTCGGAGACGACCTTGTGCGGGTCGGGAGCGGCGCTCACCACGTAGCAGGCGGTGACGCAGTCGAACGAGTCGTCCGCATACGTCATGTTCTGCGCGTCCATCACGGCGAGTTCTACGTTTTGAAGGCCCAGCTTCTCGACCTTCTCCTTCGCCTTCTCGAGCATTTTGGAAGAAAGGTCGATGGCGATGATCTCCGACGTCGACGGGTAGAGCGGCAGGGAGAGTCCCGTGCCCACGCCCACTTCGAGCAGCTTCTCGCCCGGCTGCAGGTCGAGCAGGTCGACGCCGACGTTCCTGCCTTCACTGAACACGTGCTTGAAGACCAGGTCGTAGAATTTACCCCAGCGATCGTATATCTTGATGACAGCGTCCGGTGATTCCACTCTGCATCCCTCACTAAAGTTCCCGCACTCGCTACGACACGGAATCCGGTGGGCGATGGCCGTAAAAAGCGCTAAGACGTCCGGCGTAATTCCGGATTGGAGCGATTTGCTTTCTTCCAACATCGGAAGATATGCCATATTGTAGGAAAAAATAAAATCTTTTTCCAGATCGATCATCAATGGTGATTACGGGAGAACAGGACATGGCGTGGGAGACAATCGGTTTCGAGGAGGATGACGGCTTGGCCCTCGTGCGGCTCAATCGTCCCGAAGCGCTGAACGCGCTCGACCGGCAGATGGCGCAAGACTTATACGAGGCGTGCGAGCGATGCAACGAACCCGAGGTCCGCGCGATGGTTCTGAGCGGGGCGGGACGCGCCTTCTGCGCGGGCGGGGATCTCAAGGAAATCGAGGCGCGCATACGGGCGGGCGAGAGGATGGAGGAGTTCCTCTGGCCGGATTACCAGAAATCCCTGGCGAAACTCCACGAGGTTCGCTGCCCGACGATAGCGGCCGTCCATGGTTTCGCCGTAGGCGCAGGGTGTGATATCGCTTTGGCTTGCGACATCCGCCTGGCGGGCGCGGGCGCTTCGTTCGGGCAGGTGTACTCCCGGGTCGGTCTCGTCCCCGATTGCGGGGGCACGTTCTTCCTGCCCCGCGTCGTGGGTAGCGCGAAAGCCCTGGAGTTGATTATGACGGGTGACGTCATCGACGCGGAGAAGGCGCTCGCCATCGGCCTCGTCCGATCGGTTCACAACGACGACGCGCTCATGGAAGAGGCGATAGCTCTCGGGCGAAGGCTCGCCGAGGGTCCCTCGATCGCGCTTCGCGCAGCGAAAAAGCTGGTTCGCGCATCAGGCGGCCTGGACGTGGCGACGGCGCTTCGCGCCGAGGCGGGCGCGCAGGCCGAAACGGTCGCCAGCCAGGATTTTCAGGAAGGGATCGCCGCTTTTCTGGAGAAACGAAAACCCGGGTTCCAGGGCAAGTGACGGCTCCTCGGCGATTCGGAACCGCTGCCACATAGCCAAATAAAGGACGCTTCTCGAGTATGGAAGCATATTTCGCGAGTTTTCCCATCTGGGCGAATTTTCTCTTCTTCGCCGCAGGCCTCCTCATTATCACGAAAGGCGCCGACTGGTTCACCGACGGCGCGGTGGGAGTCGCCGAAATCACGGGGGTGCCGAAGGTAATCGTCGGCGCCACCCTGGTGAGCCTGGCGACGACGGCGCCCGAATTCAGCGTTTCCGTCATCGCTGCCTGGCTTGAACATCCGGCCACGTCCGTGGGCAACGCGGTCGGCTCCACCATCTGCAACATCGGGCTCATCCTGGCAGTGGCGTTCCTGCTCGAACCCGTGTCTCTCGCCCGGGAAGATGTTCTGCCGAAAGGGCTCTTCATGCTGATGCTTGGCGTGTTGCTCCTCACCCTTGGCTGGGACGGGAAGGTCGCCCGGGTGGAAGGCGTTGTCTTGTTCATTTTTGTGCCCGTTTATCTGTGGTTCACCATGAAGCGGGCGACGTGGACGGATTTCGATTTCGGGAGCGCGATGACCGACCGGGAAACGCAGCATGTCGGGCTGCGGTTCATCGCCGGCTCGATAGCCGTCGTTTTCGGCAGCGTTCTGCTCGTCCAGAATGCGGTGCATCTGGCGCGCGCCATGGGCGTTCCCGAACTGGTCATCGGCCTCACGCTCGTGGCCATCGGCACCTCGCTGCCCGAATTGATCACGGCCGTTTCCGCATCCCTGAGCGGTCATGGAGACATGGCCGTGGGCAACGTGCTGGGGGCGAATGTCCTGAACATCTCGTGGGTTCTGGGCGGGGCGTCCCTCATCGCTCCATTGGGCATCGAGCGGCAATCGTTCGTTCTTGATTTTCCGTTCATGCTTTTGTTGATGCTCATGTTCTTGCTTCTCGCCTTTTGGAAGCGCGGCATGGGGCGCAGGGCGGGATTCATGTTCCTGGCCGGGTATGTTTGTTACCTGTCACTCATGTTCGCCTACTTCGTTTGAGTATCCCTGCGCGAAAAAACAATTTTCGCTCCGCGCCGTTTGCCGGTATATTAAGGGTCGATTTTTCAGGAGTGTTTTCGAAGTTCACGGGTAAAGGGAACGAGGTTGACATGAAAAAGGCATTCGCGCTCATCGCGGCGCTCGTATTGTCCGGCGGTTTGGATGCCGAAGGGGCGAGTAAGAAAACCGGCCCCTCCATGAAAGATTTGGACCAGGTCGTCATCGAGGTGAACGAGAAGAAACTCACCTTGGGGGAGATCGAGCAGAGGTTGAACCAATTGGCTCCCGCCGTGCGTATCCGCATCCGCAAGAACAAGGGACGGTTCCTGGAGGGTCTGGCTCAGGAAGAGCTCCTCTATCAGGAAGCGGTTCGCCAAAAAATAGGCGAGTCCCCCCGGATCCAAAAAAGAATCGAGCGTTTGAAGCGGAGGCTCGTCATCGAGGAATTTCTGAAACAAGACGCGGAGAAGGCGAGTGCATCCGAGCAGCAGTTGCGCGATTTCTTTCTCGCCAACAGGGAGCGGTTCCGCCGCAGGGAGGCGGTTACCCTGGCCCACATCGTGCTCAAAACCGAGAAAGAAGCCTGGGACGCCGTCGCCGAACTGAGGAAAGGGACGCCTTTCGCACAGGTGGCGAGGCAGCGTTCCATCTTCGAGGGCACGCGCGATTCGGGCGGCATGATGGGCACCGCCGAGCGGGGAGCGCTGGATAAGGCGATCGAGGACGTGGCCTTCAAACTGCCCATTGGCCAGTCGAGCGACCCGATCCGAACATCCGTAGGCTGGCAAGTGATACGCGTGCTCGAGCGCGTGGGGGCTGCGGATGCGAAGTATGAAGACGTCAAGAACGACGTAAAGCTCGTTTATTCAGAGCTCAAGCGGCGCGAGAGTTACGAGGCGCTGCTCAGACGCTTGGGCGAGGGAGCGAAGGTCAAGGTTCACGCAGATCGGTTCAGGTAGCCCGTCGCACGGCCGTCATCGCGCGCTATTCACAATTTTTCCACAGGTTCTCCCCCGAATTTCCCCTGTTATTTCACGGCCTATCCACAAGAAATTGTATGTTTGGGTAAAAAAATCGTTGACCCGGCACTATATGTTGTGTTTATATAATTCTCCTCGAAACATGGATATTACAGCGATTCCCAGGCGCATCTCTCGTGTTTCGACGCAGGAGAGGCGCTTGTTGGATCGCCCCCGTTTCGGGCGGACTGGGGCGGTCGTCTGGGGGTGGGGGGAGTTGGTCTCCTCTCGCCCCCAGATACTAT
>JAPPHK010000116.1 GCA_028820795.1 Nitrospinota bacterium | reverse complement strand
TCGGCGGGAGCGACGACCACACGGGCCGCCAGGGGCTGGTCTACCCCAACAGGCGCTCGAACAACGTCGTCACCTTCGACGTGAAAGGCGGCCTCATGGGCCTCTATGCCAGAGAACTCACGCGCGAGGCCGTCTGGGAGGCGATGCGCGCGAGGAGGACCTACGCCACGAACGGCGAGCGTATCTATCTCAAGACTGCCTGCGGCGAGGCTCTCATGGGCGAGGAGGTGGGGGTCGAAGGCCCGCCATCCATCCAGGTCGAGGTCCACGGCACGGCGCCGCTTCTGGACGTGGAACTCAAGCGCGGCGCAAAGACCATCCACCGCCATCCGGTGAACGCGCCCGAAGCCGTCGGCCGCGCGCGGCGAATCCGCGTGCAGTGGAGCGGGGTGACGCAGAAAAGCGGGCGCGACAAGAAGGTCGAATGGCGCGGAGGGATCGCGCTGGATAGGGGCGCTATGCTCTCGCACACGCCCTACGCGCTCGATCAGTACGACGACGCCGTAACCCGCGTGTCGAACAAGGTGCTCCGCTTCGAAACCGCAACCTCGGGCGACCCCGACGGCGTGCTCATCGACCTGGACGCCTCCGCCGACGCTAGCCTTTCCTTCTTCAGCAACGTCAAGAGTTTCATACTACCCATCAGTGAGATTTCTACAGAGCCGACGATCATCCCCGCGGGCGGCGTGAACATCCGGATTTTAGTCTGCGAAGTCGCCCCGACCCTCAAGGACTGGAGCGCGCGCTTCCAGTTCACCGACGAGGACGCCTCCACCGGCGCCGTCAACCCCTACTGGGTGCGCGTCTTACAGGTCGACGGCGGCCAGGCCTGGTCGAGTCCGGTGTATGTGAGGTGTAACGAGTGAGGAAAGCAAAGAGAGCCTATTCGAACAAACAGATTCCGGCGATTCTCATCGCGGCCTTGTTGTTAGGTTTTTGGGCGCAGACAGACGTTGCTCTCGCTCAAACGGCGAAGCCGGGGGTTCAGAATCCCGCCTCGGAGAAGGTAGAGAAACCTGCGGACGATGATGAGGCAATAATTGCTGCTTCGTTCGCCAAGTCGGGCAGCTCTATCTCCAAGGAAAAAAACAGAGTATCGTCAACGAACTCAGACGTGAACTGCTCAATAATCGGGCGGACTTCATCGACCGCTGGCTGGCCGTCGTTGCCATAGTCCTGACCTTCTTCGGTATTGTCGTAGCGATTCTCGGGCTTATCGGTTTCAGGAAATTCCAAGGCATAGAGAAAGAGGCGCGAGAAAGTGTTGAGGCGGCCAAAGAGCATGAAGCCAAAGCACAGAAACATGCTGAAGAGGCAGAAAAACTCCTCGAAGGGATAAAAAAGAATCGAGAGATATCTGACGAACTTGTCCTAAACATGAATATGACTAGCCAAATCTTGATGGATGAACCTGAAAATGTGAGGCAATATGTTGAGGATGTCCGCAATAACCCCCAATCCTCATTGGAAGAAAAGAACCTTTCGGAGGAAATTGAACAAGCCATTACTCTTCAAGAACAAGGTAGAAATGAAGAAGCCATTGAAGCTTGGCAAGATATAGCCGCTGACGCTGAGAAAATCGATAATGTCGTTGCTGCCAGTGCATGGATTTCCGTTGCTTCTCTACTTGGGGAACAGGGAAAACACCAAGAAGTGATAGCTGCAAGTGACAAGGCGATTGGTCTAAACCCGGACTTATTTGCAGCTTATAACAATCGGGGGGCAGGGAAAGGGCATCTGGGACGTTACGAAGCCGCAATAAAGGATTTTAATGAGGCAATCCGTCTAAACCCGAACCATGCTGGAGCCTACAATAATCGCGGCAATGCAAATGCCTCTTTAGGCCGACACGAAGATGCAATCGCGGATTTTGATGAGGCAATCCGCCTGAAAGCGGATGATGCTGAAATCTATAACAATCGGGGTAGTGTAAAGGCTAAATTCGGCTTAGCTGAAGCCGCTATTGGTGACTACGACCAAGCGATTAAACTCAAGCGGGATTATCATGAAGCCTTCTATAACCGCGGTGTTGTGAAAGCCCAACTCGGTCTAAATCAAGACGCGATTGCGGATTACGACATGGCAATCAACCTGAACCCGGACCACGCCGAAGCCTACAGTAATCGGGGGGCTGCGAAAGGCATGTTAGGTGAACATGAAGTTGCCATTGTGGATTATGACGAGGCACTGCGCTTGAAACCGGTTTATCCGCTTGCCTATTATAATCGGGGCCTTGCTCACTATGCACTGGCTAACAAAGAAACGGCGCGTCAAGATTTCGAAAAAGCGCACGACTTAGCACACACGTCTGGTAATCCGGCCCTTGCTGCCTTGGCGGAGCAGATGCTTCAAAAAATCGACGAAGAATAAGTTGCAACAGAGAGCGCACTCCATCACCCCCTCTTATAATCGACAAGACGAGTAACCAAGAACTACTCCCCCCTTGAGGGTCATTTCCGACTGAGGTAGCCTCCCCCGAAGCCGTCAACCCCTACTGGGTGCGCGTCCTCCAGGTCGACGGCGGCCGGGCCTGGTCGAGTCCGGTGTATGTGAGCAGGGTGGGGTGAGGGAAGTTTTCAGATCAGCGCGCATGTGAAGCACGTTTCAGATAGTCGATTGACGGAGTTAACGAGTCAGATGGTTGAAAATGAATCCAGGATAGTTGAAATCTTGCGCTTTTTTAATAAAAGCGCCCAGTCAAGGATGATGGCTTTAGACGAAAGACACCAGAAAATCTGGTTGTGGGTATGGAAGATGTTGACTTCGAGAGAGTCGATTCTTTTCACCATAATCATTTCTTTTTCTATAGTAGTGGGTTTGGTGGTGAATGTTTGGTTGCAAGAGCTTGATTCTGCGGCAGGCATTCTTTTCTTGTTGCTGGTTGTCGTAGTGATCATTCTTCTGACTACATCGGTTGGGAAAATTGTTCTTGCCGGTTGGACAGCCCCGGGTTTCGCAATTGAACGTATGATTTCAGCGGGTCGCGTTTACCTGGAGTCAAGACATCCTCAAGCTGCTGTCAGGGCTTTCGACGAGGTTCTCCGTCTTGACCGAAACTTGGGCGAGGCATACAGAAATCGTGGTCTCGCAGAGGCTATGATGGGTGATTACGAAGCTGCTGTTGAGGATTTCGATAGAGCCATTTTCAGCTATAGAAATAAGAAACGCTCGAATAAAGACCTTTGGATGATTCATTGTGTCGAAACCTGCTACATCAGCCGGGGAATAGCGAAAACCGAATTGGGTTTTTTAGATGAAGCGCGAGAAGATCTAACGACCGCACTTGACCTGGCTGGCAATGCCGGTGATGAGAGCCTTATTACATTGGCGAAGCAGGAGCTTCAAAAACTCGACAAATAATGAGCCGCATAAAAGAATACGCCCATTGATCCCCCATCTCGGCAATGGCTAGCCTTCCCTCTTCGTGAAGCCGTCGGCAAGACGAGAAGGGTGAAAATCACTCCCCCCTTGAGGGGGAGTCGGTGAGGTGAGGGGGCTTTTCCCTGAAACCGAACCGGTGGGGGGAGTTTTGTTTGTGGAGAATCTATTCTCTTTAGAACCGTCCCCCCACCGAATCGGCCTTCGCCCAAGGGCTCGACCTCTTTGACTCCCCCTCAAGGGGGGAGTGATTTTTGAAACCGCGTTCGTCGTAGGGACAACCCCCCCGTGGTTGTTCCCTTCTCAATCCGACTTCATCAGGACAGGCACGGAGGCCTGTCCCTACACCCCCTAAGCAGCCCCTCCCTCATCGGTCGGGGCTGACCCTTTTGACCTCTCGCCCACCTTCTCATACACTCCCGCGCGTTTGTTCGTTCACGGATCGCAAAGGAGTGCGCAGGTGAAGATAGGCATCATCGGCCCGGCCGCCGCAGGTAAGACGACGCTGTTCAACGCGCTAACGGGCGGCGCGGCCTCCACGGGGGGATACGGGGTTGCGCGGGTGAACGTGGGCGCGGCGCATGTGGCGGATTCGCGCGTGGACGCCCTGAGCGGAGTATTCAGGCCGAAAAAGACAACGCATGCGGCGGTCGACTTCGTGGATGCGCCCGGCGTAGGCGATGCGGGCGCGGCGCGGAATGCGGAGGCCATCCCGCAGGCGCTGGAGGGCGCGGATGCGCTGCTGGTGGTTATCCGCGCATTCGAGGATGCCGGCGTTCCGCATCCCAAGGAGAGCGTCGACCCCGCGCGCGACCTGGCGGACGTTCGCTTTGACCTGATGCTGCGCGACCTCGCCGTCGTCGAACGCCGTATGGAGCGTCTGGAGCGGCTCGTGCAGCTCAAGAAAGACCCGGCGGAAGCGGCGGAGTTCGCGCTCCTGGGCCGCATCCGCGAGACGCTGGAGGATAGCCGTCCGGTACGTTCACTTAATCTGGGCGAAGAAGAAACGCGCATGATTAAAGGCTTCGGCTTTCTCTCCGCCAAGCCGCTGCTCGTGGTGGTGAACGTCGGCGAGGATCAGCTGGGAGAGGCGGGCGCTTTCGCGAAGCTGAACGGTGAGACGCCCGTCGTCCTGGCCGCGAAGCTTGAGGAAGAACTCGCGCAGTTGCCGGAGGCCGAACGGGCGGAGTTTCTGGCGGATTACGCGCTCGAATCCTCGGCGCTCGACAAGGTGGTCCGGGCGTCGTTCGATCTGCTCGACTTGCGCTGTTTCTTGACCGTGAGCGAAGAGGAGGTGCGCGCCTGGCCGGTGCGCGCGGGCACGGTCGCGCTGCACGCGGCGGGCACGATTCACTCGGACTTGGAGCGCGGCTTCATCCGCGCCGAGGTGATCTCGTTCCCGGACTTCATGGCGGCGGGGTCTCTCTCCGCGGCGCGGGACAAGGGAACGCTCCGGCTCGAGGGCAAGGAATACGTCGTCAAGGACGGAGACATCTTCCACGTGCGTTTCAACGTGTGAGGGGTGGGGTTGTTGAAAAAGCCGGTCTTAGGAGCGGGGGTGTTCCCATCGTCTTATATGCCGCTGTATTGACCTCACCCTGAGTAGCCGCCGAAGGCGGCGTATCGAAGGGCGCTCCCTCGATACGGCGCGCAAGCGCGCCTACTCGGGATGAAGATGGGATTACGGGCAAGGGTGGCGAATGCGCTACAGGCAGCTTCCCTTTGAGGAGGGTTGTTCAACAGTCTCTCTCGGTCGCGATTGATCCCCCGCCTTCAGGCCTCCCCGAGGGCCGCGAGGATTTTATCCCTCGCCTCTCTATGCTCCGCACACCCGATGACTTCCAGCATCTCCGCCCGCCAGTTCGGGCGGCAGTAGCTCTCCTTGAGCCTTCTTATCCGGTCCGATGAGGCCTCCTCCTGCTCCGGGGGGAGGTTCCCATCCCGGATGGCCTCCGCGATGGCGTCGCAAGCTCTTTCCTGCGCGTCTTCGGAGTGGCAGACGAGGGCGATGTCGACTCCTGCGAGGATGCTTTGAAGCGCGGCGTCTGCGGCGTCGTCTATCGCGCCCATGTCGAGGTCGTCGGTGAACGCGACGCCACGGAAACCGAGTTCACCGCGCAATATCTCCTGAAGAAAAACGGGGGACAGGCTCGCGGGAGCGGTCTCGTCTATCGCATCGAATACGGCGTGGGCCGCCATGACGCAGGCGGGAGGCGCGCGGCGGATGAGGTGTTGATAAGGCAGGAGTTCACGCGGCCGGAGGTCGTCGATCGTGAGGCGCGATGCCGGCAGCGTCTCGTGGGGGTCTGGCCCTAAGTTCCCGATGCCGGGGAAATGCTTGGCGCACGCGGCGACGCCCGTTTCCTGCAGACCCTGCGCAACGGCGTCGCCCATTTGAGCCACGACATGGGGCGATTCCCCAAATGCGCGGTCGCCGATGACGGCGCACTCGGGGTTCGTGAGTATGTCCACGACGGGCGCGAAGTTCATATTCACGCCTGTGGCCTCTAATTCAGTGCCGGTGATCCTTGCGGCTTCCCGCGCGAGGGCGGGGTCGCCCGCGTCGCCGAAGCCCCGCGCCGCCGGGAAGGTCGTGAAATCAGGGGAGAGCCTGCTCACGCGCCCGCCCTCCTGGTCGATTCCCACGAGCAGGGGGCGTTCGAGTGGCGAGGCGAGGGCGGCGTCTTGCAAGGAGGCGATGAGGGTGGCCGTCTGCGCGGCTGATTCGATGTTCCGCTGGAACAGGATGACGCCGCCGACTCTGCCCGCGCGGACGCGCTCGATGAGCGAGGGCGGGGCTCCGGTTCCCTCGAAGCCGGCCATGATGCGCTGGCCGGCCCGGACCTCGGGCGCCTGTTCGTTCATGCGCGCCCTAGCCTTCGCGCATCCGGGCGATGACGAAAGGCTCCGCCATCGGAAACCCCGCCGCGCGGCCTGCGTCTTCGAGGCGCTGGCGCGAGCGCTTCTCGTATGCTTCCGGGTTCTTGATCTGGCACTTGTGCGCGCACACCGCGCGGACTTTCACGTCGAAGGTCTCCGTGATGTCCACGAAGAAATTCGGTTCGCGCGTGTTGAGATACAGCAGGTTCTTCGTGTGGTGCGCCTCGATGCCGGCGTAGGTGAGTTCGGGCAGGAAATGGTGATCCCGCGCGTAGACCACTGCCTTGAAGGTGGCGTGGCCGATGGCCTGGTGGTCGGGGTGCTGGTAGTAGGTGCGCCAGGGGTCGTGGGTGAGGATGGTGTCGGGCCTGAAGTGGCGGATCAGGAAGGCGATCTGGTTCCTGAACGCGCGCGTGTCCTCCAGTTCCCCGTCGCGGTGGCGGAGAAACAGGGTCTCCTCGACGCCCAGGATGCGGGAGGCTTCGAGTTGTTCGGCCTCGCGGATTTTTGCAAGGTCGAAGGGGCTGACCTCGTCCTTCGTGCCCTTGTCCCCGTTCGTGCAGACGACTGTCCGCACCGTGGCGCCCTCCCGCGTCCAGCGGGCGATGCTGCCCCCCGCGGACAGTTCCGCATCGTCGGGGTGCGCGACGACGACGAGTATGTTTCTGAATTCCTCCTGGCTCACTTGCGTTTCCTTCCGTGTCTATGATGCGTGTGTCGATGAGAGCGCGGCCCCCCGGCGCAGGCGCGCCCATATCTCTAGTTCCGCTTCCGCAACGCGCCTCCAGGCGAACGATTCCGCCCATCGGGTAGCCCCGCGACAGGGGCGTTCACGGGGGTTTTCCAGGGTTTGGAGCATCTTCTTCGCGTAGGCGTCCATATCGCCGTCCGCGATGAGGTGGCCGCTCACGCCCTCGCGCACCGCCTGCGAGAGGCCGCCCACGTCGAAGGCGAGCGTCGGCAGCCCGCAAGCGGACGCCTCGACCGCCGTCATCCCGAAGCTCTCATAGCGCGACGGCAGGGCGAAGAGGTCGGCGGCTGAATAGTAAAGCGGCAGCGCTTCCTGCGGCTTGGCTCCTACGAAGATAATCGCGTCCGCCACGCCGAGCTTACGCGCGAGTTCTTCCAGACGCGCGACCTCCGCCGCCTGGGCGGGCGAGGCGAAATCCGCTGCGCGGTAGCTTTCTCCGGCTCTCACCGCGCCCACTCGTATTTCGCCGCCAATGTGCAGAAGGCGCGCATCCAGCCCAGGTCGCTCGCTGCGCATGAGGGCGAAGGCCTCTATCAGGCGGTCGAGTCCCTTGACGCGCTCGATGCGGCCCACGCTCAGGACGTAGGCGATATCCGGCCTGAATCCCAGCCGCGCGCGCGCCTCATCTCTGGGATAAGGCTTGAAACGCCCCAAATCCACGCCGCAGGGGACGACGTGAACTTCCGCCCCTGCCGATAATTCGCTTATCGCGCGCGCCTCGGCGGGCGATGAGGCGAGGAGCGCATCCGCCGCTCCCGCCAGCCCGGGTTCGCTTGTCAGCCGTATCCCAGACTCGCGCCTGGTGTCCTCAGGGAGCGCGTCGTTCTTGAGCGCGGCCAGGGTGTGGAAGCGGATGCCAAGGGGAACGCCCCACGCTCTGCCAAGTCTCTCTCCCGCAAGGCCCGAGAGCCAGTAGTGCGCGGAGACGCCGTCATAACGCGCACCGCTTTCCGCCCCGAAGGCTGCGATGCCCTTTGCGAACGCATCGGCCCATTCGACTTGCGCGTCCTTGTCGAGTCTTTCCCTGGGGCCCGCCTCTACCCGGATGAGGCGCGCGCCGTCGGCGAGAGGAACTTCGCGCTCGCTTGCGTCCGACTCCAGGCGGGTGAATACGTCCACCCGGACGCCGAGGCCCGCGAGCGCCTTTGCGACCTCGCGGGCGTAGACGTTCATCCCCCCCGTGAAATCCCCTCCCAAGGGAGCGAGGGGGTCCGTGTGCATCGAGAGGACGGCGAGACGCCTCACCTCGGCGGTCATCGCGCGCTCCTTTCGAGCCGCACGCGCATCACGCGCTCATCGCTTGCGCCGAAGCGGTATTTGTAGGCTTCATCGCCCCTCAGCATGTCGAAGGAGGCGCGACCGGCGCGAATCGCTTCATCCACGTTGTGGGCGAGCAGCACCAGGCCCGCGCTCAACTCGTGCTCCACCGGGTCGAAACCCGAGTTGTAGAGATAAATCCTGTCGCCGTAATCGAAGGATAGGTTGGCCGCTACGGGGTGTCCGTCCACGCGCATGATGCTCAAGTCCAGGCAGCCAAGCCCGAGCATCGCCCGTGTCACGTCGGCGAAGAAGGTTCTTCTGTCGGCGTTCCAGAAATCCGCCTTTTCCGGCTGGCTCAGCGCGTGGAGGGCGATGAAATCCTCCAGATCGGCGGCCAGGGCGTCCGCCGATTCCGTCCGTTCGTACGCAAGCCCCGCCTCCATGTTGGCCTTGCGAATCTTGCGCCTCAGGTCGCGCTCGTCTCTGGGCGCGAGCATCCCGGTGTATTCATCCCACGAATCGGGGAGCGCGATGACGGGGCAGACCTCTTCTTCAGAGACCGAGGCCGCCCCTCCCGTCAATTCTTCGACCGCCGCGATGGTGGGGGAAGTCTCGGGAATCCCGCGTAGCGAGAGTTCGCGCCAATCGGGCGCGTCCGGCTCCTCAAAACCGGCGAGAACAGCCCGCCAGCACGCGAGGTGCGCCCCGTCGGCGGCGACGATGTCGAGGTAGTCGGAGAGGTCGTCCCCGCCTGTCAGGCGCAGGCGTCCGCCCTCGCTCAGCACGAAGGGCGCCACGCCTGCGAGCGCGCCGCTCTCGTCGCGCAGGGTGTAGACGCGAAGCTCGCCCGCGCCGAAATTGCGCCACCAGGCGGCGTGCCACGCGGGGTCGTAGAACGGGTGCGCGTGGGCGGAGCGCGCCATCAGCGCGCGCCATTCGGCTTCGAGGTCGGTGAACGCCTCGGGCGAGGTGAATGTCTCTATCTGCAGCGAGGAGCATGAGCTTTGCGACATCGGGAATCCTTCGTATCCATCGCGCCTGTGGGCGCGCGTTGATTTCGCCGCTATGCGAACTCCAGCCCGACGAACGTGGCCGTCGGGTGACCCTCCAGCGGGTCCGAGAGGTGCGAGCGGGTGAAGACGAAAAACCGGTTGTGATAGAGCGTCTGAAACTGGATGAAGCCCGCCTTGTCCACCCCGCGCCTCGAGGCCGTGTTGCTCGCCTCGACGAAGATGAGAGAGCGCGTGAGGCCAAGCCCCTCCCCGTATTCGAGGGCGCGCCTGAGCACGGCGGGGTATAGGTTCCTCCCCCGCCAGGGCTCCAGGGTGAAGGCGTCGTAGAGGTATATCTCCTTGGCCTCGGGCTTCACGGCCTTGTCGATCTCCTCCACGCCCACCACGCCGCGCGCTCCCCAGATATAGCTCACCGCCTTGCCGTTTTCGAGCGCGACGAAGCACTTCTCGCCCCGCTCGAAGCGCCTCGCCGTCAGTTTCTCGCCCTGCACGTCGGTGATGAGGTGGCGATTCTCCGACGCGCCGTCGAGGATGACGTGCTCGACCTCGATTCTCGCCTCGCTCGGTGGTACTGCTTCGGTGTGGGGGAAATCGTACAGGCAAAGCTCCACCGACGTGAGGAATATCGATTTCAGGAAATCCAAAAGGGGATGACTCCTTTATTTGAGAAGCGCGTCGAGGAAAGGCTCGAGTGAAGCGTGAAGAACTCCCAAATCCCTCCTCCTTTCGAAATGCGCCTGCACCATCCTGACGGTATGCGGAATGCTCGCAAGGTAGCGCTCCGCTCCGCGCACCGCTTTTTGATAGGCGAATGTGCCGATGGCCTTCAAGTTTCGTTGTATGGCAGTCCCGCGCAGGGCGCGTTCGTATTCTTCTTTATCCGAGAAGAGGCGTTGGCCGCAAGTCTCCCAGTAGCGGGCGATGAGGTAATCCCGCGCTCTGGCTCCGAGGTCGACGTAGCTGTCGAACGCCAAAGAGGCCAGATCATAGAGCGCCGGCCCCATGCGCGCGTCCTGAAAATCGATAGCGAAAACCGCATCATCGAGAACCATCAGGTTCCTGCCGTGGTAGTCGCGGTGCGTGAGGCGGAAGGGAATCCGGCAGATTTCCCCGCACAATTCGCGAAAGGCCGCATCAAGCTTGCGTTCATCCGTCTCCAACCCCAGAAGTTTCTCGAAGGCGTATTTGCGCGTGTGGTGAAGCTCGTTCGTGAAAAATTCCGCGTCGAAGCGCCGCACCAGCGCGATTCTCTCGCCTGCGGGCGCGCTCGGAGCCTCCTGCATGGCGGCGATCAGGTCGAGTGCGGCGGCGTAGAGCGGCTCCGCCCGCTCCCATCCGCCGCCCCGCCAGGCGTCTTCGAGCGATTCATCGCCGCAGTCCTCCAGCAGGATCACGCCCGCTTCCCCATCCACCGCGAAGATATCGGGCACCCTCACGCCGATCTCCCTGAAATGCGCCTGTACGTCGATGAAGGGGAGCGCCTCTTCCGTGAAAGGCTCCGGGGTGATCATCCCGACCGAGCTTGGCTTGGCGCCGCCCCTATGAATGAGCCTCACGTAGTCGCGCGTCGAGGCGTCTCCGGCAAGCGGCAGCAAGGAAGAAACATCGACGCCGAAATGTCCGCGCGCCAGGGTTTTCAGTCGCTCGTGCGCCTGCTCCGCGAGGTTCGCCTTCATGCGGGACCCGGCTTGATCTGTGAGGTGAGCGCCTTCATGGCGCGCGCCGCGGCGGCCAGCGTCTCGGCGTAGGGCTCGTCTTTTCTTCTGAGTTCGATCGTGAGCGGCCCCGAGTAGCCTCGGGCGTCGAGCGCGTTGAAAAAAGGCGCCCATTCGAACGCGCCCTCGCCGGGGATCAGGTGCGCGTCGTTTCGTCCGTCGTTGTCGTGCAGATGCGTTGCAACGCAAAGAGGCGCCAGCCGCTCGATGCCGCTTCGGGTGTTTTCTCCCTCCGTGATGAGGGCGTGGCCGGTATCGATGCAGATTCTGAGCCTGAGGTGATCGATGCGCGCCACGAAATCGGCCAAAGGCTCGGCGCGGCCCAGGGCGGAGGGGATGTTCTCGAGCGCCAGGACGGAGTCGGTATCCTCCGCTACAGGCAGGAGCCTTGCGATGCTCGCTTCCAGCGCCTCGCAGGTGTCCCCATCGCCCGCCTTACCCGGCGCGCTCGGGTGGATAACGGCGGTTCTTGCGCCCAGAGGGCGGAAGGCGCGTATCGCTTGAACCGTTTTCTCGACCGCCGCCTTGCGGGCGTCCTTATCGGGCGCGGCGAGGGAGAGCCAGCGTCCTGCTCTCGCCTCGGCGAGATCCGCGTAGAAAGGCGCGTGGAAGCTGGATGTGGTGAGAGATAAATCCGCGAGCCATCCTTTTAGGTTTTCAAGCCTGTCCTTATCGTTCACGTCGAAATGGGGCGTCATCGCCCAGGGCTCGATTTTCCGGAAACCGGCTTGCGCCGCATCATTTAAGTGCTCGAAGCGGAGCGGTTCATAGGCGAACAGGTGCGCGGAGAGGGCGAGATCGGGTGCCAAGGGTTTTCCTTCGATCCGGGGGCGGTAATGCGCGCTGGATGGGGCCGATTATACGCTCCCTGAGATGAGAGCGGCAACGCGGGGCCGGGGCGGGGTTGTTGAAGAAGCCCTTGCGGGCCGGGCACTCCCCCATGGTCAGGATGTCAATACGCGTGTAGGTCGGACATATATGTCCGACATATTATGCGACCCGCAATGTGAAGACGAAAAGGCCGGGCCGCATGTATGCGGCCCCTACAACTGACGAAAAACCGCCTTGCGCCTGTTGACAAGTGGGCGTGCGGGCTGGTACTGGTCATACCATCTGACCAGGAAGCATCCGGGTTGATAAATACAGTGATAACCCCCGTGTGGCTTATTTTTTCGCTCGGGATGGCTTGCGTCCCAGGAGGCGGTCTTTTGCTCAGGCCGGTGAGAAAAACGAGGCTCTACGAAGACGTGGTGGAGCAGATACAGCAGCTCATCCGCAAGCGCAAGCTCACGCCCGGCGACAGGCTGCCGTCCGAGCGCGAACTCGCGGCGACGCTCGGCATCGGCAGGCCTTCGGTGCGCGAAGCCCTGCGCGCGCTCGACACCACGGGCTTGATCGAAGTGAGGAGCGGGCAGGGTGCATTCTTGAGAAACCTCACGGTGGATCCATATCTCGCCACCGTGCGCGAGAGCCTCGCGTTTCTGCTCGACGTGAAGGAAGACACCC